>JBNKKA010000073.1:0-20522 GCA_050291585.1 Desulfobacteraceae bacterium
AAGCGGCCGGCCCCGCCCAAAGCGGTCGGAGAGCGGCCCGTAGAACAGCATGAGGAGGCAATAGGTGAGAAAAAAGCAGACCAAGGTCAAATTGACCACCACCAGCGGCTGTTGCCACTGCTCCTTGAGCAGTGGAATCGCCGGGAGATACATATCGGTAGACAAGGGCGGAAAGGCGGCTAGCAATGCCAGCAGGAAAATGGTCCGAATCACTGATTTTCCCTTTGCGATCTCTTTTCTGAGCGGATGCGCGGTTTCGTCGTTGGCGGCAGCAAGCCGTTGTGTTGCTTCTTTTAAGCAATGGAAAGGCAATCTTGAAAAGGCATTCTGCTTATCAGGATTGTTTTCCAAATGCCACGAAAAAGGTGTGCCAAAGCCGTCATCCGAGAGAACCCATTAGAAAAGTAGGTGGAAAATCTTTAGGATATAGACCTAATGCGTCTCCCCAGCGCTGAATTCATCTGTCAAGGAGGTAAAAAGTTCAAATTTAGCAAAACTTGCAATCATGATCCCTTTTCTCATATGAAAGCACTTGATTATCCTTATTGAGCTCAATTTGACAGCAGTCATGCAGCATGGTTTTTAGTAAGGTTCTGCCTCTTTGCACTCTTGATTTCGCACCAGATAGGGAGATACCTTCTATTGTAGCCACTTCTTGTTGAGTTTTATTTTCAAACTCGGACATTTGAACAGCCTTACGATACTTGTCGGGCAACTCTTCAACCATCAGGTCAAGACATGAGGATAATTCCGCCCTGATCACTCTCTCTTTTTCGGGTTGGGGTTGTTCGATCCAGTCAGGAAGTTCTTCCGTTGATCGCTTTGAGCGATAATAATCAATGAGGGTATTTCGGGTTATCCGATACATCCACGATAGTATTTTTTCTTTGTCTTTCAAAGTGTTTATGCGTTGATAGACCTTGATTAAAACATCCTGGACAATATCTTCGGCCACTGCCGAGTCTTTTACCCGCGCCAGAATAAACCGGTACAAGGTTGTTCGGTACTCTCCCCAACGGTGACTTTCAAGAGCCTTGCTGGTCTTCATTTAACAGATACTCCATAGATTAACACCAGCGTTGCAAACTATAAGGTTAAAGCAACAAACCGGCTTTTAATGGCACCTTGCCGGCTTGCTGCTGTATGAATTCTGGTTACTGGCACCCACAGCTACCGGTTTGAGAAACTTCGCCGCAACAATCAGCTTTATCCAATGGTTCACAACAAGCATCCATTTTTTCAGCCTGGCAACAGGATGATGCTGTATTCGCTGCTTGAATTGCCTGCCCGGCAAAAAAATCTCGCAGGTTTTTGGGGACTTCTTCGAATTTTACCGAAGCCATCGTCGGTTTCTGGGGCGCTGCGTAAACTTCTTGCAGAATCGCTTCTACGATCATTGCCACGGGTGCCTCTGTGTATTCCTGTCCTTGATACACCCAGATACGGCACTCTGTCCCCTCTTCGCAGCCGCACAAATCAGTACACGAATCACAGAGGCTCTCTTTTGTTTCAAGCGCAATATCGCGGCCATTGACGCGGATGGTGGGTGAGGTGAGAAACTGGTGAGCGTGCGCTTTTTCTTCAGAGTCAATCAGCACCTTGTTGACATTCAATTGAGCACCGGTGAGCATCAACACTTGCTTTACGGAGTCGATGGCGGTTTCAAGATTCTCATTGGTGCCAAGACACCTGGTGCAGGTATTCAAATCAAGAAAAAGAAAGTCAATATCAACGTGGCGGGGTGAATTTTCTTGCTGCTTGGGTAATTTGGCATTCATCATTCGTCTCCTTATAGTAAAGTTATTTTTCACTCTCAATGAGCCCTCTACTGCAGGAGACGAGATATTTTACAAAAGGACGCATTTTTTTTGAACCCATTCCCAGATTAGCGACTTGTCAAGCATGGCAGCGGCCAAACACCCGGCTGCAGCTACGATCGAAGCGCAATCGCCCTACCCTTCTGAGTCCACCCGTTCCGCTATCAGATCAAGCTGGTTCATTCCGCAAGTGCTCCTTGTGTATCTAATCCATCCAGTGCCACGAATATATCCATGCTCATATTCTTGTGAAGGTAGAGGGGCCCCACCGGGTGTGTCACAGCTCATCAGGGACCACCGCCAGGGTCGGCCGGGATCCATCCATCAAGGTCCTTGAGAGCGCGAATATTTTCGGCAGCTCATATTTGAAAAAGTAGTCGCAGGCTTGGCGCTTACCGGCGTAGAAACGACGCTCTGCTTTTTTTCTGGCACCCTTCTCGAGGTCGACCGCACGCTGAGCCTGAAGCAGCCACTGCCAGGCGATGGTGATGATGCCGAAAAACTCCAGGAACACGGTGGCGTCCGCCAGGTAGGCTTCGACGCCTTCCCTCTCGGCAGTGGTTTTGAGATGGGCGAGCACGCTTTTTAGCAGCCCAAGGGCCTCGTTCAAAGCGTCGGCATGGGTGGAAAGATTCTCACAGCCCTTCGCGCTAGCGATGACCGGCTGTATCTCTTCGAGCAGGTAGGTCAGGGCGCGGCCCTTGTGCATGGTGATTTTGCGTCCCAGCAGATCCATCCCCTGGATACCGGTGGTGCCTTCGTGGATGGGGTGGATGCGCACGTCCCGGTAGTATTGTTCCACGGGGAAGTCCTCACAATAGCCATAGCCCCCAAAACACTGAATGGCCTGGCTGGTGGCGAGAATCCCCATCTCCGCGGGATAGGTTTTCGCCACCGGCGTCAACAGGTCCAGCAGGAGGGCATACTTCTCTTTAGCGCCGCTTTCAGACACGGTCTCGAGATCGATGTAGCGGGCGCACTGCATGATCAAGGACAGGCCGCCCTCCACCACGGATTTCTGGAAGAGCAGCATCCGTTTCACATCGGCATGCTGGACGATGGGAATCTGGGGACGGGCCGGGTCCTTGTCGGTCAGGGGACGCCCTTGGGGCCGCATGAGGGCGTATTCCAGCGCCGCTCCGTAAGCGGCCTGGGCGATGGCGGCGGCCCCGGCGCCCACCTCGATACGCGCCTCGTTCATCATCTGGAACATGTAGAAGAGCCCCTTGTGGGGCTCGCCCACAAGGATTCCCCGGCAGTCATTCTGTTGGCCGAACTCCAGCTCGGTGAGGGGACAGCCGCGGTAGCCGAGCTTATGGTAGATCTGGGACACGGCCACATCGTTGGGTATCAGCGCGCCATCCGCACCTAAACGCATCTTGGGCACCACAAATAACGAGATGCCTTTTACACCTGCTGGTGCGCCTGCGATCCGGGCCAAAAGCAGGTGAACGACATTGTCTACGCCGTCATGGTCGCCCGCGGAAATAAAAATCTTCTTTCCCTGAATGCAGTAGTGGCCCGCACCCGTTGCGCCCGCAGTCACTGCGGCCTCCTCGATGGGGACTGCCTCGGTAACGATATCGGCCAGGGAACTGCCCGCCTGGGGTTCCGTGAGGGCCATGGTCCCCTGCCAACTGCCAGCCAGCATCTTGGGCAGGTAAGCACCCCGTAGTTCCTCGCTGCCGTAGCTTGCAATCAGGCTGGCCGCTCCAGCGGTTAGAAAGGGGTAAACGCTGATGGAGTAATTGGCCGCCGCAAAAATATAGCGGCAGGCGCAGTTGACCATGTGAGGAAGCTGCTCCCCCTCGAGTTCATAAGGGAACCCGGCGGCGATCCACCCGCCCTCCCCGCACTCACGCATGAACCGGCGTACGGAGGGGTGCACCTTCACCGCGCCGTCCGCGAGCGCGGGCGGATGTTCGTCCATTTCCTTGAGGGTCGGCAGGCAGATATCCTTGGCCATCTTCAGCGTGGCCTCGAGGACCATGTCGAAGGTCTGGCGGCTGTGGGCGTCGTAAAAAGCGTGTTCGGTCAATGCGATCGCGTCAAACACCTCGTAAAGGAGAAACTTTAGGTTTCTTTCACTCACGAATGTAGTGGCCATGCCGTGTCCTATTCCCAACCATAGGGTTTACTTGGTATAATCGTACCAGCCCTTACCGCTCTTCTGCCCATAGGCGCCGTCGACAAAACGCTCAACGACCTGCGGCGAGGGCAAATCGGCGAGTTCACCGGTTTCTCTGAACTTTTCCATACACATGGTATGGTAGAGATCGATGCCGGTGAGATCCATGAGGGCGAATGGCCCCATGGGGTGCCCGGCGCCGTGAACGCAGGCCGCGTCGATATCCTCGGCCGAGGCGACGCCCATCTCCAGCATCCACAGGGCTTCTTTGAAGATCCTCAGGAAGATGCGGTTGAGGAGAAAACCCTCCACCTCTTTTTTGACGTGGACCGGCTGCTTGCCCAATGAACGGCACAGGTCCATGGACACCCTTGTGGTCTCGTCGGAGACGTGGGGGCCCTGGACCACCTCTACCAACTTCATCACCAGTGCGGGGTTGAAGAAGTGCAGGTTGATCACCTTGTCAGGACGCCGGGTGGCATCGGCGATGCGTGAGCTGACGATGGCCGAGCTGTTGGTGGCCATAATGGCGTGATCCGGCGCCAGGCGATCCACCTCTGCAAACAGCTTCCGTTTGACCGCCAGAACTTCGACGGCGGCTTCGATGACGTAGTCGGCCGCCTCGACGGCATCCGCCAAATTATCTGTAAACCGGATAGATCCGCGGGCCCGGGCGGCCTCGCTCTCGGACAGCTTCTCTTTCTTCACTCTTCCGGCCAGGTACTGATCCACAAAGGCGTCCGCCTTACTCAATACTTCGGCGTTGATGTCCGTGCATGTGGTCGCATACCCATGTAAGGCGCAGAGGGTCGAGATCTGGTGCCCCATGTTGCCGGCACCGATTACGCAAATGTTTTTAATGCTTTCCATTCTTATCTCCCTCGCTTTTGGACGGTTTAGGATTTGTCACCCAATGAATGCAACCTTGGGGTGAACGCGCCATATAAGCGGAGCCGTTTCTGGATAGGCATCAGACGACCCCTCGCTTCTGAGCCATCCCCATCATCTGCTCATCTGAAGATCGGATCTGACATTCAAGCCCTCCTGCTTTTGTATCATTGGGGATACCTTAGCGAATGGCCGACGGCTGTCAAGCGTTTCGATTGGAGGTGTCTGCTGCCAGTGCATTGACAATTTCAGCGTGCACCACCCCCGTGCTATCTTTTTTGAAATCCACTAGGGCATCGCTCGCCTTTTGGCCGCCCAACCGCCCCAGAGACCACGCGATCATGCCGGTTACACGCGCATCACTATTGGCTTTAAAGGCGGTGATCAAATCCGGGACAAAATCCCTGTCCTGGGTATTTCCCATTACCCTGGCGACATTCATCTTCCAGCGCCAGATCTCCTTGGCATCCACATAAAACATATGCGGCCAAATTCTTTGTTTAAAATAGGCCGTATCCATGTGGAGCAACTGGGAAAGGCTAAAATCTTCCGCTTTGGCAGCCGCCCTGGGGTTGGGTGGTTTGGACTTTGCCAGCCAAGGGGCATTGCGGGGGCATACCTCCTGGCAGCGATCGCAGCCATAGACCATTAGGCCCATGGGGGCGCGGAGCTCCTCCGGTGTCAGGCCTTCTCCAAAATAGGTGAGGTAGGAGATGCAGCGCCGCGGATCAATGGTGCCATTGCCCTTCAAAGCACGGGTGGGGCATGCGGCGATGCAGGCATTTCGGCACCAGTCCGGGCACCCCATCTCAAGGGTCGGTTCGTCGGGCGCGTATCTCTTGTCAATCACAACGGCAATGGGCAACACCCAGGAGCTTTTGCGGGCCGTCTTATTGGAGTAAAAGAGGCAGTTTTTGCCAAAGGTACCCATGCCGGCTCTTGCGGCCGCCACCCGGTGGGGAAGATGAAAGGGGACCTTGCTCTGAATCCCGTGGGCCCTTAGATCCTCCCTGAACGCACGGATCCTCAAGGCGAGCCCATCTTTTGTTACGCGGTCATCATCCAGGTAGCAGCGCCCGAAATGGCCCTCCATCACCCGGGGATAGGCGTTGCGGAAATAGACTTCCATCAGGACAATGACGGTCTTGGCATCGGCAAGGATATTTTTCGGGTCAATGCCTTCCATGAGGTGAAGGCCTCTTTCCTCGACCCAGCCGTATTCGTCCTTGCGGTTTTCAAGAAAAGTCTTGTGGCTGTCAAAAGGCTCAGCCGTGGTAAAACCCACATCTTCAAAGCCATGGGCATGGGCGCGCTGAACAATCTCCTGACGGGTGATCATGGGGGCCTCCTCTACAACGCGTTTGCAGCAGATCAATAAACATGAGCCAGTTTCAGGTGGCAAGACTGAGCTACGCCCTCTGGACAAGATGATTTTGTACAGTTGTACAAAACATTTCACAAGCCGTAAATCATGTCAAGATATATTTGTACACTCGTACAAAATTTTACTTGAATGCGCAAAACCTCCCATGGTAGCCTCGGCTATCGATAATGGTTCAACTTAAAAAAGCCCTCTGGAAAGTGCCGGTCAGGTGATGAAAAAACAGAAGCGCGACCCCAAACAGACTCAGACCGCCATATTGAAGGCGGCCTGCCGGATTTTTGCCGAGAAAGCCTATACGGCGGCCAGTATCCGCATGATCGCCAAGGAGGGGGGCTTTCCCCATGGGTTGATCCGCTATTACTACCCCACCAAGGCGGACCTGTTTGACGCCGTGGCTGAGAAAATATGCGCCGACCTATATCAGGCATGCGAAAATGCCGTTCTCGAAGTCAGCCGCATGGAGCGTCTCCAGGGCTTCTCTTTGTACGTCCGCCGCCTGATCGATTTCTCCCAAAAGCAACCCTGGATCTACCGGATCTTACTGCTGAATATCTCCGTCGAAACCGTGGAGACGGTTCCCGGCCAGGCCCGAATTATCGGGCTGGTGGAAGCGATTCGGAAGATGATGATTTCATCCCTGCAACTCAAGGCGCCGCTTGAAGAGATCTGTCGCTTTACCGACAGCTTCAACGCATTGATCACCTACTACTTGGGCACACCTGCAAGCGCCGCCTGGCTGCTTCAGCTGGATCCCGATAGCGAGGCCTATGCCCAATGGGTCCACAAAACCTTGGTAACTATTTTTCTGCCTTCCCTTGAAGCGTTGTTTCAGGCCGATGAGGGTCTTAATCCAAAGGGGTAGGCCCCAATGATGCAAAAGCCCGAGGGCTTCAGAGCCAAGGCGCCAAGGGTGCCGTCGGTGTAGATCCCCTGCAAGCCCTCGGCAACGATGGATCCGGAGTGCATCAATCGCCCTCGCCTGCGGCCACGGCGGTTTGAAAGCGATTCAGACAATCGTAGAGCGGTCCAAGGCTGTCTACCACCAGGTGCTCTCGGGCGCTGTGCTGGGACATCTCTCCTTCAGCGCCCCAGACCACGCCCGGGATGCCCCTTGAGGAGAGATAACGAGCGTCCGAAGCGCCATGCTCGCTGACGGTAACTGCCTTGTCAGCTGCCTTCAGCAGCAGGTCGAGGTAGGCGGATTCTGCACTGAAAAACAGCGGTTCTTTGGCGTGAACCTTCAGGGTTGAATAGGTCAGGGCTGCACGGATTGCGGAGATGAGGAGATCCGGATCCTCCCCTTCGGTATAGCGGATATCCAGGGTGGCAATGGCCTTATGGGGAACCTTGTTGATGGCGCCGTCGCCCACAGTGCAATTGCTAAGCACGAGGGTTTTATGCCAGTGATCACCGCCAGGGCCCTCGGCTTCGTCTTCAAAAAGTTGTTGAATAGCCCGGTAGTCGATCAACAGACGGTCGAAGGCATTCGCGCCCAGCCAGGGCCGTGCGCCATGGGCCGCCCTACCCTTGGCCGTCAACTCCAGATGGAGAAAACCCTTCTCTTTGGTGACAATGCGCTCCGGCCCGCCACCGTCCAGCGCCAGAAAAAAATCGACGTTCAGGTCGTCCACGGCGGCCCCGGCGCCGTTGGCGCCGCCCACCTCTTCATCCCCGGTAAGCAGCAGACCGAAGCCCATGTCGACCTGATCCTTGCCGACGGCACGCAGGGCCTTGAGATGTTCGTTGAAAAAGATCAGCGCCAGGGCCACCGCATACTTGTCATCGATGGCGCCGCGGCCGTAAAGCCTGCCGTTCTCCTCGCGGGGTTGGAAGAGGCGCTCGTCGTCCACCTCGACCACGTCGAAGTGGGCCATGTAGAGCACCTGGACGTGATCTGACTGGGGAAGGACGAGGAGGGAGGGTGTTCCGTTAATCTCCCTGCGTTGAAAGGCTATGTTGCGTTCCCCCAGCCAGGCTTCAATAAAGCCGGCGCAGCGCTGGATCTCGTGGGGACGTGAGTGCACCGAGGGGATGCGGATGAGCGCCTTGGTGAGGTCGACGATCGCCTGTTGAAAACGCATACGGACCTAGCTTTCTTCCAGCCGCGACTCAACCCGATCGTCGAGCCGGCTGTTGCATATGGGTGGTGAAGGAGGGTTATTGGGACCGGAAAAATGTGGCGCTTTATCCTAGTGAGCGGCAATTATCTTGAGACGAGTATCTTCGGGACTATAGCGAGCTGGTGCCCGGGGCGCCTAGTGGAGGCTGTTCACGTTAAACGCATACTGCATGATGACATAGATGCCGTAAGCCGACAAGAGCCAGACCCCCTGCCAGCGCTTGAAGCGGCCATCCTTGTTCATGGAGATAAATGCCCGGAAGGACCACAGAATGAAAAGCATGGCCGGGAAGTGAAAGTAGAAAAAGTTGGGCGGAATGGCCAGGGGTCTGGCCGTGGCGGCGGCCCCGATGACAAAGAGGCAGTTGAGCACGTCGGCACCGACCACATTGCCCACGGTAATCTCGGGATGGCCCTTGCGCACGGCCGCGATGGCCGTCATCAACTCGGGCAGGGAGGTGCCGAAGGCCACCATGGTGGCGGCGATGACGTCCTCGGGAACCCCCATGCGCGCGGCGATCTCGGAGGCGGCGGGTATCAAAACGCGGGCACTCATGATCACCAGGAAAAGGCCGCCTGCGATCATCACCGAGCAGAGCCAGACATCCCGGGGCTCGCCCGCCAGCTCCTGCTGGCCTGCCATGGCCTGGCTGCCCCCCTTCCTGGCCCAGGAATAGGTCATGTAAAGGTAGGCGACCAGCAGACCGAGAAAGGCGATGCCGATGGGCCTGCCGATGACGGGCTCTGCGCTGGAGGTCATGAGGAGAAAAACGCCGATGACCACCAGAAGGGTGGCCGAGCCCACCTGCACCCAACCGGTACGGTCGAGAATAAAGCGATTGACGGGCACCGCGGCGAGGATACAGGTCAGGCCGAAGATCAGGCCGGTGTCAGCGATGATGGAGCCCACTCCATTACCTAATGCCAACCCGGGATTGCCCATCCAGGCAGCCATCACCGAGACAAAGGCCTCGGGTGCGGTGGTCCCCAGGGAGACGATGGTGGCCCCGATGACGATGCGCGGCATACCGGTTCGTTCGGCCAGGTCCACAACACCGTCGACCATCCAATCCGCGCCCTTCGAGAGCAGCACAATACTAACCACAATAATGCCGATGAGAGCGATGGTGGGCAGACCCACGAACAACTCGTGCAACAGGGCTTCGTTGGTAAACCATTCCAGCGGCGAATGTCCCATATATCCACAGACTCCAAATCTGATACACGATCAATAGGGGTAAAAAGGAAAAGGCCGCGTGTAAAACCAAGGCCTTACCCACTTTAGCACAAATATATTTTGTTATATCCGCTTTTTGGACCCATGACCAGAGCGGATCATCGACCATAGGGCGCATTGGGAAATATTGGTTTTCTTCGCCCAATTGTTGCAAAAGCCGGAGGGCCCCAGACTAGGTCGGCAAGAGTGACGTTTCGCACCCTGAGTGGTTTTTTACGTTTTTTCAGCCACATCTGGTGAACGTACAAACAAAAATACCACAGGGCGACGTAGGCCGCCCTGTGGTTTATAATAGTGCTGCGCTGCGCGAGTGGCCTGGGTTACAAACCCAGCAGCCCGTCCCGGATCTTGGCGTTGGCCTTCTCACCGAAGTTGTAGCGGTAGTACATCTGAACGAACTCTGTATCGGCGAAAATACCCTTGACCTGGCCCTGGTAAACCAGGGTGAGGCCCTCGCCGGGAACGTAGGTGGAGGTGGAGGTAAGACCCGGGGCCATGTCCTTGTCCAGCCAGTTTTTATAAGTATTGATATCATCCTTGTGCTTTTCCACCAGCTCAGGTGGATTGCACTTTGTGATGGCTTCCAGGAAACCTTCCTGCAGTTTCTTGGCCGTGGCTTTACTGGTCAAATAGTGAAAGTGGAGGTGCTTGACCTGCTCCGAGGTGATCACCTCTTCGCCATTTTTCGTGGGATTCTCCAGATACAGGCCCACGGCGTAGACCTTGATGATACCCAAGGCCTTTCGATAGCTGACGCCATTGAGTTTTAGGGTTTTGCCAGCGACGACCTTCTCCTCGGGAAATTTCACGCCGAGCACCTCGACCTCACCTGCTACGGCCAGGCTGCCCACCAGCAAAAAAACGATCGCAATTATGACGGATAGATATTTGGACATTCACAACCCTCCATTGGAGGGCCTTTCAGAGGCCCTCGCATTCAATTATCTACAAAACAACTTGAACGGTATTATTCTTGGGAAGCACGTGTCCAGACCTGCGTCTGTCCCATCGTAAAGGAGGTCTCATCGCCGCCCTCCTTCAATAGGGGGAATCACGTGTCCGGAACGCTTCGGATCAGGGTTTGGCGATATGCGAATCGGCAGTGCAGTTGGGTAAGGCTGGGCTGCCGAGAAAGACATCATACCTTGTGCATCAGGTCAAAGGCAACGATACATCCAGAGTGCCAGTCAAATCACCGAGGCGCACCAGACCGTTCTCCTCACAATAGCGCAGCATTCCGGCAACGATCTCCACCGCCGTGCGGGGGTTGACGAAGTTGGCCGTGCCCACCTGAACGGCGCTGGCGCCGGCGATGAGGAACTCGAGGGCGTCCTCGGTGGTCATGATGCCGCCAATGCCCACCACGGGCAGATCAACGGCCTGGGCCACTTGCCACACCATGCGCAGGGCGACGGGCTTGATGGCCGGCCCGGAGAGGCCACCGGTGATGTTGGCCAGCACGGGCCGCCGGGTATCCACGTCGATGGCCATGCCCGTGAGGGTATTGATCAGAGAGAGGGCGTCGGCGCCGGCATCGGCCGCGGCCCGGGCGATGGTGGTCACGTCGGTCACGTTGGGGGAGAGTTTGACCCACATGGGCAGGCGGGTGCGCTTCCGTATGGCAGACACCACCGCGTGAGCGGCCTTGGGATCGGCCCCGAAGGCGATCCCCCCGGCCTTGACGTTGGGGCAGGAGATGTTGACCTCGAGGGCGGCAACCCCTTCACATTCCTCCAGCCGCTCGGCCAATTCGGCGTAGGCGTCGATAGTCTGGCCGTAGATATTGACCACCACGGCTGTGTCCAGACGTTGCAGGTAGGGGAGTTTGTCTTTGATGAAGGCGGCCAGGCCGACGTTTTCCAGACCGATGGCGTTGAGCATCCCGCTGGCCGTTTCCACCACGCGCGGCGGGGGATTGCCCCTCGAGGGGGTCAGGGAGAGACCCTTGACGACGACGCCGCCCAAGGTTTCAAGATCCATGAAGCGGCTGAACTCGCGGCCGTAGCCAAAGGTGCCCGAGGCCGTCATGACCGGATTTTTCAGCTTGAGGCCGCCGATATCGACGGAGAGGTCAACGCTCATGGGGCCACTTCTTTCCAACACCTCGACGTTTATTACACCGGATAGGATTCAGGTGGAGCGAATTATAAAGAAATTTGGCCTTGAGCGCAACCCGCCAACCCCATTGCCGGATGGGGGCTTTAGGGAGTGCTTGCCAAACTACAGATAATTATCTAAGGTCCTGCCAAAAAACAATTTTTAACTAGTGTTCAATCTGCTGCAAGTCTGCTAAAGCCCCTACAGTGAGGAGTTCAACCATGAAACACGCCATCTTGTACTGGCACTGGCTGATCTTCGGCATGCTCCTGATGATGGTGGAGCTCTTTGTGCCGAGCATGACCATCTTGTGGTTCGGATTGGGCGGACTGGTCGTAGGCATCTGGCTGTGGGTGATGCCGAACACCGGTCTTAGCCTGCAGCTCTTTGTATGGGCGCTGGCCTCGTGCGGCTTTGTCCTCCTGTGGTTCAAGCTGCTCAAACCCCGCATGATCCACCGCACCACCGCCGGCATTTCCCGGGAGGCCATGATCGGTGAGATTGGCCTGGTGCTTCAGGCCGCCGAGGGTGATCGATTGGGGCGTATGCGCTTCACCACCCCCCTCCTGGGCGAAGATGAGTGGCCTTTTCGCTGCGACAGCCAGATCAAAGTCGGGGAACGCGCGGCGGTCAGCGACATCTCGGGCAACACCCTCGTCGTCAAACCCGTCCCTCCTCAAGGTCAAGACGCTTAATCGCAAATAAATAAGGAGATTGATATGGATGCCTTCATCGTCATGGTGGCCCTGGTCGCCCTCATCGTAGTTACCCTTTTCCTGGGCGTTCGCCTGGTTCCCCAGGGCAGCAAGCACGTGGTCCAGCGCCTGGGAAAATTTCATAAGACCCTAGGTCCTGGCCTCAACATCATTCTGCCCTACATCGATTCCGTGGCCTACAAGGTGACCACCAAGGACATCGTCCTGGACATCCCCTCCCAGGAGGTGATCACGCGCGACAACGCCGTCATCGTAACCAACGCCGTGGCCTACATCAACATCCTCGCTCCCGAGAAGGCGGTTTACGGGATTGAGGACTACCGCATCGCCATCCAGACCCTGGTGCAGACCTCCCTGCGCTCCATCGTCGGGGAGATGGATCTGGATGACGCCCTCTCCTCCCGCGACCATATCAAGGCCAAGCTCAAGTCCGCTATTTCAGACGATATCTCAGACTGGGGTATCACGCTCAAGACGGTGGAGATCCAGGACATCAACCCCTCCCAGACCATGCAGCAGGCCATGGAGGAGCAGGCTGCCGCCGAGCGCGGCCGCCGGGCCACGGTCACTCGCGCCGAGGGGGAGAAGGCCGCCGCCATTCTGGAGGCCGACGGTCGCCTGGAGGCCTCCAAGCGCGATGCCCAGGCCAAGGTGGTGCTGGCCGAGGCCAGCCAGCGGGCCATTCAGAAGGTGAGCGAGGCCATCGGCGAGCGCGAGTTGCCGGTGACCTATATTTTGGGGGAACGCTACGTGGATTCGTTGAAAACCCTGGCCGGCTCGCAAAACGGCAAAATGGTGGTCATGCCGGCGGATCTGCCGGCGGCCATTAAGGGGATGATGGGCCGCGCCTAATAATCATCCACAAATTCAAGGGCTAATCAGAACCTAAGGCTCAACCGTTCCGGTTTAAAACCCGCTTAAGGGTCTCAATAAACGCCCCCACGGCGATGGGTTTCTGGATAATTCCGAGGCTACCGCAAGCCTCGGCCTGCTTGCTGCGATCATTGGTGACGTTACCGGTGAGGAAGAAGAAGGGGATCTCGGCCAGGTCCGGATCCTTCTGCATCTCGGTGATGGCCTCAAAGCCGTCCATATCGGGGAGCTGCACGTCCATCAGGATGAGGTCGGGCCGATGGGCCTTTGCCAGACGAACCCCTTCGGCGCCGTCCTCGGCGGCGACCATCTCCGCCTGGACGATCTGCAGCATTCCCTCCAGCAGTTTGCGGTTGAGGGCATTGTCGTCTACGACAAGTACGGTCTGGGATGCCATGGTATCTCGCTCCTTGCGCTAGTGTATCAATCTGGATGCTTTCCAGAGCAGAAGCCCTTGGATAGCACTTAAAAATCCTTCGCTCACCGGGTATCGCCAAACACCCGCAGGCGATTTTTTCCACTCTGTTTGGCCTCGTAGAGCATGGTGTCGGCCGCCTCGATCAACTCCGCTGCAGAGGCGGCATGCTGGGGATAGAGGGCCAGGCCCATGCTGGCCGTCATCGGCCCCATTGAAGAATGCGGATCTTTAAAAAAACTGTGTGCGCGGATGGCTGAAAGTACGCGCACAGCGGCCTTGTGAAGGCCTTTGGAATCGGCATAGGGAAAAACGACAGCGAACTCCTCCCCCCCATAGCGGGCGGCCAGATCGATTTCACGCACGCTGTTGCGCAGGAGGCGGGCCATATCCTGGAGGACTTTATCACCGGCAAGATGCCCCAGGGTGTCGTTGACCTGCTTGAAATCGTCAAGATCGATCATTAACAGGCCGATGGGATAACCCTGGCGGTTGGAGCGCAGGATCTCCTGTTCCAAAAATCGCATAAAATAGGTCCGGTTGTACAGCCCCGTTAGACCATCGTTGATGGCCGAGGTGAGGGCATCCTCATAGTCACTGCGCAGGTTGTCGATATAGCGCTTCTTCTCCAGCAGCACCTTCACCCGCGCCGCCAATTCCCGACACTCCACCGGTTTCACCAAAAAATCATCGGCACCCAGCTCGACGCCTTTGATGCGGCTCTCCAGATCGTCCAGGCAGGTGATCAGGACCACCTGAATGTCCTGATGCTCGGGATCGCGTTTAAGGCGCTGGCACAGGTCAAAACCCGACATGCCCGGCAGCATGACGTCCAATAGCAGGAGATCCACCCCACCGGCCTCGATGATTTCCAGGGCGGCCTCAGCACTGGACGCCACACGGAGTTCCCCACTGAGCTGACTCAAAACGGGCTCCAGCAGTTTGATGTCCATGGCGTCATCTTCCACCAGAAGGACACGCGACATAGATGCCTCAGTAATCCCCTCGGTATTTACTGCTGCATGACCGAACTGAAATTTAGATTCATGTCGGCTGGTCAACTGCTCCTTGAACTGCTTTAGCTTTAGCATGGAACCGATACGCGCCAGTAGTTCGGCCGTGTTAACCGGCTTGGTGAGGAACTCTTCCGCCCCCACAGCCATCCCCTTGGCCTTGTCTTCGGACCCGTCCAGGGCCGTAATCATGATGACGGGAATGGCGCGGCTTTTCTCATCCGCTTTGAGGCGCCGGGTCACCTCATAGCCGTCCATGCCCGGCATCATCACATCCAGCAAAATCAGGTCCGGTTCGTGCCGTGAAACCATCTCAAGGGCGTCGGCCCCATTGAAGGCGGATCTGATGGTGTAGGGTTGCCCGGCCAATTTCGCGGCGAGCAGTTTGACATTTTTGGGTTCATCGTCCACCAGGAGCACCAGGGGTTGGCGCCGCACGCGCGTGGCGGTTGGCCGATCGCTTATGGTCGGGTCCGCTTCAGCGGTTTCTGCCGACGGGTTTGGGGAGAAAAAAGCCTCTAACTTGCCAATGAAGCTGCGCGTATCGATGGGTTTGGTAATGTATCCGTTGCAGCCGGCTTGCGCCGCTTTTGTCTCGTCCCCAGCCATGGCGTATGAGGTCAACGCTACGACAGGGATATGCCCCAGGCGATCATCGGCCTTGAGTTTGCGAGTGGCCGTCAGGCCGTCCATGCCGGGCAATTGGATGTCCATCAGAATCAGGTCGGGTAGCTCCCGACCTGCAATCGCCAGGGCGTCCTCTGCATCGACAGCCTCAAGCATCCTATATGGCCCCAGCCCCAACAGACCACGCACCAGCTTCATGTTAAGGGCGTTGTCTTCCACGACCAGAATTTTCTTCATCTGCATTGACGCCTTACATCGCCGTCAGGCGATCAGCTCCACATTTCTTGGAAGGGTCACATAAAAACTGCTCCCCTGGTTCTCGCCGTCACTCTCCACCCAGATGCGGCCGCCATGCAGGTCCACCATCTGATGGGTCAGGGAGAGGCCCAGACCGGTGCCCTCGTACTGACGTTCGATGGTCTGATCCAATTGTTCAAAGGGTTGAAAAATCCGATCCATGTCGCCGGCACCAAGACCAATACCCGTATCGCGCACACAGAGAGTCACCCAGTCGTTCCCCTCATCAGGAGGATCTTCACCACTAATACCTTCCATGTCGCCGCCTGTTTCGAGCAAGGTCTGAGAGACGCACACGGACAAGTGGATCTCGCCCCCATCAGGCGTGAATTTAACCGCATTGGCCAGCAGGTTGTATAGGATCTGTTTGACCTTGCGCTCATCGGCCACCATCTCGATAGTGTATGGGGGCGCCTCAAAGGCGACCCTGAGGTTGTGTTTGAGGGCCTTCTCCTTGATCAGCACTAGGCCATTGGCCAACACCTCTGTAAGATCGAAGGCGTTGAGGGCCAGCTCAAGCTTGCCGGCCTCTACCTTGGAGAGATCGAGGATATCGTTGATCAAAGAGAGCAGGTGGCGCCCGCTGGTCAATGCATCGGTAAGATATTCGGCCTGCATCTCGTTCAATTCTCCGAAATTCTGATCTACGACCAGCTCGGTGAACCCGATGATGTGATTGAGGGGCGTCCGCAGTTCGTGGCTCATATTGGCCAGGAACTCGCTCTTGGACTGGTTGGCCGCCTCGGCCCGACGCCGTTCCGCCACCAGAGGGGATACATCCACCACGCTGAATACCATCCCGGCAAACCCGGAGTCGGTGTGAATGGGCTGAAGCCGCAGGATGGCATCCAATTCGAAAATGCGGGCATTGTCCTTGACGAAGGCGCTCCCGCTGGCGCTGTGTTGAAACATCTCGGCAGCGGGCTCTAATACAGAACGCAAGTCTTCGGGGTAGTGATCGGCAAGCGGCCGACCAAGGCACGCCTCCCGGGAGACACCCGCCATGCTCGTGTAAAATGGGTTCACCTCGGTGATGCGCCCCTTAGCGTCCGTGATGGCAACTCCCTCGCCCATACCGTCAATCACCGCCAGTAGTTTAGAGGACTCCTGCTCGAGTGCTCTCTGAGCGGCCTTCAGGGGGGAGATATCCACAAAACTCTCCACTAGGCAGTGGCGCCCGCCCAGGGTCGTTGCGACTACACTTTTGAGGATTTTGCGTTTGCGCCCCTTGCGGCTCACCAGCCTACGCTCGGCGCGATCCACACGCCTTCCCAGATCGGTTATGGGGCAGCGCCCCACCTCATTAGGACAGATGAAATTATGGCACAAGGCACCGATGGCATGGTTCCGATCCGTCTCGAACAGGTCCACGGCGGTTGCGTTGATGTCGATGATGCGATGGACATCGGCATCGATGACGACAATCCCCACCGGAGCGAAATTAAAGATGGTTTTGGTAAAATGCTCCTGATCCCGCAATGCGGTCTCAACCGCCATGCGGGCACTGATGTCTATAAACGCTTCCAGGTAAACGGTTTCGTCCTGCATCTTGAGGCTGATGGCATTTTTGATAACCGCCAGCTCCTCACCGTCACTGCGGCTCAGGCGGGTGTCCAGTTGCAGACCGTCAAGATGTTCCTCGTCCTGAATACAAGGCGTATCCGGATGGTGGCAAAAAATAGCGCTGCAGGGTTGGCCCACGACAACATCGGCATCCGCTTGGCCCAGTAGTTCCAATCCGGCGGGGTTGATGGAACGGACCCGTTTGTGGCTGTCGATGAGGGTCACCCCAACGGGGAGGGCGTTTAAAATCAGCTCCAGGTTGGTGAGCGCCTCGGTACGCGCCTCTTCCGCCCGTCGACGCTGGTCCAGAATCTCACCGATGCGGGTCAGGGTGCGCACACACAGAACGATTCCCAACAGGCCGATACCGCCGATAACGACGAATCGAATACCCGCATACCAGTGAATGGCCTTTCTCTTCTGGTCTCTCTGGCCCGCAATCGCCTCCAAGGTCTCATGGTAGATCTTGTTGGCGCTCTCCCGGGAGCGCAACAGGGTGGGCTGCACATGCTTGAGCAGATTCAGGATTTCACCCGGCACCACAGGAGCGTCCACCTCACGGTTTTCCAATAGCTGGGCCTCCACCAGGGCAAAGATGCGACCGGACTCCTGCTCGATGTCGATAAGTTTGGGTGTGATCTCAATGGCTGCAAGGACATAGCCCCCATCCGGCCCGCGATAGGCGATAACGTCGGTGATCTCATTGGTGTTGCCGAAGTTGGTGGGCCGCTGATCTTCAAAACGCCCCCCCGTCTGGAGTATCCCCAGGATGGTCTTGATCTTGATCATGGAGGCATCGAACTCGCCGCGCATGACCTGCAGATCAAGTTCGTCGCGCAGGGCGGGCAATTGGTAAAGGTTGACCTCCAGCTTAAACAGTTCGCGAAGTATAATCTGGCTCAGCTGACGTCGCGCCTGCTGGTTTTCGAGGGTCTGATCCAGACGGCGGGTATTGATCCTTAGGGTGGCCTCGGTCACACTGAGGAGCAATGTCGTAACCACGAATAGTAAAACCAGGGCAACCACATAACGATGCACAGGATCCTTGCCTGCTGTGAAGTGACCGTCACTGTCATCCACTGGGTTCATGGTGTGCATCGCTGATGGAAACAAGGGTTGGTGGAAAGGATCATGCTAGCAAGATTCTCCTAAGGTGCGGCCCCTCCCCGGGGCAAATACCCTTTAGGCATGTTCACGCTCTTGATCTGGGTCGATGTCCATTCGGGCAGCGTTCTCTCCAGAAGCCCCGGACAAAAGTGTCTCCAGCATATCCACCACCACAGGATCGAGTTTACCCTGGCCTGCCTCTTCATTGAGGATGTTGAGGGCCTTCTCCCTGGGCATACCCTTGCGATAAGGCCGATCGGTCACCAAGGCATCGTAGATGTCGGCCACCGCCATGATACGTGCCACCATGCTGACCTCTTCCTGGGCGATGCCATCAGGATAACCTGAGCCATCCAATTTCTCATGGTGGTGACGGATCACATCCAGGGCGGCGCCCAAGGTCTGCTTGAGGGGCAGACAGATTTTATACCCCACGTCTGGATGGGAGCGCATGATGTCCCACTCATCCTCATCCAGAGGACCCGGTTTGTTGATCACCGCGTTTGGCATACCTATTTTACCGATGTCATGGAGGATACCTCCGTAGCGTAGGGCCTGTTGCTCCTTTGCTGTGAGGTGCATACGGCGACCGAGTTCCACCGCCAGATTGGCCACCCGTTCAACATGCCCCTGGGTGTATGAATCCTTGGCCTCAACGGCATTGGCCAGAGAAAAGAGAACGTTCTCGATGCTGGTCAGGTTTTGATTGAGGCGCTTGACGCTGATCAGGGACTTGGTCCGCGCCAGCAGCTCGGTCTTGTTGGGCGGTTTGGTGATGAAGTCGTCGGCTCCGGATTCGATCCCCTTTATCTTGGCCTCCATGTCGTTGTATGCTGTCACCAGGATCACCGGGATCATACGGGTACGGTCACCGCCTTTGAGCCGCCGACACACCTCGTAGCCATCCATCCCTGGCATCATGATGTCCAACAACACCAGGTCGAAATTTATCTCGCGGGCCAGCTTCAGGGCGGCTTCGCCACTATCGGCGGTGGTGACCTCATACTTCACTGGGGCCAGCAATCCCCGTATCAATTTACGGTTCAATTCATTGTCGTCCACCACCAGCACACGACCGGAGGCCGTCTCACCTTCCTCAATGGCAGTGGTGTTGTGATGGAGCTGGTTCTTACCCATGGATTTGGCCAACTGGAGGGCTTCGTAGGCCTTGGAGAGAACCTCGGAAGGGGTGCTGGCGTCATGGGGAAAAGATGCCATGCCAATGCTGGCGGTGAGCCAGGAATTGCCTGTCTGGGCAATGGCGCCCCGCAGGCGCTCCAGGGGCAGCTTGGCGCCGCTACCATCGGAATCCACCAGTAGAAGAGCAAACATATCGCTGTTGAACCGGCAGGCGATGTCTGTTTGACGGATGTTGGCCAGAATCAAGCGGGATATCTCTTTTAAGGTCCTATCCCCTAAGGCGTATCCGTGCTGCTGATTGAATTCGGCAAACCAATCCACGTCCACGAGGGCCAGGGTGAAGGGGCGTCCGGATCGTTCACAGCGACGCACTTCATGGGCAAGCATGACCTGAAAAAGACCATGTGTGTATAGACCGGTGAGACTGTCGTAGTGCTGACCACCCGCCTCTTTTTCGTAATCGATGAGCAGTTTTTCATCCATTTTCGCACTTCCCCTGCAACGGATTGAGATCCGGGACCGATTGAATTTCCCCGATTTCACTGGGAGTGACGGCCGTCAAGAGGATTCCACCAGCGTAAGCCGATCATGTGAATTATCGGTGCTGTGGCTCAGAACTTAATAGCATCTCGGCCGCTACCTGGCTGGCCGGTCACGAATGACAGCTGGAATAGTGGCTGGCCAGAGATAGGCATGTGATCGGCGGGATACCGTCTTGGATGAAGGCCACGATCAGGCGCAGGAAAAGGTGGGCAGGAGGAGCTAACGTAAGCTTGTAATATTTAACCTTTTATGATAGTTGCTAAACCATGACCATTGGTTTCCTGGCATCGACCGGCGACACCCAAAAAGAGAGGGGAGCGCTTTATGTCCGAAGAAAAGCCCGAATGCCCGCTTTACAACCCTCTGAATTGCAAGGAATACTACAATCCCAAGCTTTGCGCTTTTGTCAGGGCCGATAAAGAGTGTCTGAAGAAAAAAAAGCCCAAACAGAAGCAGAAGGCGAAAAAAGCGGGTTAAGGCAAACGGTGCATGCCGCCAGCGCGGCAGACTGCACAGATCAACGGGGCGTTTAAACGCCCCGTTTTTCATTGGTTCTGA
>JBNKKA010000074.1:0-20422 GCA_050291585.1 Desulfobacteraceae bacterium
TTTTCTGATTTGTGTATCCAACTTGCGCCTCCCCAGAACCATTCTGATGCGGCCTTCCACCAGGAATTGAATGATGTTGCCCACCACATAAAGGTAGTAGCCGACCCCGAGAATAATCAGCACCACAGTGAACATCCGCCCCTCCATGCTCACCTGATGCACTTCGCCATAGCCGACAGTGGCAAGGGTGATAACGGTCATGTAGAGGGCATCGAAAAAGCTCCAGCCCTCTATCAGCATATAGCCCGACATGCCGATAATGAGAATCAGAATGATGAGGATCACAGAGATGAAGAAGTGCTTAGTGGTTTCCATGTAGTCAGGGAAGGCGGCTGAAGGTTTATCAAGGTTGAAGTCGGACTGATTTTTGGACAGCGGCTTTGAAAAAGCAAGCGCTTTTTGACGTACCGTTGACAAAAGCGGTACAAGCGCCAGCCACCGGATGATCTCCCAGCACTCGGTCGCCGTTGCAGAGACCGACTGACGCATTCTTCTTGCCGAATCCCCTGGGGTTTGTTAGAAATTCCTTTTTCTATGGGAGAGTCCATGCGATACGAACGCCTCCGCAAGGAGATGGTGAAACGTCAAATCGAAGCCCGGGGAATCGCGGATCCACAGGTGATCTCCGCAATGCTTGAAGTGCCCCGACATCTTTTCGTCAGTGACGCGTTGCGCGACCAGGCATATGGTGACTTCCCCCTTCCCATCGGGGAGCAACAAACCATCTCCCAGCCCTTTATTGTAGCCGAGATGACCCAGGCCCTGGCCTTGGGACCGGAGGATCATGTTCTGGAGATCGGCACCGGTTCGGGCTACCAGGCCGCTATCCTGGCCCAGATCGTCTACCGCGTATTCACCGTCGAACGTCTACACCCTTTGCTGCTCAACGCACGGCGGCTGTTCGACTCCCTAGGCTACTATAACATCGTCACGCGCTACTCCGACGGGACCACCGGCTGGCGCGAGGAGGGGCCCTATGATGCCATCATCGTTACCGCCGGGGCGCCAAAAATTCCTGCCCTGCTAATAGATCAACTCAAGATCGGCGGCCGTCTGATCATCCCCGTGGGCTCGGCTCACACCCAAGACCTGGTGAAAATAACCAAACAAAAGGACGGTTGGCACCAGACGAATTTAGGGGGCTGCCGTTTCGTGAAACTGATCGGCGAGCACGGTTGGAAGGATACTTGACATGCTCAAACGCGTATATGATTGGGTATTACACTGGGCCGATACACCCCACGGCAGTTGGGCCCTCTTTATCCTGGCCTTTGCCGAGTCCTCTTTTTTCCCGGTGCCCCCGGATGTGCTCCTCATCGCCCTGGCTGTGGGCCGTCCTAACCGAGCTTTACGCTTTGCCCTGATCTGTTCAGTGGGGTCGGTACTGGGGGGCGCTCTGGGCTATCTCATTGGCTGGCAGTTCATGACGACAGTGGGGGAACGTATCGTCGCTTTTTATGGACTTCAGCCCAGGGTGGCCGATATCGGTCGCCTCTACAACCAATACAACGCCTGGGCAGTGGGGATTGCCGGCTTTACGCCCATCCCTTACAAGGTGTTCACCATCGCCGCCGGTATGTTCAAGATCAACTTTGGGATCTTCATGCTGGCCTCCCTGGTGGCCCGCTCGGCGCGCTTTTTTATAGTAGGTGGCCTTATCTACTATTTTGGCCCCCATATCCGCACTTTTATTGACCGCTATTTCAACCTCCTTGCGGTGGTCTTCACGGTGCTGCTGGTGGGGAGTTTTGTGCTGATCAAATATCTGCTCTGAGCGTTTTTTCCGGGTGGAAGAAGCGCTTCAAAAAGGCTTTGAAGGCCGTGGCCAAGGGGGATAAGGTGCGCTCTTTGGCCCAGGTCAGGTAAAAACTGCGATGAAGATCCACCCCCTCGATGGTGAGGGCCACCAGAGTACCGGTCTCCAACTCTGACTGAACGGCAATGGGCGATAGAATCGAGACGCCAGCCCCATGTTTGACCCCCTGACGGACCGCTTCGGTACTGCCCATTTCGGCACAGACTTTCAGTTCACCGATATCAACACCCACCTTCTGTAAGCTGATCTGGAGTGATTTACGCGTGCCCGAGCCCGCCTCACGCAGGAGGAAGGGTTCCGTGAGGAGTCGATCGAGGGGCAGATTGCCCTCCGCTGCCCAACGATGGCTTGCCGGCACGATAAGGCGCATCTCGTCATCCATCAATTTGAGCTGCTCCAGATGTTTGGCTTGGCTTTTGGCGCCAACCACCCCGATCTCCACACCACCGCTAAGCACCGCTTCGATGATGGCCATCGTATCTTCGATGGTCAGGGAAAGCTTAACCTCAGGGTAATCGCCGCTAAAGGCCGCCATGGCCTGGGGCAGGAGATAGCCTCCGGGGATGGTGCTGCCGCCGATATGGATACTCCCCTGCTTCTTACCCATGAAGGCCGCCATGGCTGCTTCGGCCTCTTCGCGCAGGCGGATCAGTCTTTTGGCGTAGTCGTAGAGCAGTTCTCCTGCTTTAGTTGGGGCCGCTTTTTTGGCCAACCGGTCGATGAGTTGGGTCCCGAAATGGGACTCGATATCCTTGATGTGACTGCTGACGGTGGGTTGGGAGAGGTGGATGGCCTGGCCGGCTTTCGAAAAACTGCCCAACTCGACAACTTTGCAGAATACTCTTAGCTGCCATAGATTCATGGCTTTCCTTTTAAGATCCCCGCCTGGGCGGGGCCTTATGGATGAGGTGACCGGTTGCGGAAGGCGGCTAATTGCGGCTTGAACTTTTTCATCAGTTCCCGATGAACCACCGGAGGCACCATGTCCTCTATGTCGCCACCGAACTGGGCCGCCTCTTTAATAATGGAGGAACTGGTGAAGATCCAGCGCAGGCCGGTCATTAAAAACACCGTTTGGATATCACGGTCGAGTTTGCGGTTCATCAAGGCCAGTTGGAACTCATACTCGAAATCGGAAACGGCCCGCATACCACGTAAGATAGCTGCGGCGTCCCGCTGTTTGGCATAGTCCACCAGGAGCCCGTCATAGCTGTCGAATTCTAGGCCGTCGAGGTCCGCCATGCTTTCGCGCAGCATCTCCATGCGTTTGGGCACTGGGAAGAACGATTTTTTGCCGGGGTTGACAAGGATGGTCACGATGATGGTGTCGAAAAGCTGCAGGCCGCGCTGGACGATGTCGATGTGGCCGTTGGTGACCGGGTCGAAGGAGCCTGGATATATCGCTATTCTTTTCATGCCGACCATTCGGAAAGTGGTGAGAAGCCATCTGCCTGCTGATGTGTCAGGCCAAACTTGGCCGCTATAGCACGTAGCTTATAAAGGAAACAAGGGTTTTGCCGTAACGACGCTGGTCCTGGAGATGGAATCGATCGAGAAGCGGCCCAAGGAGATCATCCACATGGTGTTCCACCACCACCAGCGCATCGGCTCCCAGAGCGCTGCTGTCGTGGAGGTGGATCAGGGTCTTATCGGTTAGGTGTTGACCATAGGGCGGATCCATGAAAACCAGATCGAAGTGGCGTTGGTAGGCCTTCAGGCAAGTCAGCCGACGGCTTAGATCCCATTGGATAACCCGGGTGGGTGCGGTCAGTTTGCAGGTCTGGATATTTTTCTTGATGGTATTGAGAGCCGCGTGGGCATTGTCCACTAGAACCGCGCTTTCGGCTCCACGGCTCAGCGCTTCCAAGGCCAGGGCCCCGGTGCCGGCAAAGAGATCGAGCACCTTTCGGTCGACCACCGTCTGTCCCAAAATGTTGAAGAGGGCCTCGCGGGTACGATCCGTTGTGGGTCGGGTGGCCATTCCCCGTACCGCCGCTATACGACGGCCACGCAAGCTACCACTGATGATGCGCACGATCTATTTTCCTCTTGGCTGAATTTGCAAAAGAGAGGCAAATGGTATGGGAAAACGGTTTGTACCCAGTCTCTCCAAAATCAAATCTGGCATCATTCACTTTTGAGTCGTTTGAGGCGTTTGTGCAGGTAACTGCGTTCTACACCGATGGACTTTGCCGTGTTAGTGATGTTGTTGTCGTTTTCCACAAGTTTGCGCCGAAGATACTCTTTTTCGAAGGAGATCTTGGCTTCCTTGAGACTGTCCATGCCAAAGAGTTCGTACTGAGTGGCGCCGTAGCCACCGGCTGCCTGGGGATTGTAGGGCAAGGGAATATCCCGCCCGCTGATTGTCGGTTTGTCGACCATGATCACCAGGCGCTCGATGAGGTTTTTGAGTTCGCGCACATTGCCCGGCCAGGGGTAGTCCACCAGCATTTCCTGAGCGTCCGCTTCCAGGATTTTTTCTGCAGAGCGGTTTTTTTTGGCCGACTCGAGCAGAAAGATTTCGCACAGAGAACCGATATCATCCCGGCGGTTGCGTAGTGGCGGCACCTCTATGGGCACCACGTTGAGGCGATAGAAGAGATCTTCTCTGAAGCTGCCCGCCTCTATCTCTTGTTCCAGGTTTTTGTTTGTGGCCGCCAGGACGCGCACATTGACGGTCAGGGTGCGGCTGCCCCCCACTCGTTGGAACTGCTTCTCTTGCAGGACCCGCAGAATTTTGGCCTGGGTTTTTAGGCTCATATCGGCGATCTCGTCAAAGAAGATGGTGCCTTCGTTGGCCAGCTCGAACTTGCCTCTTTTTTTGGATAAGGCGCCCGGAAAGGCACCTTTCTCGTGGCCGAAGAGTTCGCTCTCGATGAGCTCTTCGGGGATGGCCGCGCAATTGACGTCCACCAGGGGGTTGTCCTGGCGGCTGCTGAGCTGATGAATGGTGCGGGCAACCAACTCCTTGCCGGTCCCGTTTTCGCCCTTGATCAGGACCCAGGAGTTGCTCGGCGCCACTGCGGCGATCTGCTGCTTCAATTGTTGCACCGCCTCACAATCTCCGCTGATGGAGTGTTTTTCGATGGTTTTTTTGCGCAGGAACTTGTTCTCCTCCTCAAGGCGACGAAAGTTCAGGGCGTTGTTGATCGACACAACGATCTTGTCGAAGGAGAGCGGTTTCTCGATGAGGTCGAAGGCCCCCAGTTTGGTCGCCTTGACGGCGGTTTCGATGGTCCCGTGCCCGGTGACGATGATCACCTGAATGAAAGGGTTGTTTTTCTTGATCTCCTTGAGGGTCTCGATGCCGTCGATGCCCGGCATCCAGATATCCAGCAGGACAAGGTCGGGGGATTCCTGCTCGATAAATTTGAGGGCCTCGTAACCGTTGGCGGCAGTGCTTACCTCAAAGCCTTCGTCAGCCAGCAAGCCGTGCAGGGATTGGAGAATTGAGGGCTCATCGTCGACGATCAGAATGGATGGAAACATGGAGACTCTCCTAATATTTAGGTCGTGGGCAGCTCAATAACAAACTTGGCGCCCCTAGGTTGGTTGTCTTGAACGCGGATCACACCGTTGTGATCCGTGATGATGGAGTTCACGATGGTTAAACCGAGCCCCATGCCGGATTTTTTGGTGGAAAAATTGGGTTCAAACAGGCGGCTCTTGTCTTCGTCCGTAATGCCGCTGCCGTCGTCGGCCACCTCCATACGCACCAGTTTTAGGATCGGGTCGTGGATCACCGTGATGGCGATCTCGCCCTGGTTGCGAATGGCGGCAACGGCGTTGTCCAAGAGGTTGATGAGGGCCTGTTTGGTTTGCTGCCGATCCAGGTTGAGTTCCGGCAGATCTGCCTCGATGTCGATCTTGAATTCGATCTGGGGGTGCCCCTCCCGATAGAGGGCAACGGTGTCATCGATGATGGGTGCCAGGGCGTCGGGTTTCAGATCCGCTGTGGGGAAGCGCGCAAAAGTGGAGAATTCGTTGACCAGGTTACGGATCAGCTCCACATGGTTGATGATCATCTGGGTGCACTCTTCGAATACCGTGTCGCCCACCTGAGCCGAGTAACGCCGTTTCAGACGTTGGGCGGACAGGGAGATGGGCGTTAGCGGGTTTTTTACTTCGTGGGCGATGCGGCGGGCAACCTCGCGCCAGGCCGCCATGCGCTGGGCCTTTTCAAGTTCTGTAAGATCATCGATGACCATGACGATGCCCATGCGGTTGCCCGACTCGTCAGTGAGGGCGTTGACGTAGGCCAGGAAGCTGCGGGGCCGCCCGTCGATGGCGAGCCGCAGCGGGATGTGAGCAGCCTCGTTTCGCGTGGAGGAGAGGGCGTCGACGATGTCACGGGCGATGTTCAGGTTGAGCCCTTTGAGAAGGTTTTTGTAGCTTTTATCCAGCACCTCGTTGGCAGCGATGCTGAGCATTTTTTGGGCCGAGGGGTTGAATGTGCGCACCAGGCCGTCGGCATCGATGGTGATAACCCCAGCGGAGACATTTTTAAGGACGGTCTCCATGTAACGGCGGCGCTCTTCGATTTCGACATTCTGTTCTCGCAGCTTGTCGGCGGACAACTCCAGTTGCTCATGGCCCGTACGCAGATCGCGCGTCATCTTGTTGAAAGAGTAGACTAGGGTGCCGATCTCATCGTCGCCCGAGGCCCCCAGGGTGAATGCCAGGTCGCCTTCGGCCACGCGGCGGGTGCCCTCCGCCAGTTCCTTGATGGGGATGGTGATCGATTTGGCTAGATGGAAGCCGAACCAGACCGCACAGAAGAGCACCAGCAGGGCCACGATGGAGAGGGTGATGTAATAGGAGAGTTTAATGGGCTGCTTGAGGAGCTTCATCTGCTGATATTCCGCTATGCCTTCTGAAATAGCGGCCATGTTTTCGGAAAGGTCCGGAGCGATGAACTGTGATAGCACAATGAAGGCAGTGGCTGCCTCACTGTCGCTACCGAAGGGCACAGTGCCCATGGTGCGGATAAATTC
The DNA here is from genome assembly GCA_050291585.1 of Desulfobacteraceae bacterium. Taxonomy (GTDB): domain Bacteria; phylum Desulfobacterota; class Desulfobacteria; order Desulfobacterales; family Desulfosarcinaceae; genus JASJCL01. The sequence goes on from JBNKKA010000074.1 coordinate 6,811, forward strand.
TCCCTGGGGCTCTTTTTTTGAGACGGTGCGAACGGCCTTCTCACCGAAGGGGCGCAGCAGTTGAGCAGCGGCTACCGGTTGAAATGGCTGGCCATCGAACGCTGTGGCAATGGCCATTGAGAGACGAGCGGCGTTGGCCCCGTAGACCTCCACGGCATCGAGGTTGAATTCACGCTGGACCACCTGAATATATTGAGAGAGAGCCTTGGTCTTATGGGGCTCGAGGAGCTTCTTTTTAACCACTTGGTAGGCGATGCGCTCCAATAGGAAGCGGTTGTTTTCTTCGGCATGCTGGTAGATTTTGCGGCCCACGGAGAGCGAGTTCTCGAGCGCGTGCTCAACGGGTACGTTGAACCAGAATTCGATGCTGTTGGTGATGAAGTTGATGGAGAAGAAAAAAAGGATGATGGTGGGCAGGAGGCTCAAAGCCACGAAAGAGGCGACCAGTTTGGTCCTGAGCTTGGCGCCCATTACCCGTCGCCGGCGGTCGTAGATCAGTTTTACCAGATTGCGTAGGACCAGGAAGATCAACAAGATCAACAAAAGCAGATTGATGTTGATCAGAATGAACATGAGGACTGTGTTGGAGATGGGGAAATCGGTACCAAAGTTGATAATCCGATTCTCCACATAGGTCATGGCCGAGACGAAGACGATGATGGCTGCGATGATGATCAGCTCGCGTCGGCGGCGGTGTTTTTCATCGGGTGTCAGTGAGGAGGGCGGTAGCGTTTTGGAAGGCGTCATGTCTAAGGACTACCTGAAGCAAGGTGTTGTGGCTGTAGCCAACACAATTCACCCTTGAGATTAATAGATGAAATCAATGGTGTACCAGTCCGTCTCGAAATCCCAGAAGGAAACGAAGAAGAGCACATAGTGCAGGTAAAAGGGCAGGGTCTGTTTAGACAGTTCCGCCTTAGTTCGAATCTGATACTGGGCGCCCTTCTTTAGCTGCGACAAGGGGAGGATGGGCAGATTGTCCACTTCCGACATGAGTCGGATGGCCTCTTTGCGCGTGGCGACGGTAATGGGCTTGTTATCCTCCCAGGAACGCTTGATGGTGTATTCGTTTCTAAGGGGGTTGAATTGGATGGTGTGGCTGACGGTTACATCGGCAAGCTGCTCATCGGGCCAGAAGCTGCGGGTGCGGTAGAGGTGGAGAAGGAAGTAAAAAGTGGTCGCCACGCCGCTGTCGATGGCTTTGTTGATTTTGCCCTGAAAAGCACCCTCTACAGAGAGAAATATAAGCAGGTCCTTGTCGGTGTTGGTGACGATGATATTGGTCAGGTGGGCGTCCTGAGCAGATACCACCGCCGGAGACCAGGCCTGCAGACCGCAGAGCAGGAAAATAAGGAGACGGCAAAAATGCCACGGGTGGCAGATGCGCTTTGGCCCGGTAGTTCGATGCTGTTGCGGATAGTGATGTATATGCATAGACGTTGGTGGATGTCGGCACGGATGACAACCAGGCCTGGGGATATCAGATGGAGGGTTTAACCTAAGATTGCAAACTTAGGCACTATACGGCCAACCGGGAGGGTTCCGCCCCAGCAGTCGCCTCAGAATTCAGCAGGGTCCGGGTTTCCCAGGCATCTTTTCTAGTGAAAAAGGTTTCCAGAAATGCGTGGTTGAAAGCATGGCCCGATTTGTGAGCGACCACATGCCCAAGGATGGGCATGCCCAGCAGGGAAAAATCGCCGATGCAGTCAAGGATCTTGTGACGCACGAACTCATCGTCGAAACGCAAGCCTTCCTCATTGAGGATCCCATCGGCATCAATGCCCACGGCGTTGTCCAGGGAAGCGCCCCGTGCCAGACCGTGTTTTTTTAAGTATTCTACTTCGTGCAGAAAACCGAAGGTGCGTGCCCGGCTAATTTCCGCTTCGAATCGTTCTGCGGTAACGTCCAGGGAGTAGGTCTGTTCACCGATGAGGGGGTGGTTGTAATCAATGGTGCAGGTGATGCGATAGTCGTCAGCCGGGTAGATGCCCACTTTCTTCCCGTTGTCGCTGATCTCAATGGGGGCCACGATCACAAAATAGCACCGCGGGCGCTCCTGGGTGATGATGCCGGCTGTAAGGATGGCGTAGGCGAACGGACCAGCGCTGCCGTCGAGGATGGGTAGCTCATAGGTGTCCACTTCGATGAGGGCATTGTCGATGGACAATCCCGAGAGGGTGGCCATGACGTGCTCCACTGTGGAGACGATGCAGCCCTCTTCACCGAGAACCGTGGCCAGGCTGGTGTCCACGACGCGGTTGAAATGGCCGGTGATAAAGGGCGTTCCCGGCAGATCGATGCGGATGAACTTGATCCCGTGGTTGACCGGAGCAGGGCGAATGGTCAAATTGGCTTCCTTGCCCGAGTGAACGCCTATCCCTTTGAAGTGTACGGGCGCGGCGAGAGTTCTTTGATATTGGTAAACCGTCATTTCATATAGGTCCTCAAAAACCGTCCACGAGTATTCTGCTCAGCACATTGTGAGAAAGCGCGGTTCCGGGTGCTTTCAGAGTGCTCATGGAGGCGGTTGTTTTTGGTAGTGTTGCCGATTCGCCACACCTTTATCGTATTATGGGTGAATTTGACAACAATTTAATCTCTGCTGGCAGGTTTGCCCTTTTCAGGCGCGTTTCCTCTTTTTAAGAAACGGGTGCTCTTGTATACTGTGTGGCAGGCCGGCGGCATTCGGCCGCTTCAGTTACCCTGAAAGGAGCAACGCGTTGCTGGCAAAAGTTTACAGCAGCACACCCATCGGCATAGACGGACACCGGGTGGATGTCGAAGTGGATATCGCCTATGGACTGCCGGCCTATACCACGGTCGGCCTGCCCGAAACCGCCGTCAAAGAGAGCCGCGAACGGGTAAAGGCCGCCATCGTAAACTCGGGCTATCGTTTTCCCGATGACCGCATCACCGTCAACCTTGCGCCGGCGGCCATAAAAAAGGAGGGCACCGGTTTCGATCTGCCCATCGCCTTGGGAATCCTGTGCGCCAGTGGCGTCATTCCCCAGGAGGTGCTGAAAAAGTATCTCGTCATTGGTGAATTGTCCCTGGATGGACGCATCAAGGCGGTCAAGGGGGTTCTGCTGGCCGCTTTGACGGCTAAAACCCAGGCTTGCAGGGGCGTGATCGTCCCCCAGGCCAACGGCGGCGAGGCTGCCGTCATCGGTGATTTGCGGACCTATGCCCCCCGGACTCTGGCCGAAGTTGTCGACTTCCTCTCCGGCGATTTAGACCTCGCACCTGTGATCGACCTCGATTCGAACGCTTTCGATGGCGCTCCAGGAGACGATCTGGATTTTCAGGATGTCAGCGGCCAGGCGCATGTCAAGCGTGCCCTGACTATCGCCGCCAGTGGGGGGCATAATCTCATGATGATTGGTCCGCCCGGGTCCGGCAAGACCATGCTGGCGCGACGGTTGGCCACCATTCTACCCCCCTTGCAGTTTGAAGAGGCCCTCGAAACCACCAAGATATATAGCGTGGCCGGTCGCCTCGACCAACGCCAGTCCCTGGTAACTCAGCGCCCCTTCAGGGCCCCCCACCACACCATTTCCGATGCGGGTCTCATCGGCGGTGGTTCCCAACCGCGGCCCGGCGAAGTCAGTCTGGCCCACAATGGGGTTCTCTTCCTCGATGAGTTGCCCGAGTACCGTAAAAACGTACTCGAAATGCTCAGGCAACCCCTTGAAGACCGAAAAGTCACCATTGCGCGGGCGGCCCTGACAGTCACCTATCCCGCCGACATCATGCTGGTGGCCGCCATGAATCCGTGCCCGTGCGGGTATTATGGCGACAGCAATCACGAGTGCCGCTGCACACTCCCACAGATCCAGCGCTATCGCGGGAAGATATCGGGGCCGCTGCTAGATCGTATTGATATTCATATCGAGGTCCCCGCAGTAGCCTACCGACATCTCAAAAATCACCAACCCGGGGAAACGTCGCAGTCGGTTCGCCAGCGCGTCATCGCAGCTCGCCGGAAACAGACTGGGCGACTCAAAGCGCACGGGCGTTTTTGCAATGCGCAGATGGGCAGCCGGCTGATCCGGCAGCATTGTCTCCTGGATACTGCCGGCGAACGGCTTTTAGAGAGCGCCATGGATAAGCTGCGCCTGTCGGCACGCGCCCATGGCCGTATCCTCAAGATTGCCCGTACCATCGCGGACCTGGAAGACACCAGCACCATTCAGAGCCATCACATCGGCGAGGCGATTCAGTACCGTAGCCTCGATCGGGGCCAGGCCCAACCCCTCTGAAGGCCCCAATAAAACGGTCCTTAACAACCTAAAATTGTTAGACATCCACAATTTAGTCAGGCCGCATGAGCTGGGTATAAAAGGCGGCATCAAAGCCCCCTCCAGCGGTCAGGTTTTAAAATTGAGAGCGCCCTTGGTCTATATGGTTTTTGTCAATATGCGTCGAGTTGAGGATAGGGATCATAAGGCTTGACAGATAGTTCTTCGCACAAAAGCCCATAATTAGTGTATTTATGTGTTGACAAAGGTCAGAGTGTCCTTTAAACGTAAGCCAGTTGCAGCATAAACGAAATTCTTTAACCTTGCTTAAGGAGGACAACAGATGACCAAGGCAGAACTTATCGAACAAATGGCCAAGGATGCCGCGATCACCAAAGTAGCGGCCGGTACCGCACTGGAATCTTTCATCACCAGCGTCACCAAAGCCCTCAAGAAAAAAGACGGCAAGGTCACCTTGGTGGGCTTCGGCACCTTCCAGAAGACCCGTCGCAAGGCCAGAAAAGGAAGAAATCCCCAGACGGGCGAACCGATCAAAATCAAGGCCACCAACGTGGTCAAGTTTAAGCCCGGTAAAAAACTGAAGGACGCCATCTAAAGCGAAGCGCATAGACGCCATCTAAAGCGAAGCGTATAGACGCCATTTAAGCAAAAGCTTAGGGTCATCTAAGCGACCGTCGGCACAGTCGGATTTTAAGGGGCGGCATTCCATGGGTTCATGGGAGGTTGGCCCCTTTTTTTTGTGCCGAGGTGGGTGCACACAACGACGATACGCGCTTAAATTAGGGTGAAGGGCTCTGCTGGCGGATGGGGACTAGACGATTTTGGTGTTGCGGACCGACGTCCTCTGCTTAGCCCTTTCGATGAGCTTTTCAAAGGAAGCTGTATTGCGCTGCACATAATAGCTCAAGTCCACATCGTGGCCATCGTCCGTCAGTTCGGTGAGGAAAGTATTAAAATCACGGGTGCGATCTATGCGCCGGACAAACATCTCCCCCCAGCAGTTGGTGTAGATCAAACTGAAATCGCTGGCATCGGAGTACCAGGGCGAGGCTTCGAAATCGACCACCACCATGACACGGTTGATGAACTCCTGCTTGAGGTAGGTGGCAAAGTCGATGTCCTGGGTGCTTCGGGTGCCGAAGACGTTTCGCAGGCGAGTGGCCAGGTTGACCACTTCCTGGAGGGTTACGCTGGAAGAGTTGGGGCGCATATGAATATCATTGGATTCACATAAACCATTCCAGACGATGAAGGCGATTACATAAACCACGTTGGTGCTCCAGATGACGGGCGTACTTTCGTCATAGCCGCAGAAGACCTGCCAGACATCTTTGTTCAGGTGGAGGGTCAGATTGGTGACATTGAGCTCTCCCGTGACCGTGTGGACGACCGGGATTTTATGGGTTTTTTTGAAATAGAATGCGGCGATTTTGCGACTCAAGATGGTGAGGTCGCGCTGATCGCTTTCACTGGCAGCGCCAGCCGCGCTGGACGAAATTTCCCGGTAGATGCGCAACAGAAGCTGAAACAGGCGGGTGCCGAATTCAAGCTGCTCCTTAAAATGCCAGTCATTGGCTTTGCGCAGATTGGTCTGACGGTTGCGCTCGATGGGGTATTTTTTAAGGAATTCTCCGGCCAGCTTGTTTTTCACGCGGTGACGTTTGTCGTAGGGATTGATCTCGCTGAGCATGTAGTAACATTCGGTCAGGAAGGTCGTCAGAGCCGGATCCCTGTCGCCATAGTGTTCCAGGATCTTGGTAACCGTAAAGACGCTGAAGTCAGGGAAGATATCGTTTTCGGGGGACTGCATCACCTTCTTTCTTAGGAGGTGGCAAAGCAGGCGTTCATCCTGCGCCTCAAGGAGGCATTTCAGCAGATTCAGCTTGATGATCGACTTGAGCGGCCGTGAGAGGCTTTTGTTGAACAACCACAGAGCGGATCCAAAATACTCTTTCTTGTCTACACTCTCGATGTCGCCAAGATCGATGAGGTCATATTCCCAGTAACCATCGTGTTTGATGGTTTCCAGAACCTGATGGTAGTCGATAGACTGATTGGCGTCATAGCACAGCCACCACAGGGGCGTTTTGCCGCAGATGACCATGCAAGTTCGGTAAAACTCCTCCTTGAGCACCTGTTGTTGGGTAGTCCCGCTGCTCTCGGCGTCCAGACTGCCGAAGCGGCACTCCCGAATGGCATTGATCTCTGTAATGAAAAAGTAGACCGGCATCTTGATCTTTTCATCCAGCCAATCCTTGATCAGGTTGAGTTTCTCGGATAATTGCCGCCAGACGGTCATGTCGAAATCATTTTTGTCGACGCAGACCCAGATGTCGATGTCCGAGGTGGAGGTCTGCCCCACGCTGCCCACACTGCCAATCGTATACAGCCCCTGAATGGGGGCATAAGTGTGCCCGGGTTTCAAGAGAGTCCCCTGCTTGCGGACCTTGAAAGTCTTCTTGAAGCCTTTCTCCTTTTTGCGGATATCCTTTATATAATCGATCTCAGCTACCCGAAAGCGGGTCTTCAGCTTGGGGATAAAACCCGGACAACCAGGTTCGTTGACGCTCAGCAGCCATGGGAGCAGATAGAGGGTGGTCTCGGCTTCTTTGGGCGCCAGTTCGTGGAAGATTTGTTGCCGGAATGCGTTGTAAGCGCTAAAGCGTCTTTTGTTGCGGGCCAGTATCTTTTCGATGAGCGCTTTCAAGGTCAGTATCGAGATCTCTTTTTTGGGGCCCCCGCTGAAACGGGAGTAACAAAATTTGTTATGCGGCGGCCCTGGTTGTATTGGGTTATTTAATTTGGGAATCTTAGGCTATTATCGTACCAAACAGCGGCGAACTTTACCGTCCATTTGGCTCTGAACCATTGTTTGGTTCATGTGCCGATGGTGCGGTCTACAGTGCTATGAACCACGTCTGCAGGAAAGCCGCGCTGGGTCAGGAAGCGAGCCAGGCGTGCGCGCAGATTGTGCTTCTCCTGGTAGCGCGCTTTTAGCTGACTTGCTTTACGGGCGGCCACTGCCCGGGCGGTTTCATGGATGATGGCGGTCGGGTAATGGGTATCGATAGTGGCGTCAATTAACGCCCGGTCGAAACCGTGTTGAACAAGGCGCTGGCTGATGGACCGAGGGCCCTGGCCCTTGCGGATCAGTTCGCGGCAATAGTGTTCGCAGGTGGACGTGTCGTCGATGTAGTTGTGTCGCTCGCAGCGTTTCAGGGCCGTATCGATGACTGTGTCGACATACCCACGTTGGCGCAGCTTCAGCTTTAATTCGTGACGACTGTGGCCCCGGCGGCAAAGCAGGCGGATCGCCGCATGGTAAGCTGCGGCTTCAGCTGCGGCTTCAGCTGCGGTTTCAGCCGGGGTTTCAGCCGGGGTGGGTTCTGCCGGTTCCAAGCTTATTCCTCCTTTGTCATGGGCCTTCATGGGAATCGCCCTTTTCATAAGTCGATCTTCGTCTCTATCGGCTTGACAGTCCCATGAGATCATACTAACAACCATCGCCGTTGCAAGGCTATCTCTAAATTATGTGATAATCATTATGCGCAAATCGCCGGACTTACCATTCTTAATGCAATCAAGCCGGCAAGATTGACAAGGTGGATCATGATGACCGAGGAGCAAGATTTCTGGCAGGATCATTCTCTGCACTATCTTGAAATGGCCTTTCGCACTGACAAGCGCGAGCGTTTGGCCCAGCCCGATGGACACGGTAAGAAAACCGGTGTCTGTGGCGATACAGTGGAATTCTTTCTTACCCTGGAGGGAGAACGCATCTCCAATATGGCCTATATGTCCGAAGGCTGCCTCAATACCAACGCCTGTGCCAATGCCGTCATCAAACTCAGTGAGTACCACACCCTGGCAGAGGCCTGGGAGTTGACCCCCGAGCAGGTGGCCGGTTTTCTCGAAACCCTTCCGCCGGATCATTTTCATTGCGCCGAGCTGGCCATCGGCGCCTTCTACCTGGCCCTGGCCAATGCCGCCGAATTGAAGCGTCATTCGTGGAAAAAAGCCTACCTTAAAACTTCTATGGCGCCCTGAGGGCCGCCGACCTATCCAGCGGTATAGCGCTAGCCAGTCTCCCGGTGACCCTGATCCGGCCGTCCCAAGGCAGATTCAGTGGAAGGGGTGTATATCTTAACTCATTGATATAACGTCTGAATGGTACTTCACCGCCCACGGTTAAAGCCGGGATTTGGGCTTGACATGGTTTGCCATCTCGACTATAGCTCAATTCTTGAATTTGGCCGAATTGGCTGCACCATCCTGTATCGTTATTTCCGGCATCCTATTTTTATATATAAGTGATAATTAGTCTGGGCAATTGGAGTGGCTCTGAGATGGGTTTGGACAAACTGCTTGAGCAGCGCGAAGCTGCCATAGTGGCGCTATGGGTTGACCACATCGTCAACACCTACGCGCCCGATTCCGCTCATTTTTTCAAAAATCAGAAAGACCAGTTCGCCAACCCGGTTGGCGTCACCTTCAGTGAGAGTCTGGCTGAAGTGTATACCGCCCTGCGCACCGGCGCCGATCGGGAAGTGCTGGCCACCCACCTGGATCCGGTGTTGCGTATTCGGGCCATTCAGTCATTTTCCCCCTCCGAGGCCCTCGCCTTTATCATCGACTTGAAACCCATCCTGCGCACCCAGCTAAAGGATGCCCTCAAGGATAAAGGTATTCAAAAGTCCCTGGCCCGCTTCGAGGAAAAGATCGACGCTCTGATCTTGATCGCTTTCGACGTCTATTCTAAGTGTCGTGAGAAGATTTTCGAGCTCAAAGTCTCCACCGAACGCGATAAGCTTTACAAGGCTTTTTCACGGGCCGGGTTGATTGCGGAAATTAAAGAAGGGGAGCCGGCCAACGACGCTCTTCATTAAGGTTAAGGTTTTTAACTCTGACGTGAGGTAGGTTTAAATGAATGTAAAGTACATGTATTCCTTCCTGGCTGTATTGGTGCTCTTCCTGCTGGCCTACGTGGGGGTCGAGGGCCTACACTTAGAGCTGGTTTTCGGCATCATCCTGCCCTATGCCGCAGTGGCCGTTTTCGTCGTCGGTGGCGTACGGCGGGTGCTGGGTTGGGGGCGTTCTGCGGTGCCCTTCCGCATCCCCACCACGGCCGGGCAGCAGAAGTCTCTGCCCTGGATCGAATCCAGCCCCATCGACAACCCCACCACCAAGTTGGGGGTTTGGATCCGGATGGCCTTGGAGGTGCTCACCTTCCGTTCTCTGTTTCGCAACACCCGTTTCAAGCTGGGGGCCGGTCCTAAAATCAGCTACCACATGGAGATCTTCCTCTGGCTGGGCGCCTTGGCTTTCCACTACGCGTTCTTTACCACCATCGTCCGCCATCTGCGCTTCTTCACCGAGCCTGTGCCTTTCTTTGTGCGCCTCGTCGAGACGGTGGACAGCTTCTTCCGGGTGGAGATCCTGTACGATCCCATCCAGGTCGCACTGCCGGGCGTCTTCATCTCCGGCATCGTCCTGCTGGTGGCCGTGACCTACCTCCTCCTGCGGCGTCTGTTCGACTCCCAGGTGCGTTACATCTCCCTGGCTGCGGATTTCTTTCCCCTTTTCCTCATCATGGGGATCGCCTTCTCCGGTATTCTGATGCGCTATTTCATTAAGGCCAATGTGGTCGCCGCCAAGGAGTTGGCCATGGGACTGGTGACATTTCATCCCACCATCCCCGAAGGTGTTGGGGCGATCTTCTACGTTCATCTGTTTTTCGTCTCGGTCTTGCTGGCCTACTTCCCCTTCAGCAAACTGATGCACTTGGGCGGTATCTTCCTGAGCCCCACCCGAAATTTGACCACCAATACCCGCGCGGTCAGACACGTCAACCCATGGAACTATCCTGTCAAGGTCCATACCTACGAGGCCTACGAGGATGACTTCCGTGAAAAAATGGTCGAAGCCGGTCTTCCGGTGGACAAAATGCCCGAAGCAACGGCCGCAGAGGAAAAGGAGTAGTGTATGTCAGACCTTCCCAAACCTGAAGACCTGTTGAACTTTTCCCACCGTCCGCCCAAAACGGAATGGATGGACACCCCGGCCGAAATCAAGAAGGGGATCGCCTGCTACGCCGGCAATCCCAAGAGCCTCGAAGCCACCGGGATGCCCAATCCGCGGACCTGGAGCTGCTTTGACGAAGACTGGCAGCTGCCCGAGAACTGGAAAGAGATCATCCACGAAGGCTTCAAGGAGCGTCTCGAAAAATTCCGCTCCCTGAAAGTGTTCATGGACATCTGCGTGCGTTGCGGGGCCTGCGCCGACAAGTGCCACTTTTTCATCGGCACCGGCGATCCCAAGAATATGCCCGTCCTGCGGGCCGAGCTGTTGCGTTCGGTATACCGCAACGATTTCACCAAGGCCGGCAAGATCCTCGGCCGCATCGGCGGCGCCCGCCCCATGACCTTGGAGGTATTGCGGGAATGGTGGAGCTACTTCTTCCAGTGCACCGAATGTCGGCGTTGCTCCCTGTTCTGCCCTTACGGCATCGACACCGCCGAGATCACCATCATGGGGCGCGAGCTGCTCAATCTGCTGGGCCTCAACATCGATTGGATCGCCACACCGGTGGCCAATTGCTACCGCACCGGTAACCACCTGGGCATCCAGCCCCACGCCTTCAAGGATATGCTCGATTTCTTCGTTGAGGACGTCGAGGAGATCACGGGGGTAAATGTCGAGCCACAATTCAATAAAAAAGGCGCCGACATCCTCTTCATCACCCCCTCGGGGGACGTGTTCGCCGATCCGGGTACTTATACCTGCATGGGCTACCTGATGCTGTTCCACTTCCTCAAAGAGAAATACGGCCTCGACGTCACCTGGTCCACATACGCCTCCGAGGGTGGCAACTTCGGTTTTTTCACTTCCCACGAGATGATGAAGCGCCTCAACGCCAAGATGTACCTGGAGGCCAAGCGCCTGGGGGTCAAATGGATCCTCGGCGGCGAGTGCGGCCATATGTGGCGGGTGATCAACCAATACATGGATACCATGAACGGCCCTGCGGACTTCCTGGAAGTTCCCGTCAACCCCATCACCGGGACCCGCTTCGAGAATGCGGCCTCCACAAAAATGGTCCACATCACCGAGTTCACCGCCGACCTTATCCATCACGGCAAGCTCGATCTGGACCCCAGCCGCAACGACAACAAGATCCTCACCTTCCACGACAGCTGCAACCCCGCCCGCGGGATGGGGCTTTTCGAGGAACCACGCTACGTCATCAAAAACGTGGCCAATAATTTTTACGATATGCCGGCCAATACCATCCGCGAGCAGACCTTCTGCTGCGGCAGCGGGGCCGGTCTGAATGCCGGTGAGGACATGGAACTGCGCATGGCCGGCGGCCTGCCCAGGGCCAACGCGGTCAAGCATGTACACGACAAGCATGGGGTCAACATGCTTTCCACCATCTGCGCCATTGACCGCGCGGTACTGCCCGACCTGATGAACTACTGGGTTCCCGAGGTGGACGTGACAGGGGTGCATGAACTGGTGGCCAATGCCCTGATCATGCCGGGCGAACAGGAACGAACCACGGATCTACGTGGCGAACCGCTGCCGGGAACGGAGGAAGCCGATGAATGATAAGCGTAAAATCCTAACGGGACTGGTGATTTTCTTGGCGCTGTTCACCTTCCCGGTCTGGTACAACCTGGGCAAGGCGGCGCCGGCCCCCGAACTCAAACTGACCGACAAGGCCAAGGAAGCCAAAACCTGCGTCATGTCCACTGATTACATGCGGGCCAACCATATGCAGGTGCTTGACCTTTGGCGCCATTCGGTGGTGCGCAATGCCAAGCGGACCTTTGTGAATGCCGAGGGAAAGGAGTTCAACATGAGCCTTTCCAACACCTGTCTGGACTGCCACAGCAACAAGGCGGACTTCTGCGACAAGTGTCATAATTACGCCTCGGTGTCACCCTACTGCTGGGACTGCCACATCGATAACCCCAAAGGAGAATAGACAATGGAAAGCAGAAGAAGCTTTTTGAAGGTTGCGGGTGTCGCCGCGCTCGGTTTGGGGACGACGCCGGTGCTGGACGCCTTCGCAGCCGAGCACGGCGAAGGCGATCCCCAGCCTCAAGTGAAAAAGGGTGAGAAAGCCCTTACGGCCAAGCAGTGGGGCATGGTGATCGATACCCGCAAGCTGCAGACTTCGGCGGATCTGGAGCCCGTCATCGAAGCCTGCAACAAGATCCACAACATTCCCACCTACGAAAACAAGAACCACGAGATCAAGTGGATCTGGGAAACCGAGTTTCACAACGCCTTTCCCGACAAGGCCAACAAGTTCCTCAACGAGTCCGTCGAGCAGCGGCCCTTTCTGGCCCTCTGTAACCACTGCGAGAACCCGCCCTGTGTGCGCGCTTGCCCCACCAAGGCGACCTTCAAACGCGAGAGCGACGGCATCGTGCTGATGGATTTCCACCGCTGCATCGGTTGCCGTTTCTGCATGGTAGCCTGCCCTTTCGGCGCGCGCAGTTTTAATTTCCGGAATCCCGAGCCATTCATCAAGCACAAGAATCTGGAATTCCCCAGGCGTATGAAAGGCGTGGTCGAGAAGTGTAATTTCTGCGCGGAACGCTTGGCGGTGGGTGAGATGCCCGCCTGCGTGGAAGCCTCGGGCGGGGCCATCGCCTTCGGCGATCTGTACGATCCCCACTCCGAGGTCCGCGAACTGCTCAAGGAGAACTTTACCATTCGGCGCAAACAAGTACTGGGGACCGAACCTTCAGTTTACTACATCGTATGAGGTGGTCATGCTTGAATTAACGTTTAAAGGTGGAAAAGCCTACTACGGATGGATCCTGGCCCTGCTTGGGACGATCGGCGTCGGCTTCGCTCTCTATCTGTGGCAGCTCAGTTTTGGTCTGGGTATCACCGGCATGAGCCGGGATGTCTCCTGGGGGTTTTACATCGCCAACTTTACCTACCTGGTTGGGGTCGCCGCCGGGGGCGTGATGGTGGTGTTGCCCTATTACCTGCATGACTACAAGGCCTACGGGCGGATCACCGTTTTAGGTGAATTCCTTGCCATTGCGGCCATCGTCATGTGCGGATCCTTTATTATTGTCGACCTCGGGCAACCCATGCGGGGGCTCAACGTCTTTCTCTATCCAACGCCGAATTCGGTTCTCTTCTGGGATGCCATCGTCCTCAATACTTACATGCTCCTCAACCTGGTCATCGGGTGGAATGTGCTGGAGGCGGAACGCAACGGCGTCCACTATCAGAAGTGGCTCAAGCCCTTTATCTTTATCTCGATCCCCTTTGCCGCGAGTATCCACACGGTGACGGCCTTCCTGTACTGTGGCATGCCCGGCCGCCAC
>JBNKKA010000075.1:0-20074 GCA_050291585.1 Desulfobacteraceae bacterium
TGGGCATCGTCTGTACAGCCCTGGCGCACGCCCTCTTCATCTCGGGACTGGCCCGCATCCGCGCCCAGACCGCCAGCGTGCTGGCCGGCCTGGAGCCAGTCTACGGCATCACCTTCGCCTTTGTGCTGTTGGGGGAGCGTCCCGCCCTGCGCACTCTGGTTGGGGGGTGTGTAATTCTCGCGGCCGTCTTCTTGATCAGTTGGAAGCAAGGGGATAGTGCATCTGATTGAGAACGGCCAAAGCAACGCTTTCTCCATTTGGTGACGACCGCCCGGGTGAAAGCGTATGGTGGATCAATTCATATTTTAATTCAAAATACAGGCAGCGGGGACCATGCCTGCGTAACAATGGCCCCCGCTGCCTGTGTTTTTTACCTGTCCATTAAACGTGAGCACCAACCACCGCTAATCCTTCCCCGTTTTTACTCGTGGCCGTGCGCGCGTTTAGCCTTATATTGATTCGCGTAATTTTAGTGCGCCTACCGGGCAGAGTTCTATGCAGCGGCGGCAGTCCGGGCACACAGATAAAGCCTCTTGACGTACAGGGTAGTGTCCGACCCTCGCATCGATACCCCGACCCGAGATGCAGAAGAGCGGCAGGGCATGCTGATTGCGGCAGATGCGCACACATTTGCCGCACAGCACGCATCTGTGGGGATAGTGGTCGATCCAGGGGTGGCTATGATCTACTTCGGTGGGTCTTTCGATGGGCGCCAGGGGTTTGGGGACCAGGCCGACTTTCAGAAAGCGGGCGATGGTCTGGAGTTCGCAGGCGCTGTTTGCGTGGCAATGCTTGCAATCGATATGGTGGACAGAAAGGAGCAGGCGCAAGGCGGCGCGCTGCAGGCGGCGCACGGCGTCTGTGTCGGTTCGGACGCGCATCTCGGCGTTGATTTTTATGGTGCAGGCGGTTACCGGTGTCGGTATCCCCTCGATCTCGACAAAACACAGCCGGCAGGCGGCCGCCGGATACGCTTCCTCTTCCAGGTGGCAGAGGTGGGGGATATAGATCTCCTTTTCTAGGCAGAGGGAGAGCAGGTTGCGCCCAGGTCTGGCCCTTATCTTCTGGTTGTCTACAAGCAAGTCAATCATGATTCCCTTTAAGCCAACTCAATAGCCGCTCACACCTTGGCAGGCGTGTCCGGTTTGTCCACCCGCGGGGCCAACTCAGGTGGAGACACGATTCGAACTGCGTCATACTGGGGAGGGCAGGCCGTAATACACTCCCCGCATTGAATACAGAGCTTCAGGTCGATTCCTTTTTTACGCTTGCTGGTGGTGAAGATCGCCTCAACAGGGCAGACGCCCACGCAGGCGTCACATCCGCGGGCGCACTTGTCCAGATCGATATAGTGGGCGATCAAAGCGCGGCAGGTCAGGCCGGGGCAGCGCTTTTCGTCCAGGTGGGCCGCATAGTCATCGGCAAAATAGCGCAGGGAGGTCAGCACCGGATTCGGCGCGGTCTTGCCCAGACCGCAGAGGGAGCCAGCGGCAATGTCTTCGCTGATCTCCTGGAGGAGTTCAAGTGCCCCAGGTTCGGCAACTCCTTTGCTGAGGGCTTCTAAGAGAGTGAGCAGATGGCGGGTGCCGATACGGCAAAAGGGGCACTTGCCGCAGGATTCTTTCTGGGTGAACTCAAGGAAGAAGCGGGCCACATCCACCATACAGCTCTCCTCGTCCATGACCACCAGCCCCCCGGAGCCCATCATGGCACCGGCGCTGGTGAGGGCGTCGAAGTCGATGGGAGTGTCGAGAAACGCTTCGGAGAGACAGCCGCCGGAAGGTCCGCCGATCTGGGCGGCCTTGAACGCTTTTTTATTGGGAATGCCGCCGCAGAGATCGAAGATAAGGTGGCGCAGGGTCACCCCCATGGGCACCTCAACCAGGCCGGGATGGGTGACGTCCCCCACAACGGAGAAGATCGCCGTGCCAGGGCTTGCGGGGGTGCCGATAGCGCGGAACCAGTCGACCCCATTGGAGATGATGGGGGGCACAGAGGACAGGGTTTTTACGTTGTTGATCACGGTGGGCGCACCGAAGAGGCCGTTGACGGCAGGATAGGGGGGGCGGTGGCGAGGTGTGCCGCGGAACCCTTCAATGGAGCGGATCAGGGCGGTTTCTTCGCCGCAGACGAAGGCCCCCGATCCCTGGAATATCTCGATCTCCAGGTCGATGTCGCTGTTGAGGATCGCGCCACCCAGAAACCCCTTCACCTTTGCCTGGGAGAGGGCCTTTTCGAGGGTGGATATAGCCAGGGGGTATTCGGCGCGGACATAGACGATGGCGTGTCCGGCCCCCACGGCGTGGGCGGCAATGAAGATACCCTCGATGAGTTGGTGGGGATTGCTCTCGATTAGGGTCCGGTCCATATAGGCGCCCGGATCGCCCTCATCGGCATTGCAGATGATGTACTTCTCGCCGGCGCTCCTTCGAGCTGCCAACTCCCATTTTAGGCCAGTCTGAAAGCCCGCCCCACCCCTGCCCCGCAGGCCGGATTGCGAGACGATTTTTATAATCTCCGCAGGAGGCTGTTCCAGGGCCCAGGCCAGGGCCGCGTAGCCGCCGTCGGCGAGATAGGCGTCGATGGATTCCGGATCGATCCGCCCGCAGCGATCCATCACAATCCGTTTTTCCAGGTTGAAGCGGGCGAAATCGGTCACCGCCGGAAGTAATTCGTTGACCTCCATGGCCCCCAGGACGTGCTCCAGGCAAGGGTCGCCGCCAAGCAGAAAATTGCGCACCAGCATGTTAACCTTGCCGGGGTTGACCTCGTGGTAGAGGAGGGCCGGGAAGCCGGAATCGGGATGGTCGATAATAACCACCGGTTCGGCGTAGCAATGACCGCAGCAGCCAACTGTTCGGAGATCGGCCGGAAAATTGTGCTCGGCGATGGCCTGGGCGAAGGCATCGCGAGTCTCCAGTCCACCGGCGGCAATGCCGCAGGTGGCAAGACCGACGGTGATAGTGATCGTTTTCCCGGCGGCCTTTTCCTGGCAGTTTTTTTGGGCGTCGGCGTGCAGGGCCTCCCACACGGCTATGGGGGAATCCTGTTTAGGCACCATCCTCCTTGTGTCGCTCTCTTTCCGCTTTCTCTTTTTCAATCAGGACGCGTAGAATGAGCCCCTCCACCTTGCCGGTCATCATGTGTCCATGGAGAGTTTCGCCCATGAGGGCCACGGGGGCCAAGGCGCAGCAGCCCACGCAGGCCACCCGGTCGATGCTGAACTCCCGATCGGGCGTGGTCTCCCCCTCCCTGATTTCGAGTTTGCGCTCAAAGTGCTCCAATATGATTTCGCCGCCCTTTACATGGCAAGCGGTGCCCATGCAGACGCGCACCGGATGGCGTCCGGGTGGATTGAAGCGGAATTGGTTATAAAAGGTGGCCACCCCATAGACGTCCGAGGGGCTCAGATTCAGGTGGCGGGCCACCATTTCAACGGCCTCGGCCGGCAGGTAGGCGAAGGTGCGCTGAACGGCCTGCAGCATGGGGATCAGGTGGCGCCGTTGGGAAGGCGTCTTCACCAACTCGGCTCGGACTTCCTCTAATTTGGCGATCTCTTCCGGGTCGAGTTTATTTTCCATAGACGGCTTATCATTCGGTATGGGTTGTCTTTAAAAACGATCCATGGCTCCATAAGCCGCCTGAATGCGATCACGAAGTAGGAAGCAGAGGCGCTCCATCAGGTCGAAGCCGAAGCTGACGTTTTCCGTCATCATCTGACGAAGCTCCTTGCCTCTGATTTTCAAAAGGAGGCTGGGCTTTTCGCAGATCGCCCCGGACAGGAGCACATGAGGCTCCCCTAATAGGGCCGACCAGCAACCCAGGGTGCGACCTTTACCGAGCGTATCGATGGTAACGTGCCCCTGGCGGCCAACCACGTTCATGGCGCGTTCAAGGTGGATGTGCCCCTCGACGATGATGAACAGGTGTTCGCCATAATCTCCCTGCTTAAAGACCCAGTCGCCGACCTGGAAGTTCACCTCCCGGCACAGCGACGTTACCTTGGCTAAATTTTCATTGGCCAGGTTTCCGAAAAATTGGCTGGTCTGCAGCACCTGAATAATATCGTCTGTATTCATTGCGTATTATCCTTCGTGTCAGGGCATGGTGGTGCTGAAGGTGGGCTATTCCAGGAGGCCATAGGCCGTTAATAATCGCTTGCCCAGCGCAATGGCCAGTTGTTTATAGAAGATGGCGGCGCTGTCGGTATCCTGCTCCAACAGGCGGCAGACCTCATCACATTTGAACCGGAGCGCGATGGTCTGCTTTTCGCAGGCAACAGTGGCCGAATAATCTTCGCGGCGGATCAGGGCAGACCAGCCGAAAAGCTCTCCGACCCGGTCACTGCTGTAAACACTGCGGCCGATGACGGGTAGATCCACTCGGACCTTACCCTTAATCAGCACATAGAAGTATTCGGCTGGATCATCCGCATTGAAGATGATGTCCCCTTGTTTGAACTCCTGCTTGATGCCTTTGGACGTAATTGCCTGGATAATATGTTGGCTCATCCCCCAGAACAGATCGGCTTGCTTGAGATACATTGGCCATCCTCCCATGCGTGTTTAGGAAAATTATCTTATCGGGACAGATGAAAGCTTGTCAATTATATAAGATAGTGCTCATAAAGAAACGGAGCGGTGTTTATACACGGGTACTCTAATGGGCTGTAAGTGGGGTAGATTTGGCGCTTTGAATGACGCTTTACACCAATCGTTCCGGGTGGGTGAAGATATAAAGGCCCTTGCCGCGGTCGGAGCAGGCGATGGTTAGGCCGAGGCGATCTGCCAGTGAGACGGCCAATTCGGTGGGGCGGGAGACGGCCAGCACGACCGGTATTTTGGCGCGGGCCGCCTTCTGGATCATCTCGTAGCTGAGCCGCGAGGTGAGGGTCAACAGGACCGCCGTTGTGAGGCGATCTTCCTGGACCAATTGACCCACGGCCTTGTCCAGGGCGTTGTGGCGGCCCACGTCCTCGGCCGCCGCCAGGAGTTGAAACTCCGCATCGTAGATGGCAGCCGCATGGGCCGCCTGGGTTATTTTCCGCAAGGGCTGGTGCTCAAAAAGTCCTAGAAGACGGCCATAGCTCTGGGCGGTGTCCAACTGGGTGGTCTGGGTAAGGGGCTCAATCTGGCTGACCAAATCGGAGACGATTTCCTTGCCGCAGATGCCGCAACTTGACTGGCTGATGTAGCCACGGCGGTCCAGGTTTGGGCCGACCCTCTGGAGGCTATCGTCTTTGAGGGTCACGGTGATGGTGTTGGTGTCCTGACCATCGCAAAAGGCAAGGGTTTTTATATCCTCCCGCGCGTCGATGAGGCCTTCGGCCAGGCAGAAGCCCATGGCGTGCTCGATCTCTTTGCCAGGGGTGCGCATGATCACGGCATAGGGTTTGCCTTGGATGCGTATAGACAAAGGCTCTTCGCCGATTACCCGCAATTGGACTGCCGGGTCTCCTTTGGGGCGCCAATGGGTGATGGTCGACGTATGGTGCAAAACATTTCCCCTACTGGATGGACGCTCGTTTCTAAATCAGGTTGATATCCCAAGATGAGCGTATAGTAAGGAACGGCGCTAAGCTTGTCCATAGGAATCGGTGGCGTGGTAGCGTCCATGTTATTCGCCCGTATTTTTTTCTTGACAGCAGCGCTAAATCCATTAGAATGGCGAATTTCAGATATCCGAAGAGAATCAATTTAGGCGTTAAGGAGGATCGAATCCATGTATGCGGTGGTAGCCACTGGCGGCAAACAATATAAGGTTGGGGAAGGCGACACCCTGCGCGTCGAGAAGCTTAAGGGCGATGTCGGGGCCGAGGTCGCATTCGACAAGGTCTTGCTTTATTCTGATGGCGACACCGTTAAGGTTGGTCAGCCGGTGCTCGAGGGGGCTGCCGTACGCGGTCACATCGTCGAGCAGGACAAAGCTAAAAAAATTCTAGTTTTCAAGTACAAACGGCGCAAACGCTATCGTCGTAAGCAGGGACACCGTCAAATGTTTACGGCGGTTAAGATCGATAAGATCGAGGCCTAAGGGCGGCCCATCTCCGATGGGCGGCCCATCTCTGATGGGCTTGGGCCAACAAAAAAACCGTTGGCCGTCACAGAGGTAATAACGTGGCCAATTCAATTCAATCACGAGGGTCACGCTCCGGCAGATATGGTTATGTAAAGCCGCCCAGGGTAATTTTGTGAGCCAGGGCGGGTGGATAAACAAGGAGCAGTAAAATGGCACATAAAAAAGCGGGCGGTAGCTCAAAGAATGGTCGCGACAGTAACGGCCAGCGTCGTGGTGTAAAACGCTATGGCGGGCAGTCTGTCCTGGCCGGCAACATTATCGTGCGTCAGCTGGGAACCAAGATCCATGCGGGTGAAAACGTCGGCATCGGCAAAGACTATACCCTCTTTGCCAAGATCGACGGTGTTGTCACCTTTGAAAGAATGGGACGCTCCCGCAAAAGAGTCAGCGTCTATGCCGCGTGAAATTTATTGACGAGGCAAGAATTACGGTAGAATCCGGTAGCGGCGGAAGGGGGTGCGTATCCTTCCGCCGCGAACGTTTTGTACCTAAGGGCGGGCCCAATGGCGGTGACGGCGGCAAAGGCGCCGACGTTGTTTTTATGGCCACCCTGCGCAGAAGAACGCTTCAGCAGTTTCGCTACAAACGGGAGTTCAAGGCGCCCAGTGGCGCCGCCGGGCTGGGTTCCCAGAAGACCGGCCGCAGCGGAGATGATCTCATTATCGAAGTGCCGCCGGGCACCCTCATCCGCGATGCCGAGACCGGTGACCTTATCACCGACCTGGCAACGCCCGATACCCGCTATGTGGCCGCTGTGGGCGGACGCGGCGGACGCGGCAACGCCCGTTTCAAATCCTCCACCAATAGATCCCCGCGCCATGCCCAACCTGGGGAACCCGGCCAACGCCTAAGCCTGCACCTGGAGCTCAAACTTCTGGCCGACGTGGGTCTGGTGGGTCTGCCCAATGCCGGCAAGTCGACCCTGATTACGGCCCTCTCAGCGGCCACCCCCAAGATCGGCGCCTATCCCTTTACCACCCTGACACCCCATCTGGGGGTCGTCCAGACTGGATGGGGAGAACCCTTTGTGGTGGCCGATATCCCCGGCCTGATCGAGGGGGCCCACAAAGGGGCCGGATTGGGGACTCGCTTTTTAAAGCATGTGGAGCGTACCCGCGTGCTCGTGCATCTGCTGGATGCAGCGACTATCGATCCGGTCGAGCCGCTGAAAGACTTTCTTTTGATCAACGCCGAGCTGGTGGCCCACAATCCCGATTTAGGCACCAAGCCCCAAGTGGTGGTTCTCAACAAGCTGGATCTGGCCGAGGCCGCCGCCGGCGCCCAGGCCTTTCAGGCGGCCGCCGAGGCTTTCGACCTGACAGTGGTGACCCTCAGCGCACGTGAGGGCAGCGGGTTGCAGCCCCTGATCTCTCACCTGCTGCGCATGCTCGAGAATTGTGACGCCTGAAGCCAAGCCGCCAACCCAGCCAAAGACGACAGATAACGCCCATGGCGCGCATCGGATTATTCGGAGGGACCTTCAATCCCATTCATCGCGGTCACATTGCGGTGGCCCGGCACCTGCGCCAGTCGTTTCCCCTTGAGCGCATCTACCTGATTCCCGCCCGGGTGCCCCCCCACAAGACCTCCCGTGGGCTCGTCCCGCCCGCCCATCGCCTCGCCATGATCGAGCTGGCCCTCAAGGAGGCCGATGATGCGGACCTCTATCTGTCCGACGTCGAACTGCGACGAACCGGGCCCTCCTATACCGTGGACACGGTCGAGGCCTTCCGCAAGCGTTTGGAACCGGATGATGAGCTCTTTCTCATCATGGGCGCCGATGCCTTTCTCGAGCTGGACGCCTGGCGCCAATGGCGGTCTCTTCTGGCCAGCGTCAGTCTCATCGTGATGAGCCGCCCGGGGAGCTTTACCGGGAGCCATGCTTCCAACGACTGGCCGACCCTGAGGACCTTTGCCCAGCGTCACCTGGACCCCGACTACGCCTTGCGGGAACATCCCCAACGGCTGGAACACCCACAGCTGCCAACGATCTATCTGACCACCCTAGTGGACTGGGAGATCTCCTCCAGTCAGATCCGCAGCCGCCTGCGCCGGGGAGAATCCATAAGGGACCTTGTTCCTGGGCCGGTGGCCGCGTATATTGCATCAAAAGGACTTTACCAATGAAAAAATCGATCCAAACAGATCCGCAGCTGGATCCCTTCATCGAGACCATACTAGAGCGCAAGGCCCACCGCCTGGTGGTGCTGGATGTGTCCGAATTGACCTCCTATGCCGATTACTTCCTGGTCTGCAGCGGGCGATCCAACCGCCAGGTTGCCGGCATCGCTGAACACATCAAGAAAACGCTCAGACAAAAGGGGCTGCGCCCCATCAGCGTCGACGGGATAAAAGAGGGCCAATGGGCCTTGCTGGACTATGGAAACGTGATTATTCATGTCTTCTATGAATCGGTGCGCGACTTCTACGACCTCGAGGGCCTCTGGGCCGATGCCACCCGTATCCGCACACCCGCCATGGAAGCCGAGGATGACGCCGCCTTGGGTGAGCCCGTGGATGAGGAGATCTTCATCGAATGACGGCCCAATCTTCGATTGGGCTTGGACCAATCCTTCGGATTGAGGCCCAATCTTTGATTGGGCTTGGATCAATCCTTCGGATTGAGGCCCAATCTTCGATTGGGCTTGGATCAATCCTTCGGATTGATCAGGCCTATCTTCGATAGTAGCAGTATTATCGCTTGTGCCTGTGCTCTAACAGCTATCGACCTTAATAAATACAGATTCATTTGAGGTGCGCCCATCTTTGCGCCCCACAGGAGAATAATGATGACGCCGAAACCCGTGATGCTGATGATTCTGGACGGCTGGGGCCTGCGTGAAGAGAACCCTGCCAACGCCGTAATGGCTGCCCATACCCCCAACCTCGATCACTTGATTGCCACCTGCCCCCAGGCACACCTCATCACCTGTGGTGAATCCGTTGGTCTTCCTGCCGGCATCATGGGCAACTCCGAAGTGGGTCACCTCAACATCGGTGCAGGTCGTATCGTTTATCAGGACCTGCTGCGTATCGACAACGCCATCAAGGACGGCAGTTTTTTTGAAAATGAGGCCATCAATGCCATCATGGACCGGGTCCAAAGCAGCGACAAAACCCTCCACCTCATGGGATTAGTCTCAGACGGAGGGGTCCACAGCCAGCTTACTCATCTCATAGCCCTGGTACGCCTGGCCAAACAGAAAGGGCTCCAACGGGTCGCCATCCACGCCATTTTGGATGGGCGCGACACGCCCCCCGACAGCGGGATTGGCTATCTAAAGACCCTCAATGAAGCCCTCGCCGAGATCGGCCTGGGGCGCATCGCAACCCTCTGCGGGCGTTTCTATGCCATGGACCGTGACAAACGCTGGGAACGGGTCGAACGAGCCCACGCCCTCTACACCCAGGGGCAGGGCCGTATAGCGTCAGATGCTATCACCGCCATCCAGAGCGCCTATGGCGACGGTCAGAGCGACGAATTCGTGGAGCCAGTGGTAATCCAGTCCGACGATGATGCGGCCGGGACGGTCATCGGAGACGGCGACGGCATCATCTTTTTCAATTTTCGCGGCGATCGTGCCCGTGAAATCAGCCGTGCCTTCACCGATCCGGATTTCGACGGCTTCAATCGCCCAGTCCAACCCGAGCTCTGCGGCTACCTCTGCTTGACCCTCTACGAAGAGAACTTGGATTTGCCCGTGGCCTTTCCGCCTCAGCACCTTACGGGCATCCTCGGGGAGGTGATCAGCGCCAGAGGCCTGCATCAACTGCGCATCGCCGAGACGGAGAAATACGCCCACGTCACTTATTTCTTCAATGGTGGCGAGGAAACCCCTTTCAAGGGTGAAGACCGCTTGCTGATCCCCTCGCCCCGGGACGTACCCACCTACGATCATAAACCCGAGATGAGCGCCGTGGCGGTGACCGAAGCGGTTCTTGAGCGCATCGCCGGGGGTACTTACGATCTCATCGTGCTCAATTTTGCCAATATGGATATGGTTGGGCATACTGGCGTCTTTGACGCCGCCGTCAAGGCTGTAGAGACGGTGGATATCTGTGTGGGCCGCATCGTTGAGGCGGTTCAGTCGCGGCGCGGGGCCCTCTTCATCACCGCCGATCACGGCAACGCCGAGCGCATGGCCGACGACGAGGGCAACCCCCACACGGCTCACACCACCAACCCTGTGCGCCTACTTCTGGTGGACGAGGGCTGCGAGCCAGCTGAGGGCCGCAAGACGGCTGAGGGCCGCAAAGCGGCTGGGGGCCGCAAGACGGCTGGAGGCCGCAAAGCGATTCAGCTCAAAGATGGCAAGCTGGGTGATATCGCCCCCACCATCCTGGCCATCATGGGCCTGCCCCAACCGGCGGAGATGACGGGTGAGAGCCTACTCACCTAACGTGTGAGCGTCTGCTCATCGATTCCTGAAAGGGATGCCTGCATGGGGGAAGCTGAAAAACTTCAGTCAAAGTATGATCGTCTGTTGAGCCGTTTGGATGATCTCGGTTCCGTGGTGGTGGCCTTCTCCGGCGGGGTAGACTCCACCCTGCTGCTGCGTTGCGCCCGCGAAGCCCTGGGTGACCAAGTCCTGGCCCTCACCGTCGACACCCCCTACCTGCCGCGCCGGGAGCTGGCCGAGGCTAGCGATTTGGCCCGCCAGATCGGAGCCCGCCACCTGCTGGTTCACCTGCCTCTGCCGCCCGAGATCGACACCAACCCCGAGGATCGCTGTTATCTCTGCAAAAAAAAGGTGTTCGCCCGTATCCAGGCTGAAGCAGAGCGCCAGGAGATCCCCAACATCCTCGACGGCACCAACCATGACGACTTGGGTGTTCATCGTCCCGGTCTCAAAGCCCTCAGCGAAATGGATATTATCAGTCCCCTGGCAGAGGCCGGCTTGACCAAGGCGGAGATCCGCCAGCTCTCCCGAAAACTGGACCTGCCCACCTGGGACAAGCCGGCCTATAGCTGTCTTCTCACCCGTCTGCCCCACGGGGTGCCGGTGAAGATGGAGACCCTCGCGCGCATCGAAACCGCCGAGAACTATCTGATCAATGCTGGTTTTTCCACCGTGCGGGTGCGCGTCCACGACAAGCTGGCGCGTATCGAGATCCCCCGCGGCGATTTTGAGACCTTTATGGCCTTCAACCAGAAAGAGGATGTGGCAGAAGAATTCCGGTCGTTCGGCTTCGACTTTACTGTCCTTGATCTTCGGGGCTATCTCTCTGGGAGCATGGATCCCAAGCTTAGCTAAACGAATTATATTTTTGGAATTGGACGCTGTGCTGATTTTGGATGTCTATCTTTGGTATCATTGAGAGGTGCATTTATGTCAGATTCTCCAATCACGGAAGACCTCACCGACTACCTCACAGGCCAATCTATCCAGGCGGCCGGCGCAGAGGAAAACCGTCAGGCAGTGTTGAGATATCTGGTGGAAGTTAAGGGTTACGCCAAGAGCGATCTGGCCACCGACGTGCCCATATCGGTGACGGCGGCGGGCGAGGTGTACGAAAGTGCGGTGGATGTGGTGGTGCGGGTGGAGGGCGAAGCGGTTTTCGTGGTCAAGTGTGCGGCCGGTTCTCTTGGCTCCCGGGAGCGGGAGGCGGTTTCGGCCGCTCGATTGCTGGAAGAAGCGCCCCTGCCCCTGGCGGCGGTTTCCGATGGTAAGACCGCCACCCTATTGGACACGGCCACCGGAAATGCCCTGGGATCTGGCCTGGAGGCCATTCCCGATCCTGCAGCCGCCCGCCGCTACCTGGCCCATCATCCCCAGCCGCCCTTGGACGACAGCCGCCGGGAGCGCGAGAGCCTGATTTTCCGTTCCTACGATGGCATGAACGTGAACCGCCTCAATATGGCTCAATAATTCTCCGCGCAGAGGGTCCTTTCCACCATCTCGATGAGGATGTGCAGCACCTTGATGTGCAGTTCCTGGACCCGGTCGGCGAAGGCGCCTGCCGGGGTGCAGATGCAGATGTCGGCCAGTTCCTCAAGGGCGCTGCCGGGCTGGCCCGTCAGGGCGATGGTGGTCAATCCGAGCTTTTCTGCGGCGGTCACCGCCTTGAGCACATTGGGACTCTTTCCGCTGGTGCTGAGGGCCAGGAGGACGTCGCCCATGCGGCCGTGGCTCTCGATGTAGCGTGAGAAGATCTCCTCATAACCGAAGTCGTTGGCCACGCAGGTGATGTGGCCGGGGTCGTTGATGGCCATGGCGGCCAACCCGGGGCGGTTCTTGCGGTAGCGTCCGGTGAGCTCCTCGGCAAAATGGGCGGCGTCGCACATGGAGCCGCCGTTTCCGCAGGAGAAAACCCGCCCCCCGTTTTCAAAGCTTTCCACGAGACTGGCCGCCGCGGTGGCGACCCGCGCTAAGGTCGTCTCATCCGCCATCAGTTTTGTAAGGGCGATGTGGGCCTCTTGGAGACTATTTTTGATTGTATCTATCATCATTTTTTCTCCGTGCACTTCTAAAAAGCGTAGCCCGCCCCTATTAGAGCATGCAGGGCGGCATTGGGCACTGTGGCATGCCCGTCGGCGATGGGGATGCGCGCCCAGGAGGCGGTGAACTTGCCCTCCAGGGAGAAGAAGAAGGCCTCGCTCAAGTACAGGCGTTTCTCTATGGCCAGCTGGCCGGTGACGCCGGAGATGTAGAAGCCGTTCAAGCCGCCGTCGTCTTCGTTAGACTTGCCGCGCACCTGGGTCTCGGGGTGAGTCATGACGAAGCCGCCCCCGATGCGGTAGATCAGGCCGTGCTTCTTGCGGGCGTAGTTGAGGGTGTTGAGGTTGTAGCCGTGGGAGATCTGAAACTTCTGTACCTCGTCGGGTTTGTTTTTCAGGTAGAGCTTGTGGTGGAGGCTTTCGAACTCCAGGCCGCGGTCGCCCTTCCAGCGCCCGATCTTGAAGTTGTAGTAGGGCGCCATGGTGGACCAGGCGCGGGTCTCGTACTCGGCGTTGACCTTGATATCCTCCTCCCCGTCCTGTTCGATGAGGAGCGGTGCTTTAAAGCTGTAGGCCGATCCGGTGGCGATCTGGAATACCCACTCCGGTTTATCTGCGGCCAGGACCGGTATGGAGGTCAAGAGCCAAATTCCCATCATCAGCAAGCCGGGCGCCAATAGTCTTCTCTGCATCTATCTACTCCCCTTCCTTTGCGGTAGATTTCATTTTTTATTTTCAGGTAAAATTTAGGCATTACCATGGCACTGCCCATACCAACCCCAGGCGTTCATGGTCAAGTATTGGGCGCAGGGTGGTGGCCTCAAAAGGTCCCGGTGTAAACCTCAGCGCCGGCAAAATACCGATGAGGGCCCCGGCGAAAACGTCTTCGGGGTCGTGCTTCTCGGCGGCGATGCGGCTGTGCCCCACCACCAGAGCCCCCAGGTAGGCGGGCAGGCCCATGCGCCAGCCGTAGCGTTGAGTGATGAAGGCCGCGCCTGAAAACGCGGCTGAGGTGTGGCCCGAGGGAAAGGCCATCCCGCCGCCGCCGGGGCGCTCCTTGTGAACGCCCAGCTTCAGTGCGTAGGTGATCCCCAGGGTGGTGGCGAAGCTGGCGTAGAAGCCGTGGCGGCCCTGTCCATCCTCTTTCAGCCAGGTCAAGCCGTAGGCCGTGGCTGGCAGGAGGACCTGGAGAAGGTCGCCACTGGTCTCCAAGGCATCCTTGGCGGTCGCCGGGCGGGCCACCAATATGGATATCAACACAATGGCTGTGGCGACGTTTCTCATCGCTCCGTGCCCACGCCGCCATCTTCGGCAATCTTGCCGTCCACCAGCCGCAGAACGGCGGGTGCCTTGGCGATAAGGGTCGGGTCGTGGGTGGCAACAATGACGGTGACCCCCAGATCACTCTGGAGGCGCTGGAGAAGCTCGAACAATGCCTGGCCGGCTTTGGTATCCAGGTTGGCGGTGGGTTCGTCGGCCAGAACCAGCCCTGGGCGGTGGATGAGGGCCCTGGCGACAGCCACGCGCTGCTGCTCTCCCCCGGAGAGGTCGGCGGGGAAGGCGCTGGCGCGGTCCGCCAGACCTACCAGATCCAGTTGGTGGTGAATCAACGCCTCATCCCCCTGGCCACGTGTCAGCAACAGGGGCAGCTCCACGTTTTCATACACGTTGAGGTGGCGCAGGAGGTTGTTGCCCTGGAAAACGAAGCCAATCTGGTGCCTGCGGAACTCGGCCAATTGGGGCTCAGTCATGCGGTGCAGGGGGTTCGATTGCACCCAGATTTCGCCACCTGTGGGCCGTTCGATGCCGCCGACGAGCTGAAGCAGGGTGGTCTTGCCCGATCCGCTGCTGCCGGCCACCACCCAGAATTGCGCTTGCCCTGAATTCCAGGTCAATTGTTCTATGGCCTGAATTTGCGGACGCCCCCCACCAGCAGTTGGGCGGCGGTTGCCACCGAAGGTGCGCGTGACCTTGTGCAGCTGGATGGTGGCTTCCGAGGGGCACTCCGCCATGGGCAACATCCTTCCTAATCTGTGCGCAGCAGGTCGGCGGTGCTCCGCCGACGACAGATGCGGGTGGGCAGGTAGGCGGCCAGAAGGCTGATCACCAAGGCGACCGCCGCCGGCAAGATGAGGCCTTGGGCGGTAGTACGCGCATGAATTACTCCGGTCACCAGGAAATAACGGTTGTGGGAGGTCCAGTGGGTCAGGTCGATGCCCGTCAGCCCCAGCAGCTCGGTGAGCAGCCAGCCGGTGGTGAGTCCCAGGACGGTGGCGGCCAGGCAGATGACGAAACTCTCCAGAAAGATCAGTTTTTCCAGCTCGCCGGGGCGCAGCCCCATGGCCTTGAGAATCCCGAACTCCCGGTAGCGCTCAACGATGGTCAGGACAAAGGTGTTGCTGATGCCGAAGCCCACCAGGCCGTAGACCAGGACGAGGACGATGGCCATGGAGACGGCGTTCATCTCGATGAGCTGGACCAGGTCGGGCATGAGGGTCTGCCAGGTGTTGAGGCGCGCATCGGCGGGTAAAATGGGCTTCAGACCGTCTGCTACCGGTTCAAGGGGCGTCTCGCTGGTAAAGAAGAGGGCGAATTCGGTAACCGCGTCGCCCGCGGTCTGGTCCATGCGCCCCTGGGGCAGATAGACCACATTACGATCGAAACTGGCGATCCCCGTTGCATAGGTGCCGCAGATGCGCAGATGGCCCAGGGATTGGCCGCTGGTGCTCCAAAGAGTGAGATCGCTGCCCGGTGCGGCACCCAGGGTGTCGGCCAGGTCGGCCCCCACGAGGATCTCCCTTTTGCCAGCCGCCAGGTAGCGGCCCTGTCCCACCCGCCCGGCGATGGCGGTGGTGGTGCCCTCTAAGGCCGGCTCCACGGCATAGACCGTTGCGGGGGCAGCGCCGGTGGGGCCCTTGAGGAGTACGCTGAAGCGCCGGCGCTGGAGGAGGGTCTCGGGGCGAGCCTCGGCGGTCAGGGCCTCTGACAGACCGGCCGTGTCACTCCCGGCGGGCACTTCGATAAAGATCTGGCCGCTGTGCAGACGCACCGAGTTGGTCACCATGGCATCGTTGATGCCCACGGTGATGCCCACCAGCACCACTAGGATGGCCGTACCCACCAGGATAAAGCCGCCCGTAGCCAGGCTCTTGCGCCGGTGCCGGCGCACCTGCCGCAGGGCTAAACGCAGATAGATGGCGGGGCTTAAAGAGGTCATTTTCGCGGTCGGATGTGTAAGAGCGCGTTGGGGTGTCCGTAGAGGGCGGTGAGGATACCCATGAAGAGGCGTCGTTTGGTCTTGCCCAGGGGCAGGCCGCCGTCGGCCAGGCGCGCCAGGGCATTGTCGAGCTGATCGATGGCGCCTTGCAGGGTGACCTTGGCTGCCTTGGGAAAGCGCCCATAGAGGCTGCTCTCTTCCGCAAGATCTTCCTCTTGGGCACGGGCGGTCAGGGTTGCCAGGCGCTCCTTTTCGGCGGCCGCCTCCCCATGGCGGATGACGGCTGCCAGATAGTTGTACTTACCGGCCGAGAGGTCGGCGCCCAGGTCGCTGAGGTCATCCAGAATCTGGCAGCCCACACCGAAGCCCTCCAGGCCCTCCAACAGGGCGGCCACCTGGGGATCATCAGCGCTGATATCGCCCAAAACCAGGGGTGCCTGTAAAGGGGCGGTGAACAACTGGCCCGTCTTGGGGCGGTGGATCTCACTGAGGATAAGCTCTGGGGTGAGATCCTGGCTGACACCGCCCTCCTCCATGGCCTCCTCGCGCCCGCTGGCCGAGATGGCCGTCAGGGAGATGGCCAGAAGCTTGTCGGCCTCCTGGTTCGAAAATACACCCTCGGCCACCGCTTTCTGGAGAAAGGCGAAGAAGACACGATCCGCCAAAAGCAGGCTGTGGACCGATTTGAAGACCTGGGCCTGGGGGGGCAGATCGGTGAGAAAGAGCTCTTTGAGCTCGTTGTCCAACAGGTTGTCGCAGGCGGTCACCCAGGAACGATAGCAGTGGTTCAGGCGGGCGTAGAAGCGTCGTCTTGCTTCGGGCAGGTCGAGCAGGTTGAAGATGGCAATGAAGAGCACCGAGAAGTAGTTGTGGCGCAGGGAGAGCCAGCGTTTGGGAAGGGGTCGCAGTTGAATGCCGGACCCCTCCAGCAGGCGCTGGCCTTCGAGCCAGAAGCGCTTGACCACGGCCTGCTGCTCGCCGAGACTGCGGCGGAAGAGGTCGATGTCGAGTAGAAAATCAAATTCCGGCATACGCCCTGGCCTCGTGGTGCTGAACCGCTATCAATTACCGGTTGCTCTCCTATCCTGAAGCCCGGCGCTACTCCCCTGCCACAGACTGGCCGCAGTGTTTGCAGATTTTGGCCCTTTTTTTAATGATCTCGGCGCAGAAGGGGCATTCGCGGGTGAAGTGGCGCTCGTGGATCTTTTTAATGGCCAGATCTACGGCTTCCTGGACCTTTTGATTGCCGAATTTGAGGTCGCGGATGGGGTCGATGGCCTCCAGTTCACCGATGTCGCCGATCATCTCGGCCGCCTTGAGGCGTACCCGTGCCGGCTGGGTGGCGTCGGTGAGCAGGGTCAGCACCGTAATGCCGTCCCGGCTTGTGTAAGCGTCGGCCAGGATGGAGAAGCCTTTTTTGATGTTCTCCTTGAGGGCCTCCTCCTGGGCGAGGGCCTGGTCGTCGATGATCTGACCCTTAGCGCCCATGGGGCTGAAGACCGGCATCACCTCAAAGCCCTCCTCGCCGGGGTAGTTGAAACATCGGTAGGAGGCATGTTGGGCATAGTTTTCCATGAGGTCATCCCAGCCTTGGGTATAGCAGGGGCATTCATCGTTGAAGCACAGGAAGAGGTAGGGGGCCCCCCACCCCAGGCCATCGGAGAAGTTCACCGGGGGGACCTCCCAGAGCTGCATCTCCTCGCCGCAGTGGGGGCAGGCCGGTCGCTTCATCTCGAGTACTTTTTCCAGGACTTCCTCTTTGGTTTCAAAAGTCATTATCGTGGTTCTCCCTTATTTGGGTCGTTGTTTCACAGTGAGTGGAAGGTCAAACGCCAAACATAATAAACGATATGTGCAACCTGTCGTTTTTAGGCCGAGTACGTGGCCTTTCGAGTTCAGAAGGCCAGGCGAATCGGGTAGCTGGCACCACTGTTCGGGTTCACCAGCTTGAGACGCAACAGGCTGGCCGACTGGGCCTCGCCCGGAAAAAAGAGGATCCCGTGGGCCAGGGTCTCGGGCTGGATCGACTTATTTTCCAGAGACTTTTGCCTGAGGTCGGTGATGATCTTGCGGCGGGCGTCACCGGATCCGAAACCTTCCGCCCCGCCGATGGTGGCCCCAGCCGCGGCGCCAACGGCTGCGCCTTTGCCCAGGGCCTCGCCCACATCTCCACCGGTGACGATGCCGATGGCGGCTCCAATGATGGTGCCGGCCGCCGCCCCCAGAAAGCCCTTGTAGGCGCCCTCTTTGGCTATCGCCTTGGTCTGAGCGTATTTGGTGGCCCGTTCATGGGCCATATCCTGGGTGAGGAGGGGCCACAGGTTGCCCTCCTGGTCTTCCAGAAAAGTCTGGCTGGCGTCAATCTCCAACTCGCCCTTGCCCTGGTTGTCGAAGACCAATTGGACGGGCAGCATGCCGGCCCCGCGTATATTAAAGCCAAAGGCTTTTTTGGCCTCGTCCTCGGCCACGAAGGCCTGGCCGCCGATCACCGTCTCGGCCACCGTAACCGTATTCTTATAGGCCGTGGGAGCCTTGAAAGGCAGGGGTTGGGCCTTGTAACTGGTTCCGCAGCCGACCAGCAGCAGTGCCACGAAGGCCGGCCAGGTCCATTGACGCATGGTCCCTATCATCACATCCTCCTTAAGATGGTGTGCCGCGTCAGGCGGCCAATCGGGCATCAATATAAGTATCTGAGATGCAAACCGCAACGATTAAGCGTCGTCTGGAGTGGTTTTTTGATGGATATCGGGGTTGGCAAGGCCCGGGAGGATTAGGTATGCTAGTGCCTCCCATACTGCAACCGACCTCAACTTCAAGCCGTGATAGGAGGGCTCGATGAATCAAGGTGATGAGCTGGTGTATGCGGACCTGACCCCCGATCAGATGGCGGTGATCGCCGCCGCGGAAAAAAAACTGCCCGCCGACGTGCGCCTGGTGGCCGTCAAACGTGCCAGCGAGATGTATGTGCTGGAGGCCAAGCTGGCGCCCAACGAGTGGCTGCGCGTGGATCAGGTCTATCCTGAGATCGAAGATCTCAAGAGCTTCTATTCCGACGGGGAGGTCTGCAAGGCGGCCAAGGCGGCTCTCAAGGGGTTTCTCATCAGCAACAAGCTCAAACCCCAACTCAAAAAACGCCCCATTCGCATCCGCCTCATCCGGGCCATGGATGAGGCCTCATCACGGGCCATGGATGAGGCGTCACTACGCACCACAGACGGAGAATGATCTTTTGGCAGACGATGTGATAAAAGCGCTCAGCCGGCGCCTGCGCCGTCCTCTGGCGATCCGTGGTCGTAGCCTGAGCAACCGTCTGGCCCTGGCCCCCATGGCCCAGCTCGGCCATGTGGCTTACCGCGAGCTGTTGGCCGAGTTCGGTGGCTGCGGCCTGATGTTCACCGAGATGTGCAGCGCCCAGCGGGTGCCCATCGAGAACCGCCAGACGTCGACCTACTACCGATGGCGCGAAGCGGAGCGCCGCCAGCTGGTGATGCAGATTTTCGGCGCGGAGCCGGAAGCCATGGCCACCGCCGCCGAGCGTATCGAAGCCGAGGGGCTATTCGGCGTGGACCTCAACTTCGGCTGTTCGGTGGCCGCCATCTGCAAGCGCGACTGCGGGGCCGCCCTCCTTTTGCAACCCGACCGGGCCGAGGCCATCGTTCGAGCCGTCCGCAAGGCCGTCGATCTACCCCTTTTCGTAAAGTTCCGCACCGGCTGGCGCGATGATCCCAGCGTCCCCGTAGACATGGCGCGCCGCTTTGCCGACGCCGGGGCCGACGCCCTCACTTTCCACCCCCGGGTGGCCCCGGATCGCCGCAACCGGCCGGCCAAGTGGGATTATATCCGCCGGGTCAAAGCCGCCGTTTCGATCCCCGTCTTCGGCAACGGCGACGTCTTTTCCGCCGCTGACTGCCTGCGGTTGCTGGAGAGCACCGGCTGCGACGGTGTGGCCGTGGGACGCATGGCCATTGCCCAGCCCTGGCTGTTTGCTCATTGGGTTTTGGAGCAGGCCCCGGCAGAGAGGGTATACGCCGAAACCCCCGTGGCCCTGGCACACCTCATCAGTCAATATTTCGAGCCGGCCAAGGCCCTGCGGCGCTACAAGAAATTCCTCAGCTATTACATCGCCAACTTCCGCTTCGGGCACACCCTCTACAGTAAGACCGCCAACGTCAGGTCCATGGAGGATGCCCTCGACGCCGTACGGCGCTTTTTTAATGGGTCTCCCGAACGCCTCCGTCAGCCAAGCGTGTTTCGCTTTTCATGATCTTGATTGATGGAAACCCTTTACTATGAGGCTTACAATGGAATTTGAGGTCAAACAAAATTGTGATGGGGTGGAC
>JBNKKA010000076.1:0-19757 GCA_050291585.1 Desulfobacteraceae bacterium
AATCCCAGGGCTTGATAAAATCTGTGATATACCCCAAAGCAACTTCTTGCTGCCCCTCGAAAGTTGACACAGCGTCAGAATATGGTAGCCAGTCCATGACATCCATATCTGACATGATCGTATCGACCATTGCAGCTTGATCGGAAAGAGACAAAGGTCTTAATGTTAATCGTTTTGTTTTTATAGTTGGAATCATTCTTTAGCCTCCGCAAAGCCGGAGGCTTGGAAATGGGAACCGCTCAAAGCGGTGGGTTTATTGGCCTCCTAACACTTTTTCCCAGGGGTCTTTTCGTAGAAGAATTTGACCCGTCTCCCCCCGTCGGATCTGAATAGCGGAAATGTGCCATCTCCCCGCCTGCTAGTATTAATTCATCCCGTAATTTTTTTCAACCATCCGTTATTTTTGGTTAATCACGCATTCTATTATGCTATTCGCCGAGGTCAGGCCGGCCTTTCCCAGGAGAGCGACACCCCGGCATCCTCCAGGGCCGCCATGCCCGCTTCCCAGCCGCCCCCCACGCTAGCGACCCCGTGAGAGTCGTCGCCAGGGGCGACGTTTAGGCCCATCTCGGCGATCTGGCGCAGGATAGGCTTGCAGGGGTAGGGATCGGGGGCGCCTTTGAAGAGGGCACGCAGGTTGATGTCGAGGATCAGACCCTGGTCAGAAATGTATTCCAGATTGCGAATCACCCTCTGCCAGACCTCGGGTTTGCGGATACGCTCGGCGTAGGCGCCGTCGAAGATGCGGATGAGGTCGAAGTGGCCCACGGCAGCGGGGTTGAGTTCGGTGAGCATCTCGTATTGCTCGTCGAAGTAGCGGCAGTACAATTGACTGAGACCACCGGCCATCGCGGCAGCGCGGGCATATTCGGCCTGGCTGTAATCGATGGGGATGGCGTTTACATGGTGGATGGAGCCCACCACGTAATCCAGGTTATATTTGGTGATAAGCTTTTTGGCCAGCTCGACGCTGCCGGGATAGGTCTCCACCTCCATGGCCACGATGATGTCGAGTTCGTTGGCATGTTTCCGCTGCAGGCTGCGGGCGGTGTTGACGTAGCGCTCGAAGCGTTCAAGCATCTTGGTGGTATCGAGCCCGATGGCCCGCTCTTCGGGGTAGAGGTAGTCGTCGCTCACCGGAGGCATGTGCTCGGTTAGCCCCACCCAGACGTAGCCTTTGGCGATGTAGGTGGCGATGATCGCATCGAGGCTGTCCTCGGCATGGCTACAAAAGCTGCCGCTGTGGCCGCCGTGGATTGAAACGCGTTCAACGGAAGTATCCATGAGGTTAGGTCTCTCCTTGACTGCTCTGGTAAAAACAGGCTCACCACTTGAGAGGACGGAAGCGTCCTATTTTTACCAATCCTGCCCTGAATTGCAATCTTTTTGGGGAGTTGCTATATGTGGCTCAAGTTCTATAGCTCCCCACAACATGGAATCATCATGACCGCCTATCCCGACACCTACAAAATTGAACTCGTCTTCGCCGACCGCGTGGGCATCGTCGCCGATGTCTCCGTCACCATCGCCCGCCACGGGCTGAATATCGTGAGTATGGAGGTGGTCCGCCGGGAGGACAAGGCCCATGTCTACTTAGAGGCCGAGGGCGATCTGGTCATCGCTACTGAGGGGGATCTCTTCGCCATTCTGGGCGAGGCGGCGGGGCTGCTGGAGATCCGTTTCATCACCACCCTGCCCCAGGAGGAGCGTGAAAATCGTTTCCGGGTGGTGCTGGACAACATCAGCGACGGGGTGATCTCCATCGACACAGCGGGGCGCATCACCACCATCAACGCCGTGGCGCGCAAGGCGCTGGGGGTAGGCGAGCGGGACATCATCGGTGAATCGGTGGAAGCCCTCAACCTGCCCGACGACACCCTGCGCTCCTGCCTCCAGGGCAAGTCGGTGCAGCATGCCAAACAAGCCCTGGTAACGGACAACGGCCGCTTTCAATATGTGGCCACCTTCAAGCCCATTAGAGACGGGGCCGCCCAGGTGATTGGAGCGGTCCAGATCGCAAAAGACGTTAAGGATGTGCGCCTGCTGGCGCGCTCCCTGTCGGAACCGGAGCAGATCGGCTTCAGCGACATCATCGGCCAGAACGAGGCCATCAACCACGCCATCACCTTTGCCGAGCGCATCGCCACCACAACCTCCATCGTCTCCCTGCGCGGCGACAGCGGAACGGGCAAGGAGATTTTTGCCCGGGCGATCCACACGGCCAGCGGACGACGCGGCCCCTTCATCGCCATCAACTGCGCCGCCCTGCCTGACCATCTGTTGGAGAGTGAATTGTTCGGTTACGTGGGAGGCGCTTTTACGGGAAGTAACCGCGAGGGCAAGGCCGGACTCTTCGAGCATGCCAAGGGTGGCAGCGTCTTTCTCGATGAAATCGCCGAAATGCCCCTGAGCGCCCAGGCCAAGATTCTGCGTTTAATCCAAGAGAAACGCGTGCGTCGCATCGGCGGCTCCAAGGAGATCGCCATCAACGCACGCATCATCACAGCCACCAACCGCAACCTGGAGACACGCGTGGCCAACGGGCAGTTCCGCCAGGACCTTTACTACCGCATCAATGTTCTGCCCATCCACATCCCACCCCTCTCGGCCCGCAAGGAAGACATCGAACTTCTGGTGGAACATTTTCTCTTCCGCATGGCCTCCCGTCTGGATCAGCCTGTACGGGCCCTCACGGCCCAGGCCCTGGACAAGCTCCTGGTCCACGACTGGCCGGGCAACGTGCGTGAGCTAAAGAACGTGGTGGAGCGGGCGGCCATCCTCTCGGACGGGGAGCTGATCGGGGTGGAGAACATTCTCTACAGCCACGAGATGCCGGCCCGAGCCACCGGCGGCGACCCGGTCGACCGCTCCGCCCCCCTCAAATCCCTGGTGGCCGACTACGAGAAGCAGCTCATCAAAGCCGCCCTCCAGCAGCACAACAGCCTCCGCAAGACCGCCATCGCTCTGGGCCTCTCCCATACGGCCCTGATCAAAAAGGTGCATAAGTATAAGCTGCGCGATAAGGCGTAGTAACCAGAGGCCGTAACCAGCGGCTGAAAACAAAACGTCCGGCCGGGCCAGGGCCCGAGCGGACGTTTTGTTTCACTTCAGTTGTTCAGATGCGGCCGGATCTAGAGCAGGGTATCAATGGCAACGTACTCAGTTCCGAAGGCATCGGCAACCCCCCGGTAGGTGACCTTGCCGGAGATGACGTTGGCACCCAGTTTGATCTCATTGTTCTCCCGCATGGCACGCTGCCAGCCCTTGTTGGCGATCTCCACCGCGTAAGGCAGGGTGGCGTTGGTGAGAGCCATGGTGGAGGTCTTGGCCACGGCGCCGGGCATGTTGGCCACGCAGTAGTGGATCACCCCGTCCACCACGTAGATGGGATCGGTGTGGGTGGTGGCCTTGGAGGTCTCGAAACAGCCCCCCTGGTCGATGGCCACATCCACCAAGACGGCGCCCTTTTTCATGCCTGAGAGCATCTCGCGGGTGATCAGCTTGGGGGCCTTGGCGCCGGGGATCAGAACAGCGCCCACGACCACGTCGGCTTCCGCGATGAGCTTGCGCACGGTGGCCGGGCTGGACATGAGGGGGGTACAATTGGCCGGCATCACGTCACTGAGGTAACGCAGCCGGTCCAGATCCATATCGAGGATGTATACCCGCGCCCCCAATCCGCAGGCCATCTTGGCGGCATTGATGCCCACCACGCCGCCGCCGATGACAACCACCACGCCGGGGTCCACGCCGGGGACGCCGCCAAGAAGAATTCCCGCACCGCCCTGGGCCATCTCCAAATACTTGGCGCCTTCCTGGATAGCCATACGACCGGCGACCTCGCTCATGGGCGTCAGCAGGGGCAGGCTGCGGTCGGCTTTCTGGATGGTCTCGTAGGCGATGTTGATGGAACCACTCTTGATCAGAGCCTTGGTAAGGTCTTCGGCGGCAGCCAGGTGGAGATAAGTGAAGACGATTTGATCTTTGCGGATCAGGTCATACTCCTGGGGCAGGGGCTCCTTGACGTGCATGACCATGTCGCAGGCGTCGTAGACCTCCTTGGCCGTGGCGGCGATCTCGGCACCGGCCTCTTTGTAGGCCTCGTCATCGAAGCCGCTGGCGGCGCCGGCGGCGGTCTCCACCAGTAAATCGTGGCCATTGTGTTTCATGACCTCGACACCGGCGGGGGTCATGGACACGCGGTTCTCTTTCTCCTTGATCTCTTTCAGGATACCGACTCGCATAAAATCTCCTTTCCGCATAGGAACCCGAATAATGGGAGGTTATGGGCGCTGAACTGGCACTGCGAGCAGTGCGTTTCCTCAAGTGATACTTCCTATAATGCAATTAGGTTGCCAGAGCCGGCAAGCTTTATTATCAACCGCCTTTATCTATGCTCTAACAACCATAAAACCAATAAAAACGAGATATTTAGCATTTTAAGCTAAATGGGCGGCAGGAGGGATGGCTAGGGCCGAGGTGGTGGCGTATGGAGAGAATTGGAATTAATAATTTCCATTCAGCTGCAAATTAATTATCATACATATCGTTATTATTGATAAAACTGAGTATTGGAACTATAATAATCCATTGGAACTATTTTCTTCCATCGAACCTGTAACTGTTATTTGACAAAGGCCAGAGGGCGTGCACATAAGGCCGCCATGAAAATTCAACCCCCTTCACTGCCGCCTCGCTCCAAGGCCCGTCAGCAACGCGACCGGCTCTGGCAGCGCTTTTACCAGCTGGTCTACCTGGTCCTGCGCTGCTTCTGGTTTGTCTTTCGCCCCAAAGGCAAGGGCACCCTGGTGGCCATCTGGCACGACGGGCGCCTTCTGCTGGTCCGCAACGGGTATCGCCAGGGCTATTCCCTGCCGGGAGGCGGTCGCCATTCGGGCGAGTCTGCGCGCAGAGCGGGCGTGCGAGAACTCAGAGAGGAGGTGGGCCTCCACCTGAGCCCCAACCAGCTGCGCTACCGGGGCACCGTTATCAGTACCAGAGAGCGCCTCCGCGACCACTGTGCCTATTTCGAGGCCCACTTGAAGACAGCACCCCGCATCGAAATCGATGGGCGTGAGGTGGTTGAGGCCATCTTCGTCCCCCCCGCGACGTGGCACGCCTATCCCCTCACCCGCCAGGCGAGGCGCTATATGCAGCGCTTCTCCCGGGAATCAGCCACCCCCAGACCATAGGTCGCCTGACAAAACCGCCGAAGATGGGAGACTTTCGGTCTTGATCACGGGCAATGGATTTTTGATTTTATTGACAAATAGATGACAAGATCTCAAGAATACTTGTTGTCGCCCGCTGGCTTGGCGGCTGGAAATTTTGTAAATAATTATATTTCAGATAGTTATAAGTATGGCAGTACACGCAAAGCATCATCGGCATACAGGATCAAAGTGAAACCCATCTTACAAACAAGCAATGATGGGGTCTTCATCGGAGGATAAATGAAACCGCCGTATTCGATCATAGACTATCTAATCATCCTGGGCTTGGCCCTGCTGTGCCCATGCACGGCCTTCTCGGAGATCGGCCCGAATAGTGTGCAAGTGGAATCCACGACATCTTTCTCCTATCAAGCCGGCCCCACGGATTCACTCCAGGTCGCGCGGGCACTGGCCCTCTATGGGGCCAAGTACAAGTCGGCTGTGACCCTGCTCGGACGCCTGGCGGAAAAAGGCTTCATTCAACAACCCGGGTCCAAGCAAGCGGAGATCATATGCCTGATGGCCGAGGAGTTGTCCTTCAGCCTAATTGAGGAATCGTTTGATAAAGATAAACGCATCTTTTCCATCACCATCAAAGGCAAACTCTCGCTGGCCGATTTTGTGCGGATCGAAATAATGAATGCGGCCAGTGAGGAGCGGGAGGCCCACCTGACCTTGAAGGAGGAGATGGAACCGAAACTATCGCCGGAGATGGTCCCGGGCAGAGAGTTGTCTAAAGCATATCGTTACATCCGCAATCACCATTGGCGGATGGCCGTTATTTACCTGGATCACCTTGAAAAGAAGTACCCGCATTGGGGGCCGCTATTCTATGCCAAGGCGGTGGCTTTTCAAGGGATGCATGAGACTGAACAGGCGTTAGCGGCCCTCTCCGCGGCCTGCCGCAAGGGAACCAAGGATGCCTGTCTGCGGCTGCACAAATTGAAACCAGTGAATTGACGCCACCTTTGAACCCATGACTCCCCCAAACCTGATGTCGAAACTGTCGATGGGTCTGTTCAGGTCTCCGGCCCGCATAGCCATTCTTGGCTTCACCGTCCTGATCACCGCTGGAGCGCTTCTGCTCATGCTGCCGGCGGCCACTTCCGGGAGCCCCCTTTCTTTCATCGATGCCCTCTTTATGTCCACTTCGGCCAGTTGCGTTACCGGCCTCTCGGTGATGGATGTCGGCCTCGAACTCACCCGCTTCGGCCAACTGGTGCTGCTCTCCCTGATCCAGGTTGGCGGCCTGGGCATCCTCACCCTGTCGACCCTCCTGTTGTTAATGCTCAAGGGCCGCCCCAGCATCTCTGGCCAGGCCATTATAAAAGAGACCTTTACCTATGGTGGGGCCAAGCATACGGCGGCGAAGGTGCTCAAGGCGATCCTTGCCACGGCGATTTCCATCGAGTTGGCCGGCGCGCTCCTGCTCTACCTGCGGACGGCGCCGACCCTCGGTTGGCGAGAGGCGGCCTATCCAGCCCTCTTCCACTCCGTGAGCGCCTTTTGCAACGCTGGTTTCTCGCTCTATTCCGATAGCCTCGTTGGCTTCCGGGAAGATTGGATTGTCAATGGGGTCATTGGGATTCTAATCATCCTCGGCGGCATCGGTTTCATAGTCATCGCCGATGTCAAAAACCGCTATTTCGATAAAAGAACTGCGGTGGGCCGTCTGAGCCTGCACAGCCGCCTGGCGTTGACCGCCAGCACCGTGCTGATCCTGTTGGGAACCGTCGCCATGGTGTCCATGGAGTGGCACAACAGCCTAGAGGGGTTG
Source organism: Desulfobacteraceae bacterium (assembly GCA_050291585.1). Lineage (GTDB taxonomy): Bacteria > Desulfobacterota > Desulfobacteria > Desulfobacterales > Desulfosarcinaceae > JASJCL01. The sequence continues at coordinate 6,991 of JBNKKA010000076.1, forward strand.
AGTGTGCCGGGTCGTTTTCTGGCGGCCCTGTTTCAATCCATCACCGCCAGGACGGCTGGCTTCAACACACTGGATCTGGCCAGCATGGCCAACGAAACCCTTTTTGTCCTGTGTATCCTCATGTTCATCGGGGCCTGTCCGGGTTCTTGCGGGGGGGGAGTCAAGACGACGACCATCGCCGGCATCGTCGTGCTGGGGATGTCGCGTCTGAGGGGACTCCGACGCCCGCGTGTGTTTCAGCGCACCCTCACCGACGCGAGCATCGCCAAGGCAACGGGTGTTTTAATGATCAGCTTGGCCGTGGTCATCGTCGGGGCCATGATGCTGATGATGAGTGAATTGGGCGAGCTGCCACATGCCCAGACCCGAGGCCGTTTTTTAGAGCTACTTTTCGAAGCCGTCAGCGCCTTTGGAACGGTGGGTCTCTCCATGGGGGTGACTGAGACCCTATCCACCTTCGGACGCCTGACGATTATTGGGCTCATGTTCATCGGCCGGCTCGGTCCCCTGGTTATCGGCCTCGCCATGAGCCGTGAGCCGTCGAGTTGTGTGAATTACGCCGAAGAAAATATAATGATCGGATAAAATCATGAAAAAACAATTCGCCGTGATCGGGTTGGGTAATTTTGGGTTCTATCTCGCCGCCGCCCTATTCCAGAAAGGTCATGCGGTGTTGGCCATCGATGTGGACCCCAAGCGGGTTCAGGAGATCCGGGATCAGGTGGATCGCGCCGTTATTGCGGATACCACCGACCCCAACGCCTTAAAAGAGCTGGAACTCGACACCATGGACACCGTAGTGGTGAGCATCGGCTCCGTACTCAACAGCTCTATTTTAACCACCCTGAACGTCAAAGATATGGGGGTCAAACGGGTGGTAGCCAAGGCGGTCAGCGTTGCCCACGGGCGCATCCTGAAAAAAATCGGTGCCGATGAGATCTATTTTCCCGAAAAGGACCTGGCCCTGACGGCGGCTCAGCGCCTGGACAACCCCAACCTAATAGACTACCTGCCCTTCATGGAGGGCTACAGCATCGTTCAACTGGCGGCTCCCGAGGACTTCATCGGAAAAAGCCTCATCGAGCTGGACCTGATCAACCGCATGGGCATCCAGATCATTGCGGTGACCCAGACCGTACCCGAAAAAACGGTCATGATCCCCACAGGCCGCTTCGTCATCATGGGCAGCGATGTGTTGGCCCTGCTGGGGCCGGACAAGGTGCTGGCCGGGTTGAAGAAGCGATCCGGATGAAGCGCCTGATGGGCATCCACACCGCTTTTTGTGCGGTTGAGATCCACCGCGAATTGCCGTATAGTGTGCGCCGGTCCACACACTCAACCGTCAAACTTGGAGGAAACAATGGCCGAAGCAAGCCCCTTGGAGATTCTGAAAAGCGCCATCCTGCTGGAGACGCGCGGCAAAGCCTTTTATCAGAACGCGGCCGACACCGCCACCCATGAAGCGGTGAAGGCCTTCTTCCAGACCATGGCCGATGAGGAGCGTGAACATATCCAAATGCTGGCCGAGCAGTACAAGGCCTACAAAGCCAACAATGCTTTCGTGGCCGGAAGCTATCTCTCCGAGAACCATCAGGCGGTGGCCAACAAGGTCATGGGCGCCGAGGTCAAAGCCAAGATCACCGGTGCGGGCTACGAAGCGGCCGCCATCTCCGCCGCCATGCTGATGGAGGAACGCGCCATCGCCCTCTATGCCGGACGGGCCGACACGACGGACAACGCCCAGGAGAAGGCCCTCTATACCTGGCTGGCGGACTGGGAGCGTGAACACCTGTCATTTCTGGCCGACATCGACGCCGAATTGAAGGATAAGATCTGGGATGACAACAGCTTCTGGCCGTTCTGAGCACGCCGACCCTTTGCGAGGGGCCTACCCCAATCAACCGGTGGTGGCCGTGGGGGCAGTGGTCTTCAGCGAAGACAGCGTCTTCCAGGAAGATGGCGTCTTCCGGAAGGGCGCAGTTCTGCTGGTCAAACGGGGCAAACCGCCCAGCCGGGGTCAGTGGGCCATCCCCGGGGGCAGCGTCCATCTGGGCGAGACCCTCCAGGCGGCGGCCGAGCGCGAGTTGATAGAAGAGACGGGGATCACCGTCAGGGCCGGCGATCCGGTGCTGACCTTCGACACCGTCCAGCGGAATACCCGGGGTCAGGTGCAGTATCACTATGTGATCGTAGACCTGGAGGCCACTTACCTGGCAGGAGAACCGCGAGCGGGGGACGATGCCGCCGACGCCCGTTGGGTGACCGTCGATGATCTGCAGGCGTTGGATGTCGCGCCGGCCACACGTAAGCTCCTGCGGGACCAATACGGCTTCGGCTCTTGAAGCCGCCGACGCCCGTTGGGTGACCATAGATGATCTGCAGGTTTTTGATGTCGCGCCGGCCACACGCAAGTTCCTACGGGACCGATACGGCTTCGGTTTGACCGTTTGCCAAACAGCTTTTAAGTACTGGAACGGAAGTTAATTCAACATAGATCTGGAGATGGAAATGAAGACAATCGCGGTATTGCCCGGAGACGGAATTGGCCCGGAAGTGATGGCGGAAGCATTGAAAGTGCTGGATGCGGCGGCACAGCGCTTCGACCTCGAATTCAGCTATGTGCAGGCCGACGTGGGTGGTATCGCCATCGACAACTACGGCAGCGCCCTCCCCGACGCCACCCTGGAGCTCTGCCGCAAGTCCGACGCCATCCTCTTCGGCTCGGTCGGCGGCCCCAAGTGGGAGCACCTGCCCCCGGCCGAGCAACCCGAGCGGGGCGCCCTGTTGCCCCTGCGCAAACACTTCAACCTCTTCTGCAACTTCCGCCCAGCGAAGGTCTTCCCCTCCCTGGCGGCGGCCAGCCCCCTGCGGGCCGACATCGTGGGGGATGGCTTCGATATCCTCTGCGTGCGCGAGCTCACCGGGGGGATCTACTTCGGTCAGCCCAAGGGGCGCGACGGTGAGGGTGCCGCTGAAAAGGCTTTCGACACCATGGTTTACTCCCGGGGGGAGATCGAGCGCATCGCGCGGGTAGCTTTCGACGCCGCCCGCAAGCGCCGCAGCAAGGTGACCTCGGTGGACAAGGCCAACGTCCTCACGACCATGGTCCTCTGGCGGGAAGTGGTCTCTGAGATCGCCAAAGCCTACCCCGACGTTGAGCTGGAGCACATCTACATCGACAACGCCACCATGCAGCTCCTGCGCCGGCCGCGGGAGTTCGACGTGCTCCTGTGCGGCAACATGTTCGGGGACATCATCAGCGACGAATGCGCCATGCTCACCGGCAGCATGGGGCTCCTGGCCTCGGCCAGCCTCAACGAGGAGGGCTTCGGCCTCTACGAACCGGCCGGCGGCAGCGCCCCGGATATCGCCGGCCAAGGAATCGCCAACCCCCTGGCCCAGATCCTCTCCGCCGCCATGATGCTGCGTCACAGCTTCAACTACGGTGAAGCGGCCGACGCCATCGAGGATGCCGTGGCCGCCGTACTGGCCGAAGGGACCCTCACCGCCGATATCGCCGGCGAAGGTGTCCAGCCGGTGAACACCGCCCAGATGGGGGATGCGATTCTAGCCGCCATCGTGGCGGCCTGATGGTTCCAGAACCCGCCAGGACCAAAGACGCGGCCCGCACCGGACCGCCCTGGATCACCCTGGACACGATCACCGTGCGCCTGCGCGAGCGCTGGTACCTGAAGAACACCTCCTGGCAGATGTGCGAGGGGGAGCAGTGGGCCATCGTGGGGGCCAACGGCAGCGGCAAGACCACCCTGGCGAAGACCCTCCTGGGTCAGATGCCGGTGGTGGCCGGCCGGGTGATCCGCCACTATCAAAGGCAAAGCGCCCCGGACAATAACGGGGTGCCCATCGCCTACGTGGCTCCGGAACAGACCCGCAAGCTGGTGGCCCAGGCGCGCTGGCAGGACCGCCTCATGGAGTTCAGCGCCGGCCGCTGCCGCGAGCGGCGGGTGGCGGATCTAATGCTGACCGCCTTGCCAACAGAGACCGAAGCTGCCCGGGAACGCCTGACTGCCCAGGCGGAGCGGACCGGCATCAGCCACCTTTTAGACACGCCGGTGCGCGCCCTCTCCAGCGGGGAGACCGCCAGGGTGCTCTTCGCCCGCGCCCTCATCCAAGATCCGCGCCTCCTCATCCTCGACGAGCCCTTCAACGGGCTTGACACGCGGGCACGCGCCGACCTGGCCGGCCTCGTCAACACCGAGATAGAACGGGGCCTCAAGGTCGTCCTCATCACCCATCGCCCCGCCGAACTGCTGCCCGCCATCACCCACCTGGCTCTCCTGGACGAGGGCCGCATCGTCGCCCAGGGGGTCCTCGCGAAGGTGGCGCCCCTGTGGATGCAGACAGCGCCTGAAGAGAGCAAAGTCTCCCATCCCCTAGCGCCACTTCCCCGGAGGGCAAAAACCGCTTCCTCGCAAGTGCCCCTGATCGAGCTGTGCTCGGTCTCGGTGCGGTATGGGAAGAAGAAGGTCCTGGACCGGGTCTCCTGGGGAATGTACACCGGCCAGCACTGGGCCATCGCCGGGCCCAACGGGGCGGGCAAGACCACCCTCCTGGCCCTCATCAGCGGCGACCACCTCCAGGCCTACGCCAATGAGATCCACCTCTTCGGCCGCCGCCGGGGCAGCGGGGAGAGCATCTGGGATATCAAAAAGCAGATCGGCCTGGTGACGCCCCACTTCCATGCCGGTTACCAGAAACGCCTGACCGCCTTCGAGGTCGTCTGTTCGGGCTTCTTCGACTCGGTGGGCCTTTATCGGCGTTGCAATCAGATGCAAAAAAAGCAGACCCGCCAAGACCTGGCCGCCCAGAATATGGATCAGCTGGCAGATCGTCTCTTCGACCACCTCTCCCATGGCCAGCAGCGCCTGGTCCTCATCGCCCGAGCCATGGTCAAGCGCCCCACCCTCCTGGTGCTGGACGAACCCTGCGCCGGTCTGGACGCCGACCACCGCCAGTTAGTCCTCGCCCAGTTGGACGCCATCGCCAAAAGCGGGCGCAGCCAGCTGCTCTACGTCACCCACCACCCCGACGAACGTCCCGCCTGTATCACCCACACCCTTAGTCTGGAAGCGGGATGTGTGGTGGGGGTTCGGCAACATCGGCCAAATGTCAGCTAGGACGGCTCAGGCTTCGCCACGCCTGGCCCGACCCGAGCGACACCGACCGCAATGAAATGAGACATGGTGTGTATAGAATCCCGGCTTCAGTCGACTTTCGCTTTTTCATCAGCCCCCGTGCCCTTCCCATCAGCCAGCCCATCCCGGTAACGCTTCTCGGCGTACCAGTCCATCTGGCGGCAGATACCGCGGATGATGCTGACCTCACCGCCACGCAGTTTCAGGCGCGAGAAAAAGAGGCGCAGCTTATTCATCCAGTAGTCGGGGTTCCCGGGTTGAATGTGGTTGATGCGCACCAGCATCTCCTTGACCTGGTCGTACATGCCGTCCAGTTCGATGCGGGTGGCCAGGCGCGGTGCCGTTTGGTTGGAGGCGGGCTGGCGGGTCTTGAAGAGCTCGTAGCACAGGACCATGACGGCCTGGGCCAGGTTGAGGGAGGAAAACTCGGCCGTGGGGATGTTTACCAGGGCGTGGCAGAGGCGCAGATCCTCGTTGCTCAAACCCCGATCCTCGGGGCCGAAGAGCAGGGCCACCTGGTTCTCCTGGCTGAGGGCGGCCACCTCGGCGGCCATACTGCCGGGGCTGGCGATGCGTTTGCGCTCGCCCCCCAAGCGGGCGGTGGTGCCCACCACGTAGTTGAAGTCGGCCAGGGCCGTCTTTAAATCGGTGCAAAGGGCGATGGTGTCCACCACATGGCGCGCCGCGTGGGTGGCCAGACGGTAGACGCGCTGGAGGTCGTATCTCTCCGGCGACACCACCAATAACCGGCGAATGCCCATGTTGCGCATGGCCCTGGCCGCGGACCCGATATTCTCGGAATAGCGGGGCCGCACCAGGACGACGGCAATATGGTCTAATTTAACGCCGAGGGTCATTAAGCGACGCGCTCGAAGGCGTTGAAGAAGTAGCCCAGTTCGAAGGCGGCGGTCTCGGGAGCGTCCGAGCCGTGGACAACGTTCTTCTCGATATCGGTGGCGAAATCTTTACGGATAGTGCCCTCGGCAGCCTCCTTGTAGTTGGTGGCACCCATCATCTCGCGCCACTTGGTGATGGCGCCATCGCCCTTGAGCATCATCACTACAACGGGCCCGCTGGTCATGAAGGCGGTCAGGCTGTCGAAGAAGGGGCGCTCCTTGTGCACGGCGTAAAAGCCCTGGGCCTGGTCAGTGGTCATGTGGATCATCTTCATGGCGGCGATCTTGAGCTCTGCGTTCTCGATGCGTTTAAGCACCTCGCCCACCAGGCCGCGGGAGACGCCGTCGGGTTTTACAATGGCCAGTGTGGTTTCCATGGGGATGGATCTCCTTTCATATCTGTCTGCTGCATGGATGTGTCGCCGCCCAACGACCCGCATAGAACCAGGCACCGACGGCTTGTAAATGCGCTTGCACATGGGCGGCGGCCGCTTTGTCGGCCGCCAGGTGGTCGCTGCATACCAGATGGCCTGGGGCAAGTCAATCGAGCCCAAGGCCCTCTTGGGGGGCTTGAAAGGTTGACAGATACCCGTCTAATTTTATATTTTTTCCGAAAGGTTAAGTCATTATGCGACGCCACCCGTTGAGAAGGGCGCAACGATTAGGGGGCGACCTGCAAAAGGAAGGTCGTCATACGCATTCACACTGGCGGCCATTGGTCACCTGAGGAGCACCACAATGCCGATCTACGAATTTTACTGCGAAGATTGTCACACGATCTTCAATTTTTTTTCCAGCAGCATCAATACCGACAAGCGCCCCGACTGCCCCAAATGCAGCGGCGGTCCCCTCTCGCGCCAATTGTCACCCTTCGCCATCGGCGGACGCGCCAAAGAGGATGACGACATGGAGGACCTGCCCTTCGATGAAAACAAGATGGAGCAGGCCATGCAGATGCTGGCCGGCCAGGCGGACAAAATCGACGAGGACGACCCCCGCCAGGCGGCCGACCTCATGCGCAAGCTCACCGACATGACAGGCATGGAGCTGGGGTCCGGGATGCAGGAGGCCCTGCGGCGCATGGAGGCGGGGGAGGACCCGGATCAGATCGAGGCCGAGATGGGAGACCTGCTGGAAGGCGAGGACCCTTTTCTGATGCCCGGTGCCAAGAAAATGGGCCAAAGCCGGAAACGTTCAGCCCCCAAAAGGGACGAGACCCTCTACGATCTGTGAGCTTGGTAAAGGCCCCGAGCAAATCGAAAGGCAGAATATGGCAGGATTGAGCGAACGCATCCACCTGATGCACGGCGACATCACGACATTGGCCGTGGACGCCATCGTCAATGCGGCCAACAGCAGCCTGTTAGGCGGTGGCGGGGTGGACGGCGCCATTCATAGCAAAGCCGGCCCCCAGCTGCTGGCCGAATGCCGCAGTCTGGGTGGCTGCCCCACGGGAGAGGCGCGTATCACCAAAGGCTATGATCTGCCGGCCCACCACGTGATCCACACTGTGGGGCCGATCTACAGCGGCCACCCCCGGGACCCGGAGCTCCTGGCCGGCTGCTATCGCAACAGCCTGCGCCTGGCGGCTGATATGGCCCTCACCAGCATCGCCTTTCCGGCCATCAGCTGCGGGGTCTATGGCTATCCCTTTGACAAGGCTTGCCGGGTGGCTGTCGATACTTGCAGGGCCTTTCTGGAAGCAGAGCGTCACCCCGAGGAGCTCTATTTCGTGCTTTTTTCCGAGGAAAATGAGAGCATATACACAGACTATCTGAGACAAAGCGGCATTTTGAATTGAGTGGCAGCTCAGGCAGCAGAGACATTGGGAGCGCGACTATGACCGAAGAGACCACTCATCATATCCTGGTCGTCGACGACGAGGAATCCATTCGCAAAGCGCTGGAACGCCTCCTTCGCCGGGCGGGCTACCGTGTTGATTCGGCCGAGAGCGGCGCGGCGGGCCTGATAGCCATCGAGAAGGCCGAGGATCCCTATGTACTGATCATCTCCGATCAGCGCATGCCGGAAATGAACGGGGCCGAGTTCCTGGAACAATCCAAGGCACTGGCTCCTGATGCCGGACGATTCCTCCTGACGGGCTACTCCGACTACGAGGCCCTGGTGGAAGCCATCAACAGGGGCGAAATCCACCGGTATCTGGACAAACCCTGGAATGACGAGGAGCTGCTGCTGCACATCGGCCAGACCATTGAGCAGGTGACCCTACGCAAGGAAAACCGCGAGATGGCTTTAGTGATCCAGCGCCAGAATAAAGAACTCCTGACCCTCAATAAGGATCTTGAACACAAGGTCGTTGAACGGTCGCGTTTGCTGCTCAGGCAGAAAGAAGACTTCGAAGAAACCTTCATGGAAGCGTTTCGCCTGTTGTCGGCTCTAGTGGAGATGCTCTCGCCCGCCTTGGGCGACTACCTGATGCACGTGGGCCGTCTGTCACGGCGTGTGGCCGCCCACTTAGAAATGACCCAAACCGAGTGCGATCATATCGAAATTGCCGGGCTTTTCCACGATGTGGGCCTGGTCGGCATGCCGGATGCACTGCTGTATAGCAAAGAGGCCGATATGAGTGAAACCGCTTTCAATCTGTATGCCCACCACCCAGTGATAGCCGCAGTCTGCTTCGAGGCGGTTCCCAGCTATGCGGCGGTCAGCGACATCATCCTCAACCACCATGAAAACATGGATGGCAGTGGCTACCCCAATCAGATCGCCGGTGAAGCGATTCCTATAGGATCGCGTATCTTGGCTGCCGTGTCGGACTATTGCCGCATCATAGACCTTTGGCCTGTGGAGCCCGAGGAGGTTCGTCAACTGGCGGCCCAGCACCTGTCGAAAGAGCAGATTAGCGGATTGTCCGGGCAAGAAGGCGAGGCGCTCTTGAGCGCGGTCGCCGAGCAGGTACTCACCACGGGCGCCGGCACGCGCTATGATACAAGGGTGGTTGAAATTATGATAAAAGCAGTGGCCGAGGAGGATGTCGAAAATGCCCGTGAAAAATGGGTGGCGGTCGAAGACCTGCTTCCGGGGATGACCTTGCGCAAAGCGATCTATCTGGAGAGCGGCCACCCCCTCATGTCTCAGGGGTTGCGCCTAAACCAAAAGCTGATTGATTCGCTCCAGAAGATCTCCAAGCATGGTAAGATCAGAGGCCAAATCTACGTCGCCTTAGCGTCCTGATGGGATATGTAGGCACCCTGTTTAAAGAGATGAAATCGCCATGTACCACTTGCGATCACTGTTCGGGTCGCTGTCCAGCTTTTCGCTGATGACACATCTGGAAATCGTCTCCTTCATCACCAGGTGGGCATGGAACCCTTTGATATCGGTGTGCTCGTAAATGCGGCCCGTAATGCGGATCTGGGTGTGGCTGGGGTTGGCTTTGGCGGCCGCAGTGAGGCTATTGATCTCCAGGTTGAGGCGCTCGATCTCATCTTTACTGGTCTTTGAATCCGCCTTGCATCGGGACAGTTGGGCTTCGATCTCCTCCTCCTCTCCCATGAGGCGAGCCACCGTCTCATCTATTTCGGCGACTTTGCGAGCGCAGGTTTTTATGAGCACTTGTTCCTTTGCCGTCGGCAGCCGTTTCTCCTTTTTGATTTTCTCCTGCATCTCCCGCTGAGCAACCATGTTCTTGTCCTGTACCTGAGCGATCTCCCCCAATTCAGTGGTTACGCTGTCCCCACGTGTCACCAGGACTTCGATCTTTTTTTCAAGGTCCTCCCGACTGGCCTCGTTCTCCTTGAGCAGGTTGCGCCGCTCGGCGATGGCCTCCTTGATCCAGGGGTCCTTACCCACCTGCAGAAAACAGTCTTTGGCGGTCTCCGAGCCGATGTCTCCGCTGCTGATACCCTTGGCGGCGCTCACCTCTGAGGAGAGGATCACCCCGCCATCCACCATGCAGCGCCCACCGGCCTCGGCCTTTGAATCCACCAGTTCTTTCTTGATCGCGATGTCGCCCTGGACCAGGAGAAACGAGCGGTTGACGTGGTGGGCCTTAAAGTTGCCGCCGGCCTTGATACGGGCGCCGTAGACGCCACCGCGCACATTCACATCACCGCACACCTCGACATCGTCGCTGTGAATCTCGTTGGCCGCCAGGCTCTCGGCCCTGACTTTGTAGCCAACCTGCACCGAGCCCGGAACCTCAACATGGCCATCAAACTGCACATGGCCTGTTTCGATGCCCACATCGCCCTGGATCTTGAGTACCGGCAATACGGTGACCTGATTTTCCAGGCTGAGGTAGGGTTGTCCATCGCGGGCGGCATAGATCTTAGTTCCATCCTCGTCGAAACGCGCCCCCTTGCCAGCGCGCACGCGCAGTTTTTTAATCTCTTCTGGGGCGACCACAAGACTGTGGACATCCACTCCAGTCTTGCCCGGCTTGCCAGCCTTGATCTCTGCCAACAGATCCCCTTCGCTCGCCTGGGGAATCTCGCCGCGATCCTTCCAGTCCATGGTGCCGTCTTCAAGCAGGGTGCCGATGCGATGAGGGTCGGTATCGAAGTGGCACAGCAACTGGTCAGGCTGGCCTTGTTTGGGCAGTGTTCCTTTGGCCACGACCAGTTCCGCACCGGGCGTATTGGCGGCTATAAATTCGGTGAGGATCTCATCAGCCACCACGCCATGCGTAATCTCATGCTCCGCCAGAACACCCTTTAGTTCATCAAGGGTATTGCCGTCGAGTCCACCAGCTTTGACCTGGATGAGGGCCGTCATATCGTCAGGAGCCACCGTCAAGGCAAAGCCGGTCTCCCTTCTCACCGGAGCGACCCGCTCCAATGCAGCTTTCGCATTTTTCGAGCTGTCCGTCTCTTTCCCGGTGGATTGGGTGTCCTTTAAATCAGTCGTCTGCTTTTCTTCCACACTCGCCGCGCTGACGGTCGCAGGGAGGACCTTGCCCATTTCGGCATCGGTCATAAACCCCTCATTGCGCAGCAGATCCCATACGGATAAGGAGGCGCCCTCTTTCGTAGCGGCGCTATGTTCGCGCAAAACACGCTTGAGGGTCTGACGAGGCACCAATCCCTTGTGGACGGCAACGAGTCCATAGCGCCGCTCAAGTAATTCCAGAGCATGGTCGAGAGGATCTGTTTGCATGATGTCGAGATTATCGGTTTTTCTTTATAATTCTTTACAATGGGAGCTGAAATCATGGTTGAAATTTCAGTTTCCCTTTGCAATGACCGATATTTGGGGTAATAGGTGGTGCAATCTCGGCAGAAAAACGGCTTGGAGGCAATCTTAAGTTTCGAAAAAACGCCCGCTTTATCACGGTCCTGCTCGAATTGTGAATTGACAACTCGCGAGGCCGTAGTTAGTTTGATGATCAGTTTTGACGGGGGAGCTCACCGACACACGAGCTCAATTTAATTACCAAGGAGGAACATCATGCTGGAAGTAACTGAAGCGGCCACTCAGCAAATTGCCGAGTATTTCAAAGGCAAAGAGGTGCAGCCGATCCGCATCTTTCTCAACGAAGGCGGGTGAGGTGGCCCCGGTCTGGCCATGGCTCTGGATGAGCCTAACGACAACGACGACGCTTTCGACGTAGACGGCTACAAGTACATCGTGAACAAAGAGTTCATGGAGAAAGCCAAACCCATCAAGGTTGATTTTCATATGTACGGCTTCAAACTCGACTGCAATATGGACTTCGGTGCCGGCTGTACCAGCTGCGGTACACAAGGCTCCTGCTGCTCTTAAGCAAGTTGCCCTTCCAAGATTGAAAAGCCCCGGCCTTTTAGAGGCCGGGGCTTTTTCTTTTCCCGAGTCCTCTGTAAGCTGAATCCGCAACCCACTTTTTGCCTTGCAATGCGCGCCACCCTTTAATAGGTATATGTTTCTACCGACAACATCCGCACTCCCCCATCAAATCAAGGAGGCCAACCATGTCTGCAATAGAAATCGCCATAGAGGAGCACGTTGCCACGCTGACCCTCAACGACGGTGAGAACCGCTTCAACCCAACTTTTCTGGGTGCTTTTCTCAAGGCCCTAGACCATGTCGAGGCCGATACGGATGCCACAACCTTAGTGGTGACCGCATCCCATGAAAAAATATTCTCCAACGGCATAGATCTGGAGTGGCTCGTACCGGTGATTCAGAACGGAGACGTGGCCGCGGCCAAGCAGTTCTTCTACCAGCTCAATCAGCTCTTCCGGCGAATAGTTACCTACCCCCTCACCACCGTGACGGCCATCAGCGGGCACGCCTTTGCCGGGGGGGCCATCCTCTCCTGCGCCTTCGATTTTCGCTACATGCGTTCGGATCGCGGCTACTTCTGCTTCCCCGAAGTGGATCTGGGGATCCCCTTCCTGCCCGGCATGAACGCCCTGTTGAAAAAGGCCATGCCCTACTATATGGTGGAAGAGATGGAGCTGACCGGCATTCGCCTCACGGCAGAGCAATGCCAGACCCATCACATTATCCGCAAGGCTTGCCATATCGACGATCTCATGAATGAAACCCTGGCCTTCGCCAAAGGTCAGAACAAAAGGCGGCCAATCCTCAAAGAGATGAAAGCACGCCTGAACCAGGGCATCATCAACGCCATCGACGTGGAAGACGTGGCCTACATCGAGTCCGGACAGTTCAATATCGGGTAACCGAAGATAGAATTGTCAGCACCCTGCAGATGGGAAAAAGGATACCAGCCTTACGCCCGTATCAAAGCCGCAAACGCCTGCCAAGC
>JBNKKA010000077.1:0-19716 GCA_050291585.1 Desulfobacteraceae bacterium
GATCCGGCCGAGATGAAGCACGCCCTCATGGCCAACGCTTTTGATGCCGCCCCCAGCCCCAAAGCGTTGGAGGCCGCCTACCGCCGTTACCAGGCCCAGCGCCAGATCCAGGCCACCCTGGACGCTCTGAATACAGCCGGCGCCCGGGCCAGCTATCATGGTGTTGATATTCGCGATGCCGGCGCCCTGGCAACCCTTTTGGGCGAGTTGCGTCGTGAAGGCGGCAATATTCGGGGGATCATCCATGGCGCCGGCGTGCTGGAGGACCGCCTCATCGTCGATAAGACAGCCGCGCAGTTCGAGCGCGTTTACGCGACCAAGGTGGACGGCTTGGCCGCCCTCCTTGCGGCCACCGACGGCGACGACCTGCGCCAGATCGTGCTCTTCTCCTCCGTCAGCGGCCGCATGGGCAACAGCGGCCAGGTGGACTACGCCATGGCCAACGAAGTCCTCAACAAGCGCGCTCAACTGCTGGCCATTGAGCGTCCCGATTGTAAGGTCACGGCCATCAACTGGGGCCCTTGGGACGGCGGCATGGTCACCCCCGCGCTTAAGAAAGCTTTCCGCCAGCGCGGCGCGGGCCTGATCCCCCTGGCCGATGGCGCCGCGGCCATGGTGGCCGAGATGCGGGCCCCGCAAAACGCCGGGGTGGAGGTTGTGATCACCTGCGAGGCCACCGCCGAATCCAGCGAGATGAAGGTGCTCCACCGCCAGGAACTCGACCTGCCACGCTGTCCGGTGCTCAGGGACCATGTACTGGGGGGCAAGCCGGTGGTGCCTCTGGCCCTCATGGCCGAATGGCTGGGCCACGGCGTGCTGGATCAGGGGCGAGACCCTAAGATCAAGCTCTTCGGTCTGGATGGGGTGCGGGTCCTCAGCGGCATCCGCCTGGACCAGCCTCCCAAGGTGATCCGCCTCCTGGCGGGAACGCCTCACCACATCGATGGGGCCGTCCAGGTGCCGGTGGAGATCCGCGACGAGTACCAGGGGGGCAGCGCCAAGGTGCACGCCCGCGCCGTGGGCCTGCTTACGGCCCGGCGCCCCGTCCCGCCGCAGGTGGCCCTGCCCTTCGAGGTCAGCGATGACAGCCCGGTGGACCTTGACGCCGTCTATGCCGATGTCCTCTTCCATGGGGACCGACTGCGTTGCCTCGAGGCCGTCACCCACCTGTCCGCCGCCGGCGCCATGGCCCATCTGTCCGCCGCTCCCCAACCCGAGGTGTGGTTCAAGGAGCCCCTGGCCGACACCTGGCTGACCGACCCCCTCATCCTGGACGGCGCCTTTCAACTGGCCATCGTCTGGACCCATCGCTTTATTGGCAAGCTCTGCCTGCCTAGCTATTTGGGCAGCTACCGCCAGTACTGCGACCGCTTTCCCGCCGAGGGCGCCGTGGTGGCCATGTCCGTGACCCACACCACCGCCAACCGCCTGCGGGCCGATTTTACTTTTTTCGATCACCGGCAGCGGGTGCTGGCCCAGATCAGCGGCTTTGAGGCCACCATTGACGATGCCCTCGAAGCGGCTTTCAGGGCCCGCCATGCAGCTTAGGGCTTCGCTTTTATAAATTGTATTCTTACTCTGTCAGCCACCTTCCGGCATGGGCCGGGCCGCATATCCTAACGGCAGACTTGCACAACCGCCGTAGGCGTGGCATTTTAGACGCCTAGCATCACCACAATCATCCACTATTCAATAGGAAATCCAGCAACCATGATCAGTCTACCCGTGGCCGGTCAGGCCTCCCCCTACTCCATCGCACCCACCAAGATCATCGCCCTCGGGCTCAACTACCGCGAGCACATCGCCGAGAGCCACAGCGTCAAGGTCCAGGGGTTCACCCAGGAGGTGCCCGAAGAGCCCGTCCTCTTCAACAAAACGCCCAATGTCCTCATCGGACCGGAGATGCCCATCGTGATCCCCAAATTTCTGGCGGACTACGGCTTCGACACCATCCGGGTGGACTACGAGGCGGAGCTGGCCCTGATCATCAAGAAGCGCTGCAAGGACCTGCGTCCCGAAGCGGCCATGGAGCACATCCTGGGCTTCACCTGCATGAACGACGTCAGCCAGCGCAATCTCCAGACCCGCGATCGCTCGGGCTGGTTCCGGGGAAAGTCCCTGGACACCTTCGGCCCCATCGGGCCGCGCATCGTGCCGCCGACCGAGATCGGCGACGTCCAGAACCTGGCGCTGACCTGCCGCCTCAACGGCGAGACCGTCCAGGCAGGCAACACAGCCGATATGATCTTCCCCGTGACGGAGATCGTCAGCTTCGTGTCGCGCAATTTCACCCTCTTTCCCGGCGACATCATCCTCACCGGCACCCCCAGCGGGGTGGGCCCCCTGACCCCAGGGGATGTGGTCGAGGTGGAGATCGAAAAGATCGGCACCCTGCGCAACTCGGTCATGGCGGAACCTTGAGAAGTTAAGCGATCCTCATACAATCCTAACATTTTCAGAATAGGTTGCTTTCCGTCGGCGTAGAGGGGCGCTTGCTGAGGCAAATTGACAGCGCCGCAACGGCTCCCAGGGGCAATGAATTTCAAATAAGGTATTCCAATGGCCGGTGAAAACATACTCGTGGTGGATGACGAAGAGGATATCCTCGAGCTGGTGCGCTACAACCTCTCCCGGGCCGGCTATGGGGTACGCAGCGCCGCCAGCGGCGAGGCCGCCCTTAGCATGGCCGCGGATGAGATGCCTGACCTGATGGTCCTGGACCTCATGCTGCCCGGCATGGACGGGATCGAGGTCACCCGTCGGATCAAAAAGAACCCGGATACAGAGCGGTTTCCCATCATCATGCTGACCGCCAAGGGTGAGGAACGCGACGTGGTGGCAGGCCTGGAGATGGGGGCCGATGACTATGTCACCAAACCCTTTTCGCCCAAGATTCTCCTGGCCCGCATCAAGAGCGTTCTGCGCAGAAACGCCCAGGAAGAGGAAGATTCCGCAGAGGGTCCTCTGACCATCCGGGAGTTGATCATCCACCCCGGTCGCCGGCAGGTCACCGTGGACGGCGAGGTGGTGGATCTCACTTTCACCGAATTCCAGGTCCTCTACCACCTGGCCAGACGTCCTGGCTGGGTGTTCACGCGCACCCAGATTGTCGATGCAGTGCGCGGGGAGGACTACCCCGTCACCGATCGCAGCGTGGATGTTCAGATCGTGGGCCTGCGCAAGAAACTGGGCCGCTTTGGCAAGTATGTCCAGACCGTGCGCGGGGTGGGCTACCGCTTCATCGAAACCACTTGATTGAGATGTTAATAGAGGCTTCATGAGAAAACCCAGACGCCTCATTTGGCAGCTCTACCCTTCCTATCTGATCCTCATCCTCTGTGCGGTTCTTGCGGTGAGTTGGTATGCCACCGATTTCATGCGCAGCTTCTACCTCCAACACCTACGCACCACCCTCCAGTATCATGGGCAGATTCTGCAATCACGGATTGTCACGGCACTCACCCCCCTCGATCCACAGATCCTGGACCAAACCTGCAAGGCGGCCGCTGCACAGATCCCCGTGCGTTTCACCATCATCTTGCCCGATGGCGTGGTGGTGGCCGACAGTGAGCAGAATCCGCAAAAGATGGACAATCACGGCAGCCGACCGGAAATCCGTGAGGCTTTCGAGGGCATCACGGGCCACGCCCAGCGGTACAGCACCACCCTGAAGCAGAAAATGATGTATGTGGCTTACCCCGTAAACAGCGATGGGAAATTGTTGGCCGTTATGCGCACGGCCCTGCCGCTGACCACTATCGATGAGGCTTTGACAGCCGTCTATATCAAAATGACGTTCGCCGGCCTCCTCATTGCCGTGCTGGCCGCCGGGGTGGGGCTCTACGTGTCCAGGCGCATCAGCCATCCCATCGAAGCGATGCGTAAGGGCGCTGACCAATATGCCCGTGGAGAGTTGGATCTGCGCATTCAGCCGCCGGCCACTCTGGAGTTGGCCAGCCTGGCCGAAGCCCTCAACACCATGGCGGCCCAGTTGCAGAGCCGCATGACGGCCATTATGCGCCAACGCAACGAACTTGAAGCGGTGCTCTCCAGCATGGTCGAAGGCGTCATCGCCTTGGACGGCGATGAGAAGGTGCTCAGCCTCAACACAACCGCCAAGAAGATGTTTCCCAACCCCAGCGACAGCCATGTGGGGCGCAGCTTAGCGGAGTTGGTGCGCAGCAAGGAGTTGGCTGAGATGGTGCAGGCGGTTCAGAACAGTGGTCGGTCGTCACAGGCAGACATTAGCCACCAGGGTTGGGAGGAACGGGTCCTCAAAGCTCACTGCGCCCCCCTACGGGACGGCGACGGATACCCCATGGGCACCCTGGTGGTTCTCCATGACGTTACCCAACTGCGGCGTCTGGAAAATATGCGCAAGGATTTCGCGGCCAACGTTTCCCATGAGATCAAAACGCCTCTGACCGCCATCAAGGGCTTTGTGGAGACCCTCCAGGACGGAGATCTGGATAGCAAAGCGGAGAGCGGCCGTTTTCTGGGCATTATCGCCAAACACGTGGACCGCCTGGCGGCCATCATCGACGACCTCATGCACTTATCGCGCATCGAACGCAGCGGCGAAACCAAGGCCTTGGCCTTGGAGGAATGTCGGGTGCGAGAGCTTCTCTCCACGGCCATGGGCCTTTGCTGTGAACGCGCCCATACCAAAGGCTTGCAGATGGACCTCGACTGCCATGTCGACCTCACCGCCCAACTGGACGCGCCCCTCATGGAGCAGGCGCTGGTCAACCTACTGGACAACGCCATCAAATACACCCAGCGCACCCCGGCCCGCATCACCCTCAGTGGCTTCATAGAAAAAGACGAACTGCACATCGTCGTGGCCGACGAGGGCATCGGCATCGGTCGCAAACACCTGCCCCGCCTCTTTGAACGCTTTTACCGGGTGGACAAGGCCCGCAGCCGCCACATGGGCGGTACCGGCCTGGGGCTGGCCATCGTCAAGCACATTACCCAGGCCCATGGCGGCCGCGTAATAGTCCAGAGCGAGGTGGGGCACGGCAGCACCTTCACGCTGTGCTTTCCGCATCCAAACGCATCTTGAAGGATCTATGGAATTGATGCAACGGGCGAGTCCTAATCTGACAACCGCCCTTGTAAAGCCATCTTCACCGCCGTAAGCAAGGGTGCTTTCTGGACGGGTTTTTCGAGCAGCAAGAGCGGGCCGAACTGCATGGCCTGAACCAGCAGATCGCTTTCCGGGTGGCCTGTTACGATGATGACCGGTGTATTTTCGTGCTTCTGTCTAAACTGGGCGATGAAGTCTGCCCCATTCATTTCCGGCATATGCAGATCAAGCAGAACGAGATCCACCGCCTGCCATGCAATGATATCCAGTCCCTCACTACCCGTGCTGGCGGTGAGCACGAGGCAACCCAGGGGAGTGATGCAGCGACGCATCAATTTGGTGACAGATACGTCATCATCCACGACAAGCACCGTTGGCTGTAGCTGCCGGGGTTCCTGCTGATCTGCCGCCCATTGGCGTAACGCCTGGCTGGAAAAGCGCCAGTCCTTGCCAACCTTGAAGGCGGGGATGGCGCCTTTGCGGGCCAGCCGACGGACGGTTTCAATGTGGGCCCCCAACATCGCTGCAGCTTCCAGTGTCGTCAGAACATCATCGCTGGTCATGGTATTGTCCCGTAAGCATTCGGCTCAAAAAACTCAGAGTTCAACTCAAGTAGTCAAGTAATAAGGTGGAGCTCTCACAGCGCTCAATGACACGTACGTGTCGACTTTGGCCGCGCTCTATCGACTTTATGCGTGCCCAAACGTGTTTAGTCAACCTATGTTGTGTGTAAAACGATTGCGCCCGAATGAGGACGCCCTCCCACAAACGTGCAGCAAAACCCACCAGACTGTCATAAAACGCCCATCCAGGATTCCTTGCACATTCACGATACCAGCGTCAAATCCCCTCTACTAAACGCACCGTAAAACAGCCATTGAAAACAACCCAACTCAACTAACTTTAATCGGAGTATACTAAAGTTAATTGGCACAAGTCGGATATAGGTATCAATAGCTGTCTCATCTGAAACACAATTATCTTCAAAAGGAGCGCAATGACAGCGAATAATGACATTTTGAATGCCCAGGAAGCCGCTCAACTGCTGGGCGCCCACGTAGAGACCGTTCGCAGGATGGCCCGCAGGGGTGCCCTTCCGGCATATAAGATCGGCAAGGATTGGCGGTTCAGGAAGGACGCCCTCCTCATCTGGTCGCAACCCAACCGGTACCAGTCACGCAGAGCGACCATTCTAGTTATAGAGGATGATACCGGTAAAGCTATGGGGGTTAGCCCCTACCTGGAAAATGCAGGCTATCGGGTCCTCCGCGTCACCGACGGAGTCCAAGCGTTATCGCTCACCCGGAAAGATAGTATCGATCTGGTATTTCTCGATTTAAATTTTTCACCGGCAAAAGGTGCAGAATTCATACGGGTATTGCGTCTCACTCATCCTCAGCTGCCCATCGTCGTCTCATCCGATGGCGAGGACAATCATCAGCTGAAGGCGGTCTTTCAGCATGGCCCCTTCATATGGGTCCCAAAACCCATTGATAAAGAATGCTTGATCTCGGCGGTCAGAATGACCCTGGCGGGTTCTCTGGCCGAACAGACCGCACCCTGAAAAACGGATAAGATGCCAAAAGCACATCACATTATAGCAGCCTCATGGAAGTTGCAGAAACCGAAGCGGTCCTCGAATTGCAAACAAGGCGGTGCCCTGTGATGCGTGAGATCAACCTGTCACCGACCGGCGGTGTCGCCGACACCGCGCCGATGCGGTCCGGCCCTGGGGAAAACCGAATAGTGCCCAGGCATCTAAATGTGCTGCTGGTCGAAAACAATCCCCGTCATGCAGCCCTTATCCAGGATCACATGGCCGACACCGCATCGGTGGAATTCCACCTTGCCCGCGTGGACCGGTTGTCCAGCGCGATCTCCTATCTAAAGGAGAAAGGTGCCCAACTGGCCCTAGTGACCTTGGACCTGCCTGATAGCAGTGGCATCGACACCGCCCGCCAATTCCGTAAGGCGGTTCCCTGGATTCCCATGGTGGCGCTTACCGACGACGATGACGAATCCATTGGCTTGGCGGCATTGAATGCTGGCGCCCAAGACTATCTGACCAAAGGTCAGGTCTCCGGTGAGCTCCTGGCGCGCGTGGCCCGTTATGCGCTGGAGCGCCATGCGGTCCAGCAAGAGCTGCTTGAATCCAAACAACGGATCAAAGAGAACTTCGCAGCCAGCGAAGCCCGCATGCGATTGGTGTTAGACACATCGCCCAATTGTGTATCCATCAAAGACCACAACGGTCGCTATCTGCTGGCCAACAAGACCCTTGCAGACTTGTTCGGAACCACATCCCAGGAGATGCTTGGCCACACCGACCTGGATCTGTCTACCACCCTTGGTCTGGATTCACGGGACGCCCTCGAAAGTATGCAGGCGGACCAGGGCGTGATCAACACCGGGCAGACCTTGAAGATTGGCGAACAAGCCTTTAAGCAATCAGACGGATCGGTTCGTTGGTGGTCCACCATCAAAGCACCGATCTCCTTTCCCGGCGACCACCACTGCCTCTTAGAGATTGCAGTGGATGTGAACGAAGCGCATAAGGCCAAGGAGGCCCTGCGGAATTCGGAACTACGCCTGAGAACCATACTGGATGCGCAAACCAGCAATGTAATCCTGATGGACCTGGAAATGAAGGTGCTATGGGCCAACCAAGCGGCCTGTGAAACGGCCAGGCTGAAACGAGAGGAGATGATCGGCCAGTCTTGTTACCACAGCTTGCATAGGCGTGAGAGCGTCTGCCCTGACTGCCCGGCCCAGGCGGCCATCACCAAGGGAATCCCCAAAGTCCGCCAAATCCGCTCCTCCAACGGCAGGATTTGCCGGGTCCAGGGAATTCCGGTACGCAACGACGCCGGCCACCTCGCCAGCGTCGTGTCGGTGGTCGAAGACATCACCGAGCGGATCTCCATGGAAGCCCAGCTTCGCCAGGCCCAAAAAATGGAGTCCCTGGGCACCTTAGCCGGGGGAATCGCCCACGACTTCAATAACATCCTTTCCGCGATTATAGGCTATACGGAACTGGCCCTGGGTCAATCCACGGACGACCCAATCTTGAAAGGCTATTTGAGGGCTGTCTATCAGGCTGGCGTCCGTGCCACCGACCTCGTGCGCCAGATCCTCACCTTCAGTCGCCGGGGGGAGGCGGAACTCATACCCCTGCGCATCGATCTGATCTTGAAAGAGGCGCTCAAACTGCTGCGTTCCACGCTGCCCAGCACCATCGACATCGTCCAAAAAATTCCAACCGATCTGGGTCTAATTCTAGCCGATGCCACCCAGATCCACCAAATCATCATGAACCTGTGCACCAATGCCGCCCACGCCATGGCATCAAAGGGCGGTGAACTGGCGGTGACCCTGAGCCAGGAAAGTCTGGACACCGATTTTTTCAGACGCGCCATCGATTTGAAATCGGGCCTCTATCTGAGGCTGAGCGTCAGTGACACCGGTTGCGGGATGACGCCGGAAATCATGGCCGCTATCTTCGACCCCTACTTCACCACCAAAGATCTAGGCGAAGGCACCGGGCTGGGACTAGCCGTTGTGCATGGCATCATCAAGGACTGTGGTGGCGATATCCGCGTGCAGTCAGAAGTCGGTAGAGGTTCTCGCTTCGATCTTTACTTCCCGATAGTCGAGGCCCAGGCAAGGGCCGATGGAAAAGATGAAGAGGTCGTCCCCCTCGGGGGAACCGAACGAATTCTATCTGTCGATGATGAACCGCCCATTCTCAAGGTCAACGCAAAGATATTAGGGTCTTTAGGCTACCAGGTTACTTCCGTGGGCGATAGCCAGCAAGCGCTCTCCCTATTCCAAGCCGACCCCACTGCTTTCGACCTGATCCTCACGGACATGACCATGCCCAAGTTGACCGGTGATCAACTGGCCGAGGCCATATTGTCCATCCGACCGGATATCCCCATTATCCTTTGCACGGGTTACAGCAACGATCTCGATGAAGAAAAAGTCCAAGCCATGGGAATCCGGGCCCTGGTGATGAAGCCCGTTGGCAGACAGAAGCTGGCTGGGGAAGTCCGACGGATATTGGATGCAAAGGTGTCCGGACCTGAATCCATTGATCCGCAGTGATGTGCAACCGGCTGCTACGGTGGCGAGCTTAAGACAATCTGGAGATAATGACCATGGAGAAGATCCTCGTCGTTGACGATGATGCACCGATCCGAAAATTACTGCAACGCATTCTGGAAGAGGCTGGCTATGAATGCCGGACCGCTGAGAGTGTCGCTGATGCGCTAGCGTGTCTGGAGACCTTCCCCTGCGACCTCATCCTCAGCGATATCCACATGCCGGAAAAATCGGGCATCGAGCTGATCCGCCAGGTCAAAGCCCAATACCCCGAGACAGCGGTGGCAGTGGTCTCCAACATGGATAATCCAACCAAGACAAAGGCGGTGTTGGACCTCGATATTTATGGATACATCGTCAAACCCTTTACCCGCAAAATCGTGAATATCACGGTTGACAACGCCTTGCGCCGACACAAGCTGGAGCTGCAGCAAAAAGAAAACCAGCAAATCCTCGAAGCACTTGTTGAAAAACGAACCATCGAA
Source organism: Desulfobacteraceae bacterium (assembly GCA_050291585.1). Lineage (GTDB taxonomy): Bacteria > Desulfobacterota > Desulfobacteria > Desulfobacterales > Desulfosarcinaceae > JASJCL01. The sequence continues at coordinate 9,676 of JBNKKA010000077.1, forward strand.
CTGCAGGATCAATTGTCTTTCCTGCAGACCCTGATGGATGCGATTCCCTTGCCAATTTTTTACAAAAATCCCCAGGGGGTTTTCCAGGGCGGCAATACCGCCTGGGAAAGATTTATGGGGAAAAACATAGAGGCCCTCGTCGACAAAACGGTGCACGACATCGCCCCCAAAGCGCTTGCCGATATTTATCACGCTGCGGATCTGCAGCTCATGGAAAAAGGCGGCAAGCAGGTCTACGAAGCGAAGGTCCAAACCGCCGATGAGACCAGGCGGGAAGTGGTTTTCCATAAAGCCGTCTACATGGACAGCAGGGGCGAGACCGCCGGCATGGTGGGCGTGATGCTGGACATCACCGAACGCAAGGCGGCTGAAGAAGCCCTCAGAGCATCGGAAGAAAAATTGAGCCTGATCGTCGAAAACCTGGGGGTGGGGATCGCCACCATAAGCCCGGATATGGAAATCCTCTGGATGAGCGAGCAGATGCGCACGTGGTTTCCCGAAACTAAGGTCGCCGCCCCCCCCATCTGTTATCGATCCTTCACACCTCCCGCGCGTGAAACCCCCTGTGACTGCTGCCCAACAATATTGGCATTGAAAACCGGTGAGCGACATGAAGCCTTCGCCACGATCCCCGTGCCCGAAGGCACCCGCCATTTCAGGGTTATTTCCACGCCCATCCATGACAGGCATGGCAAGGTCATCGCGGCCATTGAATTGGTGGAGGATATTACTGAAAGAATCTCCCTCGAGCAGGAACTCCGCCATGCCCAGAAGCTCGAAGCTATAGGACAGTTGGCGGCCGGCATTGCCCATGAGATCAACACTCCGATTCAGTATATCGGAGACAACACCAGTTTCCTGAAAGAGGCGTTTGAGGATCTCAATGGCTTACTGGGAGAGCATGTACGTCTGATGGCGTCCGTAAAAACAGACGGTGGCCACGACGAAGAAATCAAGAAGCTTGAGGATATGACCGCTAAGGCGGATCTGGAATACCTGGTTGAAGAGGTCCCGCATGCCCTTGACCAGACCTTGGAAGGGGTGCAGCGGGTGAGCAAGATCGTTCAGGCCATGCGCGAATTTTCCCACCCCGGCTCAGAGCAAAAAGTAGCAGTGGATCTGAATAGAGCCCTGGAAAGCACGATTACGGTGGCCCGTAACGAATGGAAATATGTGGCCGCTCTGGAAACCGACTTTGCGACCGATTTGCCGACGGTCGCCTGCTTGCCAGGAGAGATGAACCAAGTCTTCCTCAACCTGATCATCAATGCGGCCCATGCTATCGGCGAGGCTTCCGATGGCGGGCGCCAGGGCAAAGGCAGGATCACCATTGCCACCCGAGCTGAGGACCATAGTGTCGTCATTCGCATCAGCGATACCGGTGCCGGTATACCTGAAAATATCCAATCACGCATTTTTGACCCCTTTTTCACGACCAAAACAGTGGGTAAAGGCACGGGTCAAGGCTTGGCCATCGCCCATGCAGTGGTGGAGGAGAAACACGGTGGTTCCTTGAGATTTGAGAGCGAAATGGGTCAGGGGACCACCTTCAGTATTAGACTGCCCATTGGCGATAGTGCCGATTCAGGAGAATCGAGCCATGCGTAGAATACTTTTTGTCGATGATGACCCGAACATCCTCAAAGGTTTAAGACGTACATTGCACGGGATGCGCAAAGAGTGGGAGATGCACTTTGTAGACAACGCAGCGGCAGCCTTGGACCTGTTGGCGGCATCGGACTTCGATGTGCTTGTGGCGGACATGCGCATGCGGGAGATGGATGGTGCGGATTTGCTCATCCAGGTGCGTGAAAACTATCCCGCCATGGTGCGTATCGTGCTTTCTGCATATACCGACCATAAAACCATCATGCGCACCGTCCGCCTGGCACACCAATATGTTTCCAAACCCTGTGTTGCCGATGATCTAAGGTCCACAGTCGAGAAGGCTTTTGCTTTAAAACACCTGCTCGCCAATGAAAATCTCAGGTGCTTGATCTCCAAAATGGACACCTTTCCAAGCTTGCCGACCACCTATGCCCGCATCACGGAGTTGCTCCACGATCCCGACACCTCCGTTCGAACGGTGGCAAAGGTGATTGGCGAAGATATTGGCATGAGTATTAAAATTCTACAAATCGTCAACTCGGCCTTTTTCGGTCTTGCCAGACGAATGACCAGCGCAGAAGAGGCAGCTGTTTTTCTGGGTATCGACACCATCCGCGCGCTGGTACTGACCATCGGTATTTTCGCGAGTTTTGAAGACAATGGGGTCGTATCCAAGCGGATCATCGAGGATATCTATGCCCATAGTATGAAAACCGCCAGCTTGGCCAAAGCCATCGCCATCCGGGAGGATCTTGACAAGGACCGGGTGGAAGATGCCTTCATTGCCGGCTTGCTGCACGATATAGGTAAACTGATCATCGCCTGCAATATGCCATCCAGTTATGGCCGGCTATTGGAGGCGGATCAGGCCAATAAGCTCTCCATCCAAATGGCGGAAATGAAGATCTTTGGGGCCACCCATGAACAGATCGGCGCCTATCTGATCGGGCTATGGGGGCTTCCCGACAGCATTGTCGAGACGGTCGCCTTCCATCATGTGCCCGATCAGTATCCGGCCTGCGCGTTCGACGCCTTGGGGGCCGTGCACATCGCCGATGCCATCGAACATATGACGGCCAAGACGGGCCGCGATGCCATGGAGCAGCGTTTATCGAAGGCCTATTTAGAGCGCTTTGGCCTGAAAGATCGTTTGGATGATTGGATCGATTTGAACCAGGAAGCAGCAGCTCAAGGATAAATCCAAGGGAACCTTTTATGGACGCGGCAAGCTCACTTAAGCATCCCACAAACAAGAATGACCTCAGGGGATGGTTCTTATGGAGGATAACATGAAAATATTGATCGTCGAAGATGATCCCGTCTCCAAGGCGCTTCTGGTAAAGACCTTGACCAAGATGAAAGAGGATGTGGTGACGGCATCCACCGGAGCCGAGGCCTTGGTCATCTTTGAAAAAGAGCGACCCCGTATCATCATCAGCGACTGGATGATGCCTGAACTAAGCGGATTGGAGCTGTGCCGTCGGATCCGCAAACACCCCGGAGACTCATACACCTACATGATCATCACGACGGCCAGAAATGCGAAAGAAGATATACTGGAAGTCTTCAACGCAGGTGCCGACGATTACGTCGGAAAGCCGTATGATATGAGCGAACTCTATGCCAGGCTGGCCACCGGTAAGCGGGTGATTCAGTTAGAGGACGACCACAGGGAACTGCACGATACCCTGGTCAATAGCCGTAATAAGGTCCGCACTGTGTTCGATGCCTTGCCGGAAGAGATCCTGACGGTGGACCTGAATCTGATAATCGTTTCGATGAACCAATCGACCCTCAAGCACTTGGCCGACGGCTACGAGAATCTCGTTGGCTCTTCTTGCAAATGGCTGACCGAAGATGGGGAAACCGATTTCTTTTCACATCGGATGGGGAAAATGGTCCAAGCCTGCGTTGAATCTGGTGAACATCAATCCTATCTCGATCGCTTCGTTGGTTCGGACGGTCGTGAACGCATAATAGAGCGAACCGCTCTTCCCCTCCGAGACGATGCCGGGCAGATTCATCAGGTCACTTTTGTGTCGCGCGATATTACAGAATCATTCCAGCGCACCGAAGAGGTCAAACAATTAAACCAAAAACTGAAATTGGTCTCCAGCGAGTTGATTGCCAAAAATGGGAAGCTGAAAAGTGCCCTCGAAAATCTCGAAAAGACCCAGGCCAAGATGCTGCAATCGGAAAAGATGGCCTCTATCGGCCAATTGGCCGCCGGTGTGGCCCACGAAATCAACAACCCAACCGGTTTTGTCAGCAGCAACCTGAACACTCTGGGGGACTATCAAGAAGACTTAAACCGTGTGTTGTCTGACTACCAAGAATTGAAAACCGCCCTGAAAACGTTACCGGAAGACGGATTACCCGACACACTTTTGGCATTGATCGCAAAGGTTGAGGCGACTGAGGAAGAGGTCGATATTGAGTATATCCAGGAGGATGTTGGCGAGCTGATCGGTGATTCTCGTGAAGGTACCGAAAGGATAAAAAAAATAGTCGATGACTTAAAGCAATTCGCCCACCCGGGTGAGGAAAAGATGAAGGCCACGGATGTCAACAGTGGTCTGGAATCAACTTTAAATGTCGTCAACAACGAGCTCAAATACAAAGCCACCATCGTCAAGGAGTTGGGCGAGGTGCCCTTGGTCATGGGTTACCCCCAACAGCTCAACCAGGTATTTATGAATCTTTTGGTAAATGCCGCCCAGGCCATTGAAAAGTCGGGCGAGATTAAAATTGTTACCACAAGTGTGGAAGGCATGGTTGATATCCGCATCAGCGACACAGGCTGTGGCATCCCCGAAGAAAACATTGCTAAAATCTTCGATCCCTTTTTTACCACCAAGGACGTGGGCCAGGGAACGGGATTGGGTATGAACATCGCTTACAACATCATAAGCAAACACAACGGAAGCATCCGCGCAGAGAGCACGGTTGGGGAAGGCACCACCTTCATCATCCAGCTGCCGCCAAGCACCGATGAGGAGGACCTGTCTCAAGAGGTCCAGGATGACACAAAAGTCTCAGTGTAAGCGCTCTGTGGGAGACCAGCCATGAAATCGACATACAAACATACGCTTCTATTAGTGGACGACGAACCTTCCATCCTGAAATCCCTGAAGCGCGCCCTGCGCAAGGAAGGCTACACGCTATTGACGGCCGAAAGCGGCCAGCTGGCTTTAGACATACTTGCCCAGGAAGAAGAACCAGTGTCGCTGATCATTTCGGATCAACGCATGCCGGCTATGAATGGGGCCACCTTCTTGGAGCTGTCCAGAGACATTGCCCCAGACGCCATCCGATTCCTCCTGACCGGCTACTCGGATATGGATGCGGTGGTGGATGCGGTCAACAAAGGCAAGATCCACAAATATTTGACGAAGCCCTGGAATGATCCGGATTTGCTTATGCACGTGCGGGCCGCTGTGGACCAGGTGGAGTTGAAGCTGGAGAATAAGCGTCTGACCGAATTGACCCAGCAACAGAACGAAGCGTTGGTAGATCTGAACAAAAGCCTGGAAGAGAGAGTGGCAGAGCGCACCTGGGCGCTGAAAGTTCAAAATAAGAAACTCCAGCAGCTCAACAGCGGTCTTGAAAAAAGCCTTATTGATAGTATCCGCCTGTTGCTCTCCCTAGTGGAGTCCAGCAATCCCAAGCTTGGCAGTTACATGAAAGCAACGGCAAAGCTCGCCCGCCAGATCGCGGAGACGGCAGGTTTCGATGCGCGTATACAAAATCAGGTGGAGATGGCGGGCCTGGTCCATGATATCGGTCTTCTGGGCATGCCGGAAAGCTTTTTGGGGAAGGATGAGCTCTCCATGTCGGGCAATGAATTCGATGCTTACACCCAGCATCCGGGGGTCGCCGCCCTCTCCCTCTCTTCTGTGGATGAACTCAAAGAGGTCTCCAAAATCGTCGCTGCCCACCACGAAAATGTGGATGGGTCGGGGTTCCCGAATAAGATCAATGGCGAAAGCATGCCCCTAGGGGCTAGAATTCTGGCCGTAGCCGCCGACTACTGCACCATGGTGCACCTGTGGCCTAAAGTGATCCGGCGGATGATGAGCGTAGCAAAGAAATATTCGTCTCAGGATGCCTTGGACATGGTGGAGCTTGCCGACGAACCGACCCTACGTGAAAAGATTGCCCAGAATGTCATCATGGAAGGTGTCGGCAAACGCTACGATGCGGCGATTGTCGGCCATTTTCAAAAAAGCATTGGCGGTGAGTCCACGATCAATACCATTAAGCACTTGGACATAAAGCAGTTGAAACCCGGCATGGTCCTCGTCGAAGACTTTCGTCTGAAGGATGGACGCTTGCTGGTCACCCGAGGTACTGCCCTGGATGATAACGCCCTCAAGGTCATCCGGGAGATCGGCGGTCGGGAACCGCTTGAAGGCACCATAGCCATCATGTTGAGTGTTTCCGCACCAGTCGACGTCGAGGAGAGCAAATGAAACGTCACCAGATGATAAAAAAAATCGAAGCAATCTCGGATCTCCCGACGCTGCCCGTGGTTGCCATGTCCGTCAATCGCCTGCTTCAGGATGAGGAGACGCCTATTGAGGACCTGATAACGCTGTTGGAAAAAGACCAGTCCATGGTCCTCAAGCTGCTACGACTGGTCAACTCCTCTTTTTACGGGTTCAAAAGCAAAATATCCAACCTCAGGCATGCCGTCACCCTGCTTGGCTATAGTATGGTTCAAAATGCGGTGGTGACGCTTTCGGTCATAGATTGTCTGGACACCAAAAGCGTCCCCAAAGGGTTTGATGTCTCCCAGTTCTGGACCCATTCCATTGGGGTGGCCGTAATGGGCCGTCATCTTGCAGACCACTCTAAGCTTGCCCCGCCAGAGGATGCGTTCACCGCCGGTTTGGTTCACGACATTGGCAAAATCGTTCTGGCGACCCACTTTCCTGATGATTTTATTGTATTGCTGAACACCGCTATGCAAGACGCCACGGCTTTCTACGCCACAGAAAAGCAAAGCGATACCTATCCCCACACTCTCATCGGCGATCGTCTTGCCAAACGCTGGATGCTGCCCGAATCACTCACGTTGGCCATCCGTTGCCATCATGGCGGTCTGGCTCAGACGGCAGACCCCATCCTTCCCGGATTGGTAGCCGTCGCCGACACGCTGATCAACGTCAAGCACAAGACGCCGGGCCACCGGTTTGGGCTGGACGTCTTGCCAGATGCCGTCCGGGCACCACTTATCGAGATATTCAAGGATTGCGATCGCTGGTTCCCACACGTCGAAACAGATATCGCCTCGGCCTGTGAATTTTTTAATGAGGGATAGGAACATGGAAACGCCAAAGTATACCCTATTGTGTGTCGATGATGAGAAGAATATCCTGAATGCACTGAAGCGACTGCTGCGCAAAGAGAATTTCCGACTCCTGATCGGCAACAGCGGCAAAGAGGGGCTCGAAATTCTGGCTGAAAACGAGGTCCACGTGGTGGTGTCCGACCAGCGTATGCCGGAGATGAACGGTACCGAATTCCTCAAAGAAGTCAAAGATCGCTATCCGAATATCATCCGTATTATCCTGACCGGCTATACTGATGTGGACAGCATCAGTGAAGCCATCAATGAAGGTCATATCTACAAATTCTTTCTCAAACCCTGGAATGATCAGAATCTCAAACTGGAAATCCGTCAGGCCATGGAACAATATGGCCTGATTCAGGACAACAAACGGCTTCACGATCAAGTTCTACAGCAGAACGAGGAGTTGAAGAAGATAAACGAAAACCTCGAATCGATCATTGAGAAACGGACCCAGAATCTGGAATTCCAGAATCGGGCGCTGCAGATCTCGCACGCCATTCTCGATGATCTGCCGACCCCCATCATCGGTGTCAGCGCGGAGATGATGGTGGTCATGACCAACAAGGCGTTGAATCACTATTGGGGCGAAAATACGCCAATCCAACTGGGCATCCCGGTCGACGAGGTTTTCGGCGCCGATGTATCCCAAGCCCTGACCGAATGTTTGAACAGCTGTGAAAAACGCAGCCTCTGCGGCGCCTCTATTCATGGGCGCTCTGTTGACATCGAACTGATCCCCCTGACCGGCAGAAACAAGGGCCATGGCGCTATTATCACCTTTGGAATAAACGAGGGATAAGCGCACGATGCGGCCCTTGCACGGTATCAATGTACGAACCGGTTCAGAACCGATCAAAGGATAGCTAGTATGGCGGAACTCCTCGAGACGGACAATAGGCTGATTGTCAAACTGGTCTATTACGGGCCGGCACTCAGCGGCAAGACAACCAACCTGATGCGCCTGCACGACCTTATGGATAGCGGCAATTGCGGTGAGTTGATGGCCTTTGAAACCAAGGGCGATCGGACGTTGTTCTTCGATCTGCTGCCACTCGTTATCCGCAGCGAAAGCGGTTTTTCAATCAAATTTAAATTGTTCACGGTTCCCGGGCAGGTGGCCCACGACGCAACTCGCAAAGCCGTTCTTTCCCGGGCGGACGGCGTCATCTTCGTGGCCGATTCACAGACGAATCAAGCCCTCAACAATTTCGAAAGCTTCGACAACCTCGAGAAAAATGCCGGCCGGGTGGGCTTGGACTTCAAGCGTCTGCCCCTGGTGGTGCAGTTTAACAAACGCGATCTCGCCGAAATTGTCTCCGAGAAGGAGGTGCTCACCCGCTGGAAACCGACCGGCCTCTCGATTGCTTTCAGCACCGCCCTTCAGGGACAGGGAGTTCTGGAGACTTTCAAATTATTGCTCGTTGAAACCTATAACCGCTTGGATGAAATCTACACCTTGAATAAACGCTTTGGTATTAGCGCGGCGCATTTTGCAGCCATGTTGCCGGGGGGCTCTATTTGATGGATACCATTAGTGATTTTATCGAAACCGAAGATTTTGATAGAGAATATGGCCTGAAGGATCTGTTGCCTCTACCGCTGGTCGAAGAATTGTTGCACGAAATCGACAAGGGCGTGTCGGCCGCAGTGATCTTTAGCGATGGACGTCCCTACTGCGGTAAAAATTTAACCCAAAGCGGCGCTGAAATTCATAGTCAACAACACAAAAACAATTCTACCAAGCCGATCGCATTTGCCTCTGGAGCAACCAGGGGGCTGCGCTTCAGATTGCTCCATGAGATGGAAACCATCGGTTTTCTAGATGTAGAAACCCAGTCAGGGGCTGTCGGCGATGACGAGCTGGCACGCCTGGGTCGGTTTTGCGCACGCGCCCTCACCCGCATGATCTACCTGGGCTACCGGCAACGGATGACGGCCGGTCTCCATGGCCAAGTCGTGTCAGAGTCTTATCAGAGCCTCAAGGAAAAGGCTCGGCAGTTGGCCCAGTCCGAGGAGAAATACCGTCTGCTGGCAGAAAATCTCGAAGCAGAGGTGGTGCGTAAAACCCGTGAAATCCGCGATGCGCAAGTGTTCATCCTGCAACAGGAGAAGATGGCCTCAATTGGCCAGCTGGCGGCCGGCATTGCCCATGAAATCAACAATCCCATGGGATTCATAATCAGCAACCTGAATACCCTTAGAACCAACACCAGCGATATGGGCAAACTGATCGGTGAATACCAGGGCTTTGCTGACCGGGTATCTATAGCGCGGTCCGGCCTTGAAGATATCACCGAGATAAAAAACCAGTTGTCTGCCATCGGCAGGTTTAAAGAGACCATCGATATCGATTTTATGATCGAAGACACCGATAGCCTCATCGATGAATCCCTGGACGGCGCCAGACGGATTAAAGAGATCGTTCAGAGCCTGCATGACTTCACTCACCCGAGCATCGATAGTGCCGAAAGCGTCCAAGTCAATCAATGTCTGGACACCACTCTGGCGGTGCTTTCCAGCCACCTGCCCGCCGACATTTCGATCCACCGCGATTATGCCCCCCTGCCGATCATTCTGTGCCACCTGCGGGAAATCAACCAGGTGTTTTTCAACCTCCTTAAAAATGCCATTCAGGCCGTGGATGGTTCCGGAGAGATCACTATTCGAACGCGCCCCGTCGATGGCGGCGTTAAAATTAGCATCCAGGACAACGGCCCGGGGATGGATTCAGCCATCATTGACCACGTGTTTGAACCGTTTTTCACCACCCGCGAGGTGGGCGCCGGCGCCGGGCTTGGACTGACTCAGGCCTACAACACAGTCAGATCTCACGGCGGGGATATCTGTGTGAAGAGTAGTCTTGGTGCGGGTAGCACCTTTACAATCAATTTGCCGATGGGTCACTTCACTGAAGAGGCCGTGTCTTCCAAGATGGGCCCAGGTGTTCTGCCTGACACCGGCCAGACGAGCACTCCCTAATCCATGTCCAGATTTGCCTCCCTATTTCTGAACGATGAACCCACCGCGGGGGCAGTGGACCCCACCGCGGTCGAGCACACTGGTGGGGCTCGCTATAA
>JBNKKA010000078.1:0-19608 GCA_050291585.1 Desulfobacteraceae bacterium
GCATACGGATAGTCCCGTGGCCGGCACGTGTTTGGTGGTCAAGGATATGATCGATGTTTCTCAAGCCCAATGTTGCGGCGGATTGGATTGTCTGAAAGGCCGTGTGCCTCCGGTCGATGCGGATGTCGTCGCTCGGCTCAGGGCATCTGGGGCGTTGATTATGGCCGTCTCTGCGTCAGACACAGGTGGATTTGGCATCCGAAGCCCAGAAGTGGTGCATCCCTTTTCACCCCAGCTCATTGTTGGGGGGTCAAGTGGGGGGAGCGCAGCGGCGGTGGCGGCGGGTTTTTCACCGGTTGCGCTGGGAACTGACAGTGGCGGGAGTGTACGTATTCCAGCAGCTTGCTGTAATGTCATTGGCTTTAAACCCACGCGTGGCCGGGTCAGCACTAAAGGTGTGATGCCCTTCTCCCCAACCGTGGATCACGTGGGTTGTTTGGCCCGAACAATCGCGGACATCAGGCTCACCATGGAGGTTGCGGATCCAGACTTCAAAAGAACTTTAAATGAAAGGGAAAGTCCTCCTGTCATCGGTATCGCGCCAAAATTCATGCGTAATGCCGCGCCGGAGATAAAAGCGGGTTTCAAGGCCATCCTTCAGGCCCTAATCGCCATGGGTGTAGAAGTGCGCGAGGTCGATTTGCCTTTACCTTCCGATGCAGCTGATATCCACGATCGAATTGTCGCGACTGAAGCCACGGCGCTTCACCCAATTATCAAGGAAAGGCAGCCAGAAAGGCTTCCGCGTGTGGTTCGTAAAACGATTGCGTATGCCGGCAGCGTCAGTGAGCATGCATATGCGGTTGCTTGTGACAAAGCCAGGAGGTTCTCAGATAAGATCCAAGACGTGTTCAAGGGTGTTGATTTGGTCGCTGTTCCAACGCTGCCAACGTTGACACCAAGGACCAAGGACCGTCACATCCGTATTGGAGAAAGCCGTTTTCACATAGACGACGGCCTTCGCAGGTTTACTTTCCTTTTTAACTTATCAGGCAATCCGGTTATTAGCTTGCCTGTTCAGTCGCTTATAAATACAATTGCCCTAAGCATGCAATTGGTGGGTCCCCTAAACCAGGATGGACAATTGTTAACACAAGCGGCATTTCTTCAGGATCTGCTGAAATCAAGAAGTGTTGCTGCTTGAGATAAATTGAAACACGCTCACCTCACAACTCGGGGTCTGAACCCAATCTCCCTCTTATAGGACCCCTCTTTATGCGCTGCCGGCCGCTGCCGGCTTTAATTTGTGCTGACGACATCTTCTGATATGTATAAAATGCCCCCAAGCTGATGGGCAGCAGGCTTGTGCCGCTGGCGATGAGGATGAGCTGGTGGGATAGGTATTCCATGGTGACGCCGGCCAGCAGCGCCGCTATCGGGATGGAGATGTTGCCGACGGAGGCGACAAACCCAAAGACGCGTCCCATCATTGCATCGGCGACATTTTTTTGCAGGATGCTGCGAAAGCTGGTGCCAGCGAAGATGACGGCCCCGCCCAGGCTAACAAAAAAGGCCAGGTAGAGACCAACCCTGCGGGCGCCCCACAGGTGAAAGGCGCCCATGGCCAGCAAGAGCAAGCCTATTAGAAAGACACTGCCGAAAAGAACGCGGACCTCCCGACCGCTGGTCTTGCGGAGACTGATGACCAATGCTGCTGTGACAGTGCCGAGACCAAAGGCGGTCTGGATGAATCCGATATTGGCGGCGCCTTTGCCCTTGAGGCCGGCGGCCATGACCGGGATAACGGCTTCGATGGATCCCACGAAAAAATGGATTACGGCCACCATCCCCAGAATCACAACCAGGTGCTGCCTGTCGGCCATGTAGCGGCAGCCTTCCAGAATATCTGATCCAAGACTGTTTTGCTTCTCGGAGGTTTCCTCCCTGGCGGGCATCTGAATCATGCTTTCGAATACGGCCGAGAAGAGGTAGGATGCGGCGTTAAATAGGAAGACGGGCAGGTAGCCGCCCCAGGCCACAGTCAGACCACCCAGGACGGGGCCTGCGATGGTGGCGATACCGCTGATTAGCTGAGTATGAGCGTTGGCCCGGGTCAGCTCGTCCCGACGGACCAGTTGGGGAATCATGGCCGGGATGGCCGGGTCGAAGAAGGCCGTGCAAGTGGAGATGAGGACCTGGGCCAGGAGCAGCCCGCTGAAGCTGAGGGCTCCCATTGCGTAGGCCCCCCCGATGGCTGCCACGATTAGGCCCCGGATGATGTCGGCTGTTACGATGATGCGCTTGCGGTCGCAGCGATCCAGGACGGCCCCGGCCACGACGCCCAGGAGCATGCTGGGAAAGACCGAGCAGAACAGGACGAGGCCCATCTTGGCCGGTGAGCCCGTGGTTTTCAGCACCAGGAAGGCCACCGCCAGCATATGGAATTTGTCGCCGACCTGGGAGATTAACTGGCCGCCCAGGAGCAAGGCTAGGTTCCGATTCAGCATTGAAAACCTCCGTGTGGCATTGCCTATGACGCGGCGGGTCCCAGAGATTTGATCTCAGTGAGTTTGTGGCTGTGGGAGGCGTCCAGGTCCAGGTCGTAAACGGCCTTGATGGCTTCTATTTTTTTGAGCAGGGGCGCATCAAAGGGCTGCTTGCCCTCGAAGTTGTGCAGCACGATCCCCTCAATCAAGTCCCCTAGGCTCATATCGAGATATTCGGCCAGGGCCTTAAGGACTTTTACGATCCGTTTTTCGATGCGCATCCCGGTTTGGATTCTCTGTACGCGAACAGGCTCCGTCATACCTACCTCCATACATAGGTGTCATGGTACATTGGTAACATTGCTTTCCTGGCTTGTCAAATCAAGGTGTGGACGACGGGATTAGTAAATGGAAGAAAGGCGTTTTACATGGGAGAGCACCTAGGGTTACATTTCAATACATCCATATGCTTCAAATCCGCATTGCATCCAAGCGAAAGGACGTTAGCCATGAGATTTCTGACCCAAGCTCTTTTCCTATTGGTCTGGGCCACCTGGGTTTGTCAGGCTCAGGCCGGCATCCGCTGCGGCAACGATTTGATCTCCGTGGGGGAGACGAGCTTTGCGGTGCAGATCAAGTTGGAAAATTGCGGTTCGGTCATCGCCAAAGAGCAGATCGGTACAAGCACGGAGACGACGGAGGCGAGTGATGCTGAAGTCGCAGAGGAGCATTTCGTCGAGCGCTGGTTCATCCGTGTCAAGGAACGCGGCGGCACCTATTGTTATCCATTGACATTCGAGCAGGGGCTCTTGAGAGAGATCGGCACCTGGCGGAAGTGTCAATAGCCTTCTTCTCGAAGGACAGGGGTGCCCTTAATCATAGAATGGATGGAACAAATTGCTGAGGAACTGTGGCGGGGCCAAGGCTTCTCTTAGCAATGGACGCTTTGGGTCTGAGCGAAAAACAGGCGTGCCGGAAAGGGCTATCGCACCAGGCGTAAATGGCGGCGGTCGGGTCTAGCACGTCGTTCGCGCCGCTTGCGACGGTCCAGAGTTGGCCAGAGCATACGCACATCGGCGCGGCGCTCGCTTTTGTAGCGGCGGTCTTCACCGCAGCGGCGATCATGGGTGAATCCTTCTGTATTTTCCTCCAGATAGGTTTGCAGCTCCTCATGCTGCCGGTCGTTCATACTGATAAATTTGGCCCGAATACGCCGCATGGGGATCGAGGAGTAAGGCATGGAGTTGAATTCAACCAGTTCGGTGACGATTTCACAGCTGAGGCCCTGGGATACAAAGCCGTTCCCGCTGAGGAAGAGGTCGATCTCGAAGCGTTTCCCAGGACGATGGCCCTCGGCGATATAGGAGAAGCACACTCCCTCCTGGCTGATATCGTGAATGGATCCAAGGATATCCTTGCGCGGAATGATAACGGCGAACAATTTTCCGCCGACTCTGTAGCGAGGTGCTTTACGTCTGCCGAAGTTGAGTGAGTTTGCAATCATTTTCTGTCCTGCTGTCGACCGGGTCGATCGTCTGGTCTGAAGGTACGGTGCGCTGCATTGATCTCGATTTAATCAGTAGTCGGCGTCGATTTCAACCCTTATGTCAATTTGCCCCGGCGGGTTATTGTTGTAAAAATTATTATAATTACGGATAGTTTCCGACGATGGCGACCCAATTGTGAATATTCACACCAGCGTCTGTATACGTATCCGGTGGCATTTTTCGGTCACCTCTGTATCTCATCGGTATGATATCGATGAGGTCGGTCTGCGGATCACCTTCCTTTTAGGCTGGAGATGAAACAGGAGACCGCTACCGTTTGATCGCCCCCCCTGTCCTGGGGCTGGGTTTCGACCACCTGCACGGCGGTGTTCTGATAGGTGCGCACCTCCAGCATGGTCACCTGGCCGTCTGCTGCCGTGGTTAGCTTTTTATCCACAGGTGCCACCCATCCATGGGCTTCGGACGTCACCGAGCCATCGGCATTATAGGCCTTGACCCAGCGATCCCCGGCGTAGATCTGTACATTGAGTTTCTCAGGCGAAACCTCCGCGGCGGTCGTCCCGCGGCAGGGCAGGATTAGCCTGGTGGGGGTCTCTGACACCGCTGGCGGCTGCAGATTGAGAGGCGCCCCCAGGGGTAGGCCCGCATTGGCCGGCAGTTCGGGCACTTCGTTGCTGGGGCCCACCACGGGTGCCACGGCGCTGTCGCTGCTGAAGATAATCTTGCTGCCTGTCAATGAGCCTTCGGTGACGGTCAACCCGGTATCATAGCCCTCTTCGGGGGCGAGATCGGGATCATCGATGGCCAGGGCTGATGTGGCCGGCGCCTCATCCTGGGCAGCCAGGTGCTCGGCTTCGGTTTCGGTGGAGAAGCGGTAGATGGCATCAGCGAAAGCCTGGTCTTCCCGGTCCTTGAGGAGCACGCTGATGGCGACCTCGGTGTCGAAGGGGAAGAGCCCAGCGCCGTCGCGGCTACGGTCGTAGATTAGCCAGAAGCGGGTCAAATAGTTGTCGGCTTCATCCGATAGCTTGAGCAGGCGTACGACGCCGGTATCCGAAAGATCACGCACATAGGGATCTTGCCCATCGGTGACGCTGAGTTGCACGCTGCTCGTGTCGGTGCCGTCGAGTCCCTTGGGCACCTGCAGGAGCATACAGAAGGAGCTGGAGATGGGTACGCGCCGGTCGTCGTCGATGCCGGCCCCCTGCTGGGGAATCACAGCCAGGATACGCGGCCGCTGGTTATCGGCGGCGAGGTGGTCCGCCGGGTTGGTGCCCTCTTGGAACTCCGTCCAATTGCTCACCCCGTCACCGTCCAGGTCACCGTCACGGCCGTCGTCCCCGCCATCATCGCGGGGATTGAGGCCATAGCGCAGCTCCCAATCGTCGGGCAGACCATCGTTGTCGTCGTCGCTATCGGCGTTATCACGCAGCCCGTCGCCATCCGTATCTCGGGTGTCGCTGACAAAGCGCGAGGTGGCCCGGGTGACATTGCCCTCGAGGTCACTGGCGCCGTCCACGACGATCTGGTAGATACCGTCATTGACCGTCACCCCGTTGTGTCCGGGAACTTCGAAGGTATACTCCCAGTGCGCCCCGCTGCCCGACATATCCACCGGGCCGATGATGCCCAAGGGGGATGGTGGGATCAGCGTGATGCTGAGGACCGTCACCGAGGGCTCGCTCAGATCGGCCTGGATCGTAAGGGGGCCCATGTCCACATGGAAGGGGTCGGGGGTATCCATGCGGATGGCGATGGCAGGCCCGAGGTTGCTCACGGAGAAGGTGTCGCTGGTCAGTGCCTGGGCGCTGTCCAGACCGCCGTCGCTGATTTGAAAGCGTATCTGGATGGTGCCGGCCTCGAGTCCCACCAGATCGACCAGGTCGGGGTGCTTGGTGTTGAGGACCAATTCGTGGGTGCCGGCGCTGTAGAAAGTCGGCGCAGATGGGTACCCCTGGCCCTGGTTATCCTGCCATCCGACGTTGAGGGCACCCGTCTGATCCCCGTTGGCGGGCGTCAGCCATGTGGCACCCGCGTCGATGCTGTACTGAAAGCTGTGCAGTTGGCACGATTCGCTGCCGGGATCCTTGATCTTGAAGCCGATGGCCAGACGCCCGTTGCCTTCGGACAGATAATTAAGCTGGCTGGCCGGGATTATATTATCCTGGTCGTAGCCGCCTATGGGGCGCCCGCCGTCGGCCAGGAGGGCCATGAGAGCCACGTCGTCGAAGACGGCCTCGGTGACTTCGTTGGCATAGGTCTTTTTATTGTTGTAGGCCCCAATGGTGAGGGTGTGCGCGCCTGAGGCCAGTTGGCCCAGGCTGAGATTGAGGGTCCGCCAGCCGGTGGTCACCGGGCTGCCGCCTTCACCATCGCCGACCACCTCGGCGACGATATCGCCGCCGTCGGGAGCCAGGAGGTCCTCGTCCAGTTGGACCAGGAGCTCACTGCGCTCATCGTTTTCGAAGTCAGGCCACTGGGTCAGGTTATAGCGCAGGGAAAGGGTCACCTCGGTGGCGCGGTCCAGGATGAAGCCCGCCCGCCAGCCCCCGGACATGCCGTTGATGTCGGCGCCGTCGATGCCCCCCAGGGTCACCTTGAGTCCGCCGCCCTCATATCCCTCCAAGGGCGTGTGGCTGCCATCGGCATAGTCGGGCGCCGCGGTCGCCCTGAAGCTGTCGTCCACATAGCTGAATCCTCCGCTGTTGGCCTCAAAGTCAGAAGCCAGGATGGCCACCGGCACCGCTTCGCCGTTTACCGTGATGGCCACGGGTGCGCAGGTGGTGGCATTCTCCTGATCGCTTACACAGATGGTGGCCGTATAGCTGCCCGGGCTGAGGTAGAGGTGGCTGCCCTCTATGGTCATGCCGTTGACTCGGCCGGTTTCCGTTGAACTGCCGTCTCCCCAGTTGATGGTGGCCGTGTGGGTGTCCTGGGGGTTGGGATCGCTGAAATCCGCTTCTATGGATACGGCTTCCTGGAGGCTTGCCGCCAGGTCCACCAGGGTGCCCAGGGCCGGCGGGGCGTTGGTACCGCTCACCTTGATGCTTACCGAATCGTTGTCACTCAGGCCCTGTCCATCGGTCACCGTCAGGCGGAACACCAGATCGGCGTCTTCGGGACCCATCTCAGGCACATCGAAGCTGGGGTTGGCCGTGGCGCTCTGGCTCAGGGTCACCATGGACCCGCTGGTCTGGGTCCACTGGAAGGCGGCGATGCCGTCGTCCGGGTCGCTGGAGCGGCTGCCGTCCAGGGTCACGCGGCTGCCGGCCGAGGTGGACTGGTCCGGCCCGGCATTGGCTGTGGGTGCCTGGTTGACGGAGGCGAAACTGGCGTAGATGGTGTGGGTGCTTTGAACGTCGGCAAAGCGATATTGGCTCACCGCACCCTGATTATTGCCGTCCACAACCACGTTAGAGACCTGATAACCGCTATCTGGAGTGATGGTGAACGTCTGCGCGTTGCCCCGGGGGACCGCCACATTGCCGGTCGGTGAAATAGCACCGTGGGCACCGCTGCTGGCGTTGATGCTCAAGGTATCCAGGGTGAAGTCCACATGGATGCTATGGTCGCCGTCGATGTTGTGGAAGGTGTAGGTGCTCAGACTGCCCTGGGCATTGCCATCCACCTGAACGCCGGCGATGCGGTAGCCGCTGGCGGGCGTCATGCTGAAGATGCGGTTGCTACCGGCGGGCACGCTGATATCGCCGGCCGGAGAGATGCTGCCGTGGGCCCCGGTCGTGGCGCTGATGGTATAGTTGGCCGGGCCGAAGCTGGCCGTGATGGTGTGGTTGGCGATGACGTTGTTGAAGGTGTAGGTGGTGATGGGACCGCGTGAGCTGCCGTCCACAAGCACGTCAACAACGCGCTGGCCGCTGGCGGGGGTGATCGTAAAGGTCCGGTTGCTGCCGGTATTGACGATCACGTTTCCCTGGGGGCTGATGCTGCCCCCCGTACCGGCACTGGCAGCGATGGTATAGGTCGCCGCAGGCGGCGGTGTGACCGCCGGGGCGGTATAGGTGGCCGTATTGGAGGCCCCTGATTCGCTGCCGGAGCTGTTGTAGGCCGTCACTACAAACACATATTTGCGATCGTCGGTCAGACCCGTGAGGGTGTAACGCGGTGCAGCGGGGGTTTCGATCTCGGTGTTGAGGCGCAGGCGTTCGCGGGGTAAGCCGTCAAGGCTGTCGATGGTGTTGCAGGCGTCGCTGGTGGGACAGGAGCGGTAGTAGAGGTAGTAGCCGGCCAGGTCCGTTTCCGAGTTGGCATCCCAGGCCAGGGTAACCTCTGCGGCCACAGAGGCGCCAGAGGGGAGCAGGGTGGCAGTTAGGAAGACAATAGCGAAACAGAGAACGGACAACCCGCTGAGTCGTGAGAGGCGTCGCATGTGCTTTCCCATTATTAATTTTTCGTTTCAGTTCAGTGCGAAAATTAGTTTCTGCGTGGGAACGCCCGGCTGGTTGCCGGCAGATGGGCATTCGCCCGTCTATCTGTATTTCTAAGATCCTGAGGATCGATCCATTTGGAGTGCCTATGGTGATCTAGGAGCTAGTACATATCAGCAGTATCTATGCCAGTGCAATAGCGCCTATTTGAGGTGCGATCAAGCCCGGATCGGTCACCATACGAAATAACTATTTGTATTGTAATAGGAATACAAGCAAATCATGAGATAGTCAGTTGCAAGCGTCAGGCCGCATGACATAAATTCAGAACCTGGCGCATAACCCTCTGGTGTTGAAAAACGCTTTTTCAGCATAGATACTAACTCTCTGATATCATGTTCTTAAAAGAAATGCCGAAAATGAATTGCGAGGCCCTTGGGACGGGGATTAGGACATGATGTCGAGGGTATCGATTCGTTAAACAACGCCAACCCCTTTCAGCCCTTTTCCACTGGGGGCTGTCTATTATCAGCAGGACGTGCGCAAAAAACGTATTTGTTGCGGCCAAATTCGTAACCGCATTATGGGGGCCACCGTTAACGGGACACTGGCTTTGACATGGGTCTTAATCTGCTCTATAGTCT
Source organism: Desulfobacteraceae bacterium (assembly GCA_050291585.1). Classification (GTDB taxonomy): domain Bacteria; phylum Desulfobacterota; class Desulfobacteria; order Desulfobacterales; family Desulfosarcinaceae; genus JASJCL01. Next base: position 8,964 of record JBNKKA010000078.1, read on the forward strand.
GAACCAATTCGAGAAAGCATATCAATACCTTATTGTCAAGAGTAGGCCTATCCGAATAAGTTTGCCGCCCCCTTTCGCGGAAACCGTCGCAGAAATAAATAGCAGGCCCACTCCATCGCTGGAAGTAATGACGACGTGCGAGAGGATAGCTTCACCAAATTGGAGATCCATTCCGGCAGATCGCATCTTCCCAATGGCATTCGCCTTAGTTGGGACGGGGATCCCGACTTGAACCTGGTAACGGCACCCATGGGTTTGGCTTTCGAGGACGCAAATAAATGAGTTACCCCTTCATCGACGAGATTCTCACCGTCAGCACCAAGAGCATTCGAGAATTGCGCAACAACAAGGCGATTCTCACCGGTTTCTTGGATCTTGCGCGCCAAGTGGATGCCCTCCCCAACCTGGACAAGCGCTTCTATGAGGATCTGCGCAGCCTTTATCAGGCCACATCGGTGGGGCGTGATATCAATATTCTCGAAAACATGTTCAAAGGCTTTTTCGGCCTACCGGCCAAGCCGGCGGGAAAGGGTCTATCCCTGAAGCTGCGTCGCCGCCCGTCGGTAAAGCATCTCGATGGGATTAAAAAAGAGCAGGTCTTCTTCATCAAACCCCTGGAGCACGGGGAATTGTACGGTGCTCTGTGGCCCTGGCAGCGCAAGGCCGGGCACATCGAAGTGCATCTGGGTTTCAGTGCGGCCGATTTGAGCGCCGCCGATGAAGAGCAGCTGGCCCTGATGATAAACAAGGCCCTCAGCCAGTCCACCATCCAACAGGCCGGGGATGGGGTCGGCGGACGCATACAGGGCATCAGTCTACCCTCCTTCCTGCAAATGTCTGAGATGGAGGGCGCCACCTTTGCCCTCAAGGTGTTCTCCGGGCAGCGCAGTGGTGTGCTGCACGTTCGCGAGGGCAACCTCATCGCCGCCGAGACGCGCGGCATCAAAGGGCGCGAGGCCGCCTACCGCATCATCAGTTGGGAGCAGGCGGCCATCCAGATCGCCGATGCGGATACCGAAGTGGCCGACGAGATCCAGCAGCCCCTCATGCACGTGCTCATGGAGAGCCTCAAGATCAAAGATGAGCGCAGCGTCGGGGCAGAGGTCGCACCGGATGCAGCCGCCCAAGGAGAGGCCTCAGCCCGACCAGTGGAAGCCTCCAGTGGGCCTATGCCGCCCGGACTCGACGCCATTGCGGTGGATGCCCTGCGCATCGATGCCATGGCCGAAGCCCCGACCCCGGGTAAATACCCCTTTGAGCGCGTCGTGCATCCCACCCCCATCCAGAGCCGTCGCAAGATCGGTCCGGCCCTGGTGGTAGGCATCCTGTTGGCGATGATCGTGCTGGGAACCGGTGGATTTTTTTGGGGAAAATCTTTTCTGGCCGAGAAGCGCAAGGCCGACGAGTACCGCGATCTCATCCAGGCGGTATCCGTGGAGATCGATCTGGAGAAGAACGAGCAGCGCTTGCTGGCCTACCTGAAAAGCCATCCCGAGAGCCGTTTCATTGCAGATGCCACCGCCAAACTCGACGAAGTGCGCCGTGGCATCGAGGAGCGCGATTTTGAGCGCGCCACCCTGGATGTGAGCAATCTACCCCTGGACGACGCCTACGAGGGCAGGGCCATCGAGATTTACGGCCGCTTTTTAACCCAATACCCCGAGAGCCGCTTCAAAACTGAGATCAACAAGGCCATCGGGAGCATAAAAACCCTTTTAGACAATACCTACTACCAGCGCCTGCAAAACGCCGAGAAATTTGACTTCGGCAAGCGCCTGGAGGCCTATCAAGCCTATTTGTCGCGCTTCCCCGAGGGGGTTCATCGCCAGGAGGTGGTAGCCTTGATCGCCGGCATGGGCGAGGAGTTCTATGCGTTTTTGCTGCGCCAGGCCGATACCTGCGACAGCGATCAGACCTGGGATCACTGCCAGCGGCTCTGCGAGAGCTATCTGGCTGTTTTCAGCGACAACCCCCGCGTGGCCGATGTGGAAAAGCTCCAGCGGCGTATGGCGGACAACGCCGACCTGGCGCGTCTCGAAACCGAAGCCACCGATTTGGGAAAGGATTATCTGGCCGCCCAGAAACTGTATAAGAACTATCTCAAGGCCCACCCAAAGACCAGCATCAAGGCGGCCATCGAGACCAATCTGGCCGCCCTTGAAAAGGGTGCCAAGCGCCAGCGCGCCTGGGAGACCGTCGAGCGCTACGCCCGCAACCGCAGCAACAGCATCAGCCGGCGTGTGGCCAAGTTGCGTACCTTTGTGGACCACAATGGCAAATCCCCCTATATCGCCGAAGCACGCACCCTCTTAGATAAACTCAGCGATCAGAAGCAACTCAGCGATGCCAAACGGCAAATCGAGGCCCGGCGCCGCACCGCCCAGGCCCAGCAGGCGGCCGAGATCCGCCGGCAGCAAGAGGAGGCCCAACGAATCGCGCGTCTGGAGAATCAGTACCAGGGGCTAGTGGCCCAGGTTGCCCAGCGGTATCGAGCCAATGGCAACGGGACCGTTTCAGACAAAACGACTGGCAAAATGTGGGTCCTGCTCGATTCCACTCAGGTCCTGGGCTACTGCGTCGATTACGCCGGTGCCGGTGCTTATGTCCGTGGTCTGAATACCGGCGGTTACGGTGATTGGCGCCTGCCCGCACCTGGGGAGCTCGCTGGGATTTATAAGAGCGAACCGTTTTTTCCCCTCAGCTCGGCCCAGTGGTATTGGACCTCCGAGAGCTTTGTGAAGGGCTATAACAAGGGGGCCTACGTCGTCACCGCTACCCACGAGCACGTTTTTAATCGCAAATCCCGCGAAGCGTCCGCCTGTGGCGCTGTTAGGGCCGTCAGGCCATGACCCAATCGTTCAGCTTCGGCCCATGAGCCATCCCGTCGCGGGGAGTAAATTTGATATTGAAACTTTGGTGGATCCATACTATATCAGGCCACTGAAAAATAGGAGGAGGAGGGCCGGTCGTGTGCGGTTCCTCTCCATCCAAGACACCCGGCCCGGTTCATAGCGGCGTCCGTTTGGCAAGGCATCCAACCCAAGACGACCGCGAGCCACATATTTCCACAATTGAACAATTGATCTTCGCGCTTTGTATTCAAGGGGGATAGAATGCTGAATCGTCGTATACGCTTGGTATTGCTGGTCGTCATCGCCGCCACCGGATTAAGTCTCAGCGCTGCAACGGGTTCAGAAGCAGAGGAGATGACCGTCCCCATGGGCGAGATCACCATCAGTGCACCGGAAGATGTGGAAGCCAAGCGCGCCTCGGTCGAGTTCCCCCACAACATGCATTTTGATTACGCCTGCAACCGCTGCCACCATATGTGGGAATACGACGCCGAGATTCAGAGCTGCTCCACCGAGGGTTGCCACGATGCCAGCCTCTCGCCCCTCAAGGCCGCCGCCGAGGGGGATGAGATCGAGGCCTATCAGTACTACAAGACGGCCTACCACGGCCTTTGTATCGGCTGCCACAAGGAGATCAAGGTGAGCAACGCAAAGCTCGAAAAGACCATGGGCAGACTGCCCGAGCAACTGGCCGCCACCGGCCCCACCGGTTGCATCGAGTGCCACCCCAAAGAGTAAGCGACTTAATAAATCTGCACAGGTTAAAGAAATTGTATCCCCTGTCGATGCGTGTCGGCAGGGGTTTTTTGTTTTTACTATGACGTCCGGCGATTGAGAATTTCGCTGTGGTCGTTGAGGAAGCGGTAGAGGGTGGCCCGTCCGACACCGAGGCGTTTGGCGGCGCGCGCTTTGTTGCCGGCGGTTTTCGCCAGGGCGGCTTTGACGCTCTCCACATCCAGCTTTCGGGCGGGACCGCGTTTGGCGGGAAAGCAGGTCATGTTGCGCAGTTCCAGGGGGAGGGCGTTCTCGTCGATGAGGCTGCCACCGCTGCGTACAATGGAAAACTGCACGGCGTTCTGCAACTCGCGCACATTGCCCGGCCAGGGGTAGTCCATCATCTGGGCCAGGGCTTCCTCGGTGTAGCGTTTGGGGTTGGGTTTGCCTTTATTGTAAAACTGATCGAGAAAATGGGCCATGAGCAGGGGGATGTCAGTCTTGCGTTCGCGTAAGGGGGGAATGTTCACCGGGATGACGTTGAGGCGGTAGAACAGATCCTCACGGAAACGGTTCTGGCGTACCTCTTTTTTGAGGTCTTTGTTGGTGGCGCTGATGACGCGCACATCCACTTTGACGGTGCGCTCGCCGCCTACCTTTTCGAAGGAGCCTTCCTGGAGAAAGCGCAGCAGTTTAACCTGCAGGGGCTTTGAGAGGTCGGCCACCTCGTCCAGAAAGACGGTGCCATTGTGGGCCAGTTCGAAGCGACCCTTTTTGTCGCGGATGGCCCCTGAGAAAGCGCCCTTAACATGGCCGAACAATTCACTCTCGATGAGGCCATCGGGCAGGGCACCGCAGTTGATGGGCACAAAGGGGGCGCCGCCGCGACGGCTTTCATTGTGGATCGCATTGGCCACCAGCTCCTTGCCGGTGCCGGTCTCTCCGAAGATATGCACCGGGAAGTCGTAATCGGCCACATCCCGAATCTGTTGGAAGACCATCTGCATGTTGCTGTTATGGCCGATGATGTTGCCAAAACTGTGGGCTTTTTCGTCACGCGCCTTGAGCGCGATCAATTCGGTCAGGTCACGCAAAGAGACGAGCACCCCGAGGCTCTCGCCATCCGTGCTAAATATCGTGGTGGCGGTCAACTCCACCCGTCGCTTATCGCCGGCCTTTGAGAGCAGATTGAGGGTGTACTCCTTGGTTTCAAAGCGAGGGGGCTTGTCGGGATGGCAGAAGCTGCAGTGTTCACCACAGAAGGGCGCTTCGAAAATGTCATGGCAGTCGCGACCCAGTACCTCCTCACGCGAGTATCCGGTGATGCGCTCCGCTTCTTTGTTAAAGGAGAAGATGCGGCGCTGCAAGTCGTGGGCGATGATCCCCTCTTTGAGGCTGTCGAGGATACGTTCGAGGTTCTCTTTGGCCGCGATGGCTTGGACCAATTGTGGCTGGGTCATGTCAGGCTCTGTTGATTTAACGGTGTCGCTGGGCAAATCGATAACCTATATGAGGATGGGTCCAAAGTCAAATACGCCCCAAGCTTTGCCAACCCCCCGATTTTTGCAAGGCCCTCCGCAGCTTGACCTTGTTCGGGGATGCGGGTAGTGATGTCAGGGCGCACTAGGGACCGAGATCGAGGTGCAGTTCATCAAAGGAGAAGACACCCCCCATGTCCAAGGGTAAGCCGCTAAAAAAAAACACCGGAGTCAAAGTCGCAAACAGCGATGTCGCAAATAGCGAGGATCCCCATGGCGATTTCAACCCCTCAAGCGGTCCCCCCTCGGTTCGTCCCGAAATCCTGGCCCCGGCGGGGAATCGAGCCGCCTTCCTGGCTGCCATCGCCGCCGGCGCCGACGCGGTCTACTGCGGTCTGAAGCAGTTCTCCGCACGTATGGGGGCCAAAAACTTCCCGTTAGAGGAGCTGGCCCAGCTCACTCGCCTGGCCCACCAAAAAGGCGTGCGGGTTTACGTGACTCTCAACACCCTCCTCAAATCCGATGAGGTGGAGGCTGTCGCCGGGCTCCTCCGGGCTTTGGCCCGACAAGTGACGCCCGATGCCCTCATCATCCAGGACCTGGGGGTCATAGGTCTGGCCCGCCAGGCGGGTTTCAAAGGCCAGCTGCACCTCTCCACCCTGGCCAACGTGAGTTTCCCTGCAGCCCTGGATTTGGTAAAGAAAAAGCTGGGCGTGGATCGGGTGGTTTTGCCCCGCGAACTGAGTATTGACGAGGTCAAGCAGATGGCCGCCCAGTGTCCCCCGGGGCTCTCCCTGGAGACCTTTATTCACGGTGCCTTGTGCTACGCCGTCTCGGGCCGCTGTTACTGGAGCAGTTTTTTCGGGGGCAAGAGCGGTCTGCGGGGGCGCTGCGTTCAGCCCTGCCGGCGCCTTTACCGCCAGACCAACCAGCGTCAGCGCCTCTTCTCCTGCCAGGACCTGGGGTTGGATGTCCTCGTCAAGGTACTGGCCGGGGTTCCCCAGGTGGCCACCTGGAAGATCGAAGGCCGCAAGAAGGGCCCCCACTATGTTTACTACACGGTGACGGCTTACCGGATGTTGCGCGACCACGGCCGTGACCCCAAGGAGAAGAAGGCCGCCCTGGCGCTTCTCGAACAGGCTTTAGGGCGCACCCGCACCCACTACCGATTTTTGTCCCAGCGCCCCCAGAACCCCGTGGCCGCCGAGCGCCAGACCGGTTCGGGACTTCTGGCCGGCAAGGTCCGCGGGGGGGGCAAGCCCTACCTGGTGCCCCGTTTCGAACTCCTCGTGGGGGATCAACTGCGGGTGGGTTATGAGGATGACCCCTGGCACCGGCGCGTGCGCGTCAGCCGAGGCGTGCCCAAAAGGGGGCGTCTGGATCTCAAGGTCTCGGGGCGCCAAGCCCCCAAAGATGCCCCCGTATTTCTCGTGGATCGCCGCGAGAAGGCTCTCGACGAGATGCTGGCCACACTTGAAGGTCGGCTCAAGCAACCCACAGCGGCGTCCCGCACTGGCAGCGTTCAGCTGCAGTGGCCCAAGCGCCGCAAACCGCCCCTGGCTGCCATGGACCTCCATGTCCATCGCCAGGCCCCAGGCCGGCGGGGCAGCGCTCCCCTGGGCCTGTGGCTTTCGGAAACCGCCCTCAAACAGCACCAATCGGGCGCTTGGTGGTGGCTGCCGCCGGTGATCTGGCCCGAATCGGAGCAACGCTGGCGTGACCTGCTCAAGCGGGCGCTCAAAACCAAACCCGCCGGGCTGGTGCTCAACGCCCCCTGGCAGCTAAGCCTGCTGCCGAACGGCGTCAAAGCCCCCATCTGGGCGGGACCTTTCTGCAATGCGGCCAATGCTTTTGCCCTGGACGCCTTGCGGGGGATGGGGTTTCAAGGCGCCTTCGTTAGCCCCGAGCTGGGGCAGGCCGACTACGTCCAACTGGCCGCCGAGAGCCCTTTGCCCCTGGGCATCGTTCTGCGGGGGCTCTGGCCCCTTGGGATCGCCCGGGACCTGCCCACCGCCCTGGACCCCGGAAAACCCTTTTTCAGCCCCCGGGAGGAGGCCGCCTGGGCCGTCACCCACGAAGACAGCCAATGGCTCTTCCCCACCTGGGAACTAGACCTGAGCGCCCATCAATCCCTATTGCGCAAGGCCGGCTATCGCACCTTCGCCCATCTGCACGAGCCGGTGCCCCAGGGTGTGCGTCTCAAAAAACGTCAGGGGTTGTGGAACTGGCGGCATGGGCTGTCTTGAAGTGTTGCGATGTATCTAAAATCGCGTTCTGTCGGGCTCGCTTTGCTCGCCGCAGACGTGACACGCTATTTCAATTTATATAAGGGGGCAGGATGCAGTCGAGTTTGATTCAATACAGCGATCAACTGGAGATAGCTCTCAATACCGGCCCCGACATCGTCGACATTAGCGCTTCCATGGACAGCCTCCTGAAACGCTCCGAGATTCGCCAGGGCACTCTGTGGGCAAACATGGTCGGGTCGACGGGCTCCCTGACCACCATCGAGTTCGAGCCGGGAGTGGTGGCCGATCTGAAAGACGCCATCGACCGTCTGGCGCCCCGGGACCTGAGCTATGCCCATGAGCTCGCCTGGCATGACGACAACGGCCACAGCCACGTCCAGGCCGCCCTGCTGGGCCCCTCCTTGAGTGTGGCCATTCGCGACGGGCGCTTTGCCCTGGGCACCTGGCAGCAGATGGTGGCCATCAACCACGATAATCGTCCCCGCCGGCGCACCATCGCCGTCACCCTCGTGGGCAGCGTGGCCTGAAGATAATGGCGGCGACCGGCCCCTCTCGACTGGAGTGGCACGCCGCAAATCGGTGGTGGCCCCGCTTGTTTGAGAACCCTCCAGTCACCCCCTATGCCCGCCCCCTCCTGGCCCTGGTGCCGGCCTTTATCTTCGGCCTTCTCCTGGGGAATGGCTGGCCCGATTACCGGGTCCCGGCCCTCTTGGTGTGTCTGGTCCTCCTCTGCTGGCTAGCCTGGTGCCTGCGTCGTCATCGCAATACCCGTTTTCTTCCTTTGCTGCTGTGGTGCGTCCTGGGGTATCTGTCCCTTCAGCCCTGGCTGGCCCCACGGCTGGCATCGAACCACATCAGCACCTTGGCTGACGGCGGGGTCTGGTCGGTCACGGGGATGGCGGTCAATACCCCCCAACGTTACGGCGAGCGCTATCGCTGCCGGGTGCGGGTGGCGAGTCTCGGGGATGGCAAGGGCGGTATGCTTCAGCCGGTCCGGGGGGACCTGCGCCTCACCTGGGCCGTCGGGGAGGGTGCCCTAAGGAGCGGCGATCACATCCGCTTCACCGCCCGCCTGCGGCGCATGCGCAGCTTTCACAATCCCGATGGCTTCGACTATGCGCGCTACATGGGTTTTCAGGGGCTGCGGGTCAGCGCCTACGCCCGGCGCCACTCATTAGAGATCCTAGTCCCGGCCGATCCTCCAGGGCCTCTGGCTAGGTTTCTGAAAAGTCGTCTTGGAGCAGCGGCCCAGGCTGTGGCGGCCGCCGGTGCCCAATCGCAGCGGGCGGCTGTGACGCCCCTGCTGGAAACACTTCTCATGGGCCACCGCCAGGGGCTCACTCCCGAGATGCGCGAACCCTTCAACCGATGCGGTGTGGCCCATCTGCTGGCCATCTCAGGTCTCCACCTGGGGGCGGTGGGCGCCTTCGCTTTGGCTGTGTTCGCCGCCCTTTTGGCCTTTGTGCCCGCCCTGCGTTGGCGGGGTTGGGTGGGACGCACGGCGGCCATTCTTTCACTGGTTCCCGTCTTGCTCTACGCCACTCTGGCCGGGCTACCGGTGTCCACCCAACGGGCGGCGGTGATGATCGCCGTGCTCATGGTCGCCATTCTGATCCAGCGGCGCAGCGACGCTTTCAACAACCTGGCTCTGGCCGCCCTGGTGGTGTTGATCGGCCACCCGCCGGCCCTTTTCGCCATCTCCTTTCAGCTCTCCTTTATCGCCGTGACCGCCATCCTATACGGCCTGAAGTGCAGCGGGGATTGGTGGCGGCGGGGGCCGTCTGGGCCTCTGCGACTGCGCCAGCGTCTCCGTCTGCTGCTATTGGTCTCCGCCTCGGCCTACATAGGCACGGCGCCCTTGGTGGCCCATTATTTCAACGCCCTCTCCGTGGTGGCTCTGCCGGTCAATCTGCTTCTGGTGCCTTGGGTGAGCTTTCTGATTCTGCCCTTGGGGCTCTTGGGGCTACTGTTGGGCTTATTGGCCCTGCCCGGGGCGGACCTCATCCTGACCTGGTGCGCCCATCACCTGGCCGCCCTTGACACACTCGTGGACTGGGTGGCGGGTTTTGAGTGGGCCTCCGTGGATACCATCACTCCCAGTGTTCTTGAACTGCTGCTCAGCTATGGCCTGCTGGCGCTTTTGCCCTGGGTCATCCGCTCTTGGCGGGCACGCCGGGCCGCCCTCCTTCTATTGGTAATGCTGGGTATGGACGGGGTCTACTGGGGCTATCAGCGCTATCTCAGCCCTCACCTGCGGGTCACCGCCATCGATGTGGGTCAGGGGGCCAGCACTTTGGTGGAGTTGCCCGGTGGGAAGATCCTCCTCATCGACGGCGGCGGTTTCTCCGACAATCGCATCTTCGATGTTGGCCAGCGGGTGTTGACACCCTTATTGGGGCGAAAAAAGATCCGCAGTCTCGATCTGGTGGTACTGAGCCATCCCAACAGCGATCACCTCAACGGCCTCCTCTTCCTGCTGAAACACTTCAAAATCGGCCAGTTCTGGCGCAACGCCGACGCGCCGGCCACAGCGGGCTTCAAGATCCTCCTGCAAACCTTGGCCGCGGAGGGGATCGAGGCCCCCCGCTTCGAGGATCTCCCCCGACGCCTGCAATTGGGGGCAACCGTCCTGCAACTCCTTCATCCTCCGGAGGCGTATTCGAAGCAGCCGTCAGAAGGGCGCCAAAGCACCAACGACAACTCTCTAGTGCTCAAGCTCACTTATGGCCGCCACAGTTTTCTCTGGCCCGGGGACCTGGAACGGCGGGCCGAAGCAGATCTGGTGGCGAGCCACCCACCCGGAACCCTGCCCGCCACCGTCCTATTCGCCCCCCACCACGGCAGCCGGTCGTCAAGCAGCCTTGCCTGGGTTGCGGCCGTGTCCCCGGAGGAGGTGGTTTTCTCCGTGGGCTGGCAGAACCCCTACCATTTCCCCCACCCAGAGGTGACCGCCAGCTACCGGGCACAAGGCGCGCGCCTCTGGCGCACCGATTTTCTGGGAGCGGTCACTTTCAACAGTGACGGTCATCGTCTCAGGATCAACTCTGTGCTACCAGTCGGGCCGTAATCGGAGGGGTCGAAAATGTAAAACTTTTGTCACCCATCCTGCCAGAGATTGCCATTCTGAGCGGGTTTGCTTACTTATTCGGTTAGATATCCTATTTTTTAATGCTGCGCCTGCGCTCATCAATTCGTTTTGGAGGCAAAAGATGCTCTTCCGCTGGCTTCCCGGCCCTTTGCGCGGGGTAATGTCCATCTCGGGTTATGTGGTCAACACCCTTTTCTGGTGCGTGCCCATAATAGTATTCGGTCTGCTCAAGGCCCTCGTGCCTTTTACCGCCTGGCGACGGCT
>JBNKKA010000079.1:0-19551 GCA_050291585.1 Desulfobacteraceae bacterium
CGTAAGCCATATGCATGGAGAACCGTGTTGCATTAATTCTGGGCTAAGCGTCTAAAAGAAAAGTATATTTTTTAACTTTAGCGGGAGGCCCGGTGGCATCGCCGCAACCGTGATAGCTTAAAAAATGAAGGAATTCTGGCGGCAGGGGTCAAAGGCTCGGCGGAAGGACGCTATTGATGGGGGCCAGCGGTGCTTAAAGGCATACACGCAACGGGAGGCAGGCTCGGTGTCAATATTCCGCCATGGCTGGGGCCATCTTTGCTAGACCTTTAGCAAGGGCATAGCATCAGGGGGCGTGCACGAGACCCTTGAGGCGATAGACATAAGCCAGCACTTCTGCCACAGCGCGGTAAAGCTCGACAGGGATGTAGCCGCCCACCTCCACCAGCTTGTACATGGAACGAGCCAGGGGTTTTTGTTCCACGATGGGCACGCCGTTCTCATTGGCGATGGCGCGGATCTTGGCGGCCACATGGCCGGCGCCCTTGGCCAGAACGATGGGGGCAGGCAGCTCTTTATCGAATTTCAGGGCGATGGCCAGGTGGGTGGGGTTGGTGATCACCACAGTGGCCTCGGGAACCGCGGCCATCATCCGCTTACGGGCCATGTCGCGCTGAACGGCTCGGATGCGGGCCTTGACGGCTGGGTCGCCTTCGCGCTGCTTGGACTCGTCTTTGACCTCCTGCTTGGTCATGCGCAGGTCCTTCTCGTGCTGCCAACGCTGGTAAGCCACATCGGCAACGGCCATCAGGATCATCACCAGACTGGTGTAGAGCATGGTCTTGAAGGCGACCTTGGAAATAAAGATGAGGATGTCGGCCACCCCCAGGTTAATCAGCCCGGGAAAGGCGTCCATCTCCTTTCTGACAACCAGGTAGGAGACCGTACCGATGATGAGGATCTTGATGATCGATTTGACCAGCTCTGTGAGAGACTTGAGCGAAAAAAGGTTCTTGAGCCCCGAGAGTGGGTTGAGTTTGCTGAGTTTGGGGCTCAGGGTCTCGGTGGTCAGCAGAAAACCATTCTGGGACACGTTGCCAACCACCCCGGCCAGCATAAGTGCTCCCATTGTGGGAGCTAAGATGCTGATACCACTTCCGAACACTGTCCAGAAGTAGACCGACATGGTGTCGATCTGGAATTCGAAGCTGCCGGCGTTACCGAAGGTGACCTTCATGAACGCTATCAGGCGGCTGAGCATCCAACTGCCCCCAAAGAAGAAAACCCCCAGAGCGGTGAGCAGAATGACCACTGATGTGAGCTCGCGGCTGTTGGGCAACTGCCCTTTTTTGCGCGCATCCGCACGCTTTTTTGATGTTGGGGCCTCAGTTTTTTCCTGGTCCGATCCGTCGGCCATGATGTTTGCTTACGCTCCCATCAGCTTGATTATCTGAAGCAAATCGCGTCCCAGGTAGGCGAAGCGCTCGGTCAGAAAAGCGGCGATATAAGGGAGCGAGATACTCAGGAAAACCAGGCCCAGCAAAATCTTCACGGGCATGGCCACAATAAATACGTTCATCTGCGGCACCGTCCGGGCCAGCATACCGAAGGCGACACTGGTAATCAGCATGGCGCCCATAACGGGGGCGCCGATCTTGATGGCGATGATGAAGATGTTGGCCGCCATGGCCATCACTGCGGCGAAGAGATTATCGTGAACCTGGATCTGAAATGGCGGCACCAGAGTGAAGCTCTCCACCAGGGCTCGAAAGAACCAGTGATGGGCGTTGGTGACTAGAAAGATCAGAATGGCAAAAAGGTTTTTAAATTGGGCCAGAATAGGCATCTGCGCGCTGGTGGACGGATCCATGACGTTTGCGATGGCCAGGCCCATCTGAAATCCGGCGAACTGCCCGGCCAACTGAATGCCGGTAAAAAACATCTTGACGCTCATGCCGATAACGACGCCCAGGGCGATCTCGGCCCCCACCCAGAAGGCGAAGCGGAAGGCATTCTCGAAGGCGGCGTCGGTATTGAGCTGAACAACGGGATAGAGCAGCAGACTGATGCTGATGGCCAAGCCGACCTTGAAGAGGATGGGAATGCTGCGGTTATCGAAGACCGGCGCCACAAACAAAATGGCGCTGACCCGCAGAAAAATCACCAGGTAGGCCTGAAGCTGGCCCAATGAGAGGTTCAGTGTAAGCATGAATCAGCGCACATAGAGGGGCAGGTTGACGATAAGGTTTTCCATAAACCCGGTAATAAGTTTGAGCATCCAAGGGAAAAAAACCAACAGCGCCAGGGCCACCCCCAGCATCTTGGGGACGAAGACGAGGGTCATCTCGTTGATCTGGGTGGCGGCCTGAAACATGCTCACCAGGACCCCGGTAAAAAGACCCACCATTAGCATGGGGCTGGCCAGCAAGATGGCGGTCTTGATTGAATCCATGAAAAAAGCAGTGATGAACTCGGGCGTCATTAGGCACTCCTCCTAACCGGTGAAGCTTTTGACGAGGGAACCGACGATGAGGTACCAGCCGTCGGCCAGAACAAAGATCATCAGCTTAAAGGGCAGCGACACCATGATGGGGGGCAGCATCATCATGCCCATGGAGAGGAGCACGCTGGCCACCACCATGTCGATGATCAAAAAAGGCACGTAGAGCATGAAGCCGATCTGAAAGGCGGTTTTAAGTTCACTGATGATAAATGACGGAATCAGCACCTGGGTGGGAATCTCCTCCCGGTTCTTAGGCCGCTCCATCTTGGCCACATCCACCAGCAGAGCCAGATCTTTCTCGCGGGTATGGCGCAGCATGAATCCGCGAATGGGCTCAAGGGCCTTTTGAAAAGCCTCCTGTTGGGTGATCTCCTCCTGCAGATAGGGTTGCAGGGCCGTCTCATTGACCACCTGCCATACCGGTGTCATGATAAAAAAGGTCAGAAAAAGGGCCAGCCCGATGAGGATCTGGTTGGGCGGCAATTGATTGGCACCCATGGCCTGGCGCAATAGAGAGAGCACGATGGCGATACGTGTGAATGAGGTCAGCATGATGAGGAGAGCCGGCGCCAGGGAGAGCACCGTCATGAGCAAAAAGATCTGCATGACCACGGCCACCTGACCTGGCTCCTGGGCCTCGTCCAGGCTGACGCTCAGGAAGGGCGGCGCCGCTTCGGCGGTGGAAGCGGTCAATCCACCCAGGAGGACCAGTAAGCACAGAATACTCAACAGCCAGACAGCCGACACGCCTTGGGAGGATCGATCGCCGTTAGTCATCAAGATCGCCATTCTTCCTGCCGCCGGTGAACTTTGCCAAATGGTCGGCAAAACGGCTCTGCCGTGGCGTTTCCGACGGATTTTCGAGAGCGGCCAGTTGTTCTGGGTCATCGATGCGGCTGAGGAGTTGGATACGATCAGTGGTGACACCGAGCACCAGAACGGCCCCAGGGACTTTGACCATGGTGATGGTGCGTTTCATCCCCAGGTATTGGTGGCCGAGAACTTTCATGAGACGGCTTCCGCCACCCACTGGCGTCCGCTGCAGAAAACGGCGCGATAGAACCAAAGCACCCCAGCACAGAAGCACCACCAACCCCAGGGAGAGCCCCAGGCGCAGGGCCGTTGTCCAGAGATCCGGTTGGTAGTTCATCCCAATTTCTCCACGCGCTCCGCCGGGCTGATCACCTCAGTCAAACGGATGCCGTATTTGTCGTTGATAACCACCACGTCACCCCGGGCGATGAGGCGCTTGTTGGCCAGAATCTCAAGGGTCTCACCGGCGATCTTGCCCAACTCGATAATGGAGCCCTGCCCTAGTTTGAGCAGCTCGTTGACCATCATTTTGGTACGGCCCAACTCCACGGTGATCTCCAAAGGGATATCCAGGATGAAATCCAGGTTGCCCGGACCGGCTTCGGCGCCATTTGCGGCAGCGGTGGGCTTTGCATCGGCAGTGTTGGTTGCGGCACCATTTGTATCACTCATTTAAAGTCCTCATTTTCTGAACCCAATGCCCACCCACTGTCCAGGGCCGTATGGGAAGCCTCATGGGATATTTTCACTCGAAGGCGTCATCGAATTGGGGCGCTATCAAATCGGTCACCTGAACCGCCCGGTTGCCTTTGACCACACCGGGCATGCCTAAATATTTAGGGACGGTCTCGACGTTCAGTACAACGGCATCCTGGGGACCGCTTCCCAACCGGATCACATCGTCGACCTCGAGTTCCATGATGTTGCGCATGCTGCAGTTCATGCGTCCCAATTCCGCCACCACCTGTACATCGGTATCTTTGAGCAAAGCGCGCAGCTGGTGGCGAAAACTGTGGGCCATATCCTTCTCGCGCAGGTAGCTGGAGCTTAATTTGTCCTTGATCGGTTCGAGCATCAAATAGGGCGTGGCAATATGGATATTGCCGCTGAACACGGGATTTGAGATGGAAAACACGACGATGATCAACAGATCGCTGGGGTTCACTAAATTGACGAATTCGGGTTTGGTCTCCATCTTTTTGAGATGAATCTGCACAGGATATGCCACTTCCCAGGCCTTCTCCAGTTCTCCCAGGACGTCTATAGCGAAGCGCTTAACCATGCGGTTTTCGATTATGCTGAACTCACGGATCTTCTCCAGGGGGCGGCCGTTGCCGCCGAACATGCAGTCGATGAGAGAAAACACCAGGTTGGGTTCGATGGCCAACAGGGCCGATCCGATCAAGGGCTCCATGCTGTAGGTGGTGAAACCGGTGGGGTTGGAGAAGGCCTGCAGAAAATCATTGAACTTGACCACCTCCTTGGAAGCGATCTTAACCTCAAAGGCGCGCTGCAAGGTGTTCTGGAAGGTATTGTTAAGCAGGCTGATGAACTTGTCGTAAATCTCGTCCAGCGCGTCGAACTGATCCCGCAGCATGGAACCCTGGGAGGTCAGATCGTAAGGACGAACTTTTACTTCACGGGGCTTTTCATCCTCGATTTCCACCTCGCCACTATCCATGGCACTTAGGAGGGCATCGATCTCTTCCTGGGATAGAATCTGGTCAGCCATTGGGCCCTCTTTCTACTGAACGACAAACTCGGTGAAATAGAGGTTATTGATCTTGCCCGTTTTGACGATCGCGTTCATGGCCGCCAGCAGTTCGTCGCGCACGGCAATCTTACCCGGGGTAGTATTGATATCGGCGAAAGTCTTGGTGGGTAGGATCATCAGGATGCTATCACGCACCTGGGGCAGCCGCTTTTCGACCTCCTCGGTCATTTCCGGCGATTCCAGCTCGAGTTCGATGGAGACCCGCAGGTAACGCTTGCCGCCTTCGTCCGCCAGATTGACGATGAGGGTTCCGAGGGAGTATAGGGGCCCGATCTCCTCGGGCACCTCCTCTTCAACGACCTCCTCTTCGGCCGTTGGCACCGGCGCCGAGAGGGCCGACATCTTGGTCCAGATGATAAAAAAACCGCCGCCCATGAGGGCCATCACAAAGAGCAGAGCAGCGGCGATGATGATGATGAGTGTTTTGGACATCAGTGTTCTCCTAATCGATATGCGATAATAATAATTCAGCCATTCTCTTGACCCATTAACAGGACGATTTCGACCCGTCGATTGGCTGCCTGACCGGCAGGCGTGTCGTTGGAAGCGATCGGTTTGCTGTCGCCATAGCCAACGGCCGCCAGATGCTGGGGGGCGACCTGCCCGGTCCTGATCAGGTATTTAACCACCTGGGCGGCCCGCGCCGTGGACAGCTCCCAATTGGAGGGGTAACGCGCCGACACCAGGGGGCGATTGTCCGTGTGACCCTCCACGAGGATCTGCCCACCGATCTTGGCCAAGGCGGCGGCCACCTCAGCGAGCACCGGCAGCGCCTTCTGGTTGAAACGCGTCTGGGCCGATCCAAACAAGAGCGCGTCCTCCAGGGTAATTTGGATGCGGCGGGGCGACCAGGAGCTGGGTAGTCCGAGGCGCTCGCTCAGGCTTCTCAGGGCACGCACCTCAGCGACGACCTCCGGCGGTGGCTGTTCGACCGCATCATCAGGGGCGGTCCTGGACATGGGGGGCTCCGGCTCCACAACCCCCACGGCGGTTTTTTGGCCAGCCTCAAGAATCCCCAGGGCGCTCTGCAACTCCCCCTGGAAGCGTTTGAAGCGCTTCATATCCACCGTGCTCATGCTGAAGAGCAGCACAAAGAAAACCATCAATAGGGTCATCATATCGTTAAAGGTGGTCAGCCAGATACCCTCTGACGTCGACTTTTCTGAATTTTTCGGGCGTATTCGCATGTTCAGACCGGCTTACCTTCCCCGAGCTCATGTGTCAGAAAGATGATCTCCACGCGACGCTGACGGGCATCGGCATCATCTCCCGGCAGAGGCTGATAAGCAGCATACCCGGCGGCGGAGAGACGCGTTGTGGGGATACCGGTTTTTTCGAGGAAAAAGCGCAGCACGTTCACGGCCCGCGCAGTGGACAGCTCCCAGTTGGAGGGAAACTGGTCGGTGCTGATGGGCTTGCTGTCGGTATGCCCGGCGATGCGCACATGGCAATGTACTTGGCCAATGAGACGGCCGATTTTGTTCAAGGTCGGTGCCGCTCCGCTTTTGATGCGTGCAGTTCCACTATCGAAAAGGGTTGCATCAGGCAAGGTCATGACCACCGCTTTAGGGTCCACGCGCAACTCCACATCCATCAGGTCGTTCTCACTGGCAAAGCTGGCGATATCCTCGATGAGCTTGGCGGTGGGACTCTCTTTGGAGACGATCTCGGCGGAGGGCGGCAGGACCGTCTTGCCCTTGTCAACGCTCTGGCCGCCCGAGAAGATATTGATGGCGTCGGAGAAGGCCTCCGTAAATTGCATCACCTTGGCCTGTTCAAAGGAGGCATAGGAGGTCAACATGATGAAAAAGCAAAGCAAAATCAGCACAAAGCCTGTGTAAACCACTTGCCACCCATTTGCGGGCGGCGTTTCGCTGGGCGCTTCGGACCATCCCTGGCGAGGCCTATACCGGTTAGCATTTCTCCCGTTTCGATCTCTATCTGCTTCAGGCGTTGGCATTGTTTCCACCAGGTCGCAGACGCGGCGATAGAAAGGCCTTGAGCTTCTGTTCGACGATACGATAATTGTCGCCCGCCTGGATGGAGATCACCCCCTCGATTACCATCTGCTTGGCCAGCATCTCCTGGCGGCTGCGCACTTTGAGCTTGCCCGCAATGGGTAGAAAGAGCAGGTTAGCCAGAAGCGTGCCGTAAAAAGTGGTCAACAGGGCTACCGCCATTGGAGCGCCGATGCCACTGGGATCCTCCATCTGCATGAGCATCTGCACCAACCCGATGATGGTGCCCAACATACCCACGGCCGGCGCGAAGGTGCCCATGGTGGAGAAGATCTCGGCCCCTAAACGATGGCGCTCCTCCAGGTAGAGCACTTCGGTGGACAGAACGGTTTCGATGGCCTCCGCCTCCATCCCGTCGATGGCCATCTCCAGGGCGTTGCGCAGAAAGGGATATTCGATTTTATTCAGGGCGTTCTCCAGGGACAGGATCCCCTCCCGGCGCACTTGGCGGGCCAGTTTCACGATCATGGGAATCATGCTTGTGGCTGGCTGGGAGCGGTGTCGAAAGGCATTTTTGGTAACCCGCAGGACACTGACAACCTCCCCAAAGGGGTAGTTGATCAGGGTCGCCCCCATGGTGCCCCCCACTACGATCATCAGAGAAGGGACGTTGATGAACCAAGCACCCGGTCCTCCCAGCAGAATTGAGCTGATGACCAGACCGCCGGCAACCATGAGGCCCATGAAAGTTGCTATATCCATCCAAAACTCCTGAGTGAGAAGAACGATTTTCTTCATGTAGCTAGGCGGCAGCACTTGAAAACGGGCTGCAGACATGTATCGCACAGATTGATAGCAGGGACTGTGCCATGGAGGAGGCATCAACGCTTGAAGCGTAGGTAGAAGCGCGAGAAGGCTTAATTCAGGGGGATTCGAGGGCAACAGGAGGCCGCCGGCCGCTGGCCGGTGTCGCAAGAAAGAGAAGTTGAGCCGGTTTACCAGCGTCAAACTTCATCTTTACCAGTCAAGCCTTTGACAGCGAGAACAGGGGCTTGAAGCAAACGCAGAAAGATGAGCTGCGGTCGCAGAGCATGGGTTCTGCGACCGCAGCCATGTCACCCGAACGCGGGGGAGCGGGGGGCGGGTGAGGTTTAAAAGGTGTGGGTTAGATTATCGTTTAATATTGATCAACTCAGCCAGCACCTCATCACTGGCGGTGATCACCTTGGAGTTGGCCTGAAAGGCGCGCTGGGTGGTAATCAACTCCACAAACTCGGTGGCCAGGTCCACGTTAGACATTTCCAGGGTGTTGGGCGCAACAGAACCCATCCCCGAGGCGCCCGGTGAGGAAACCAATGCCTGGCCAGATGCCAGTGATTCCGAATAGAGATTGGAACCTTGCTTGGCCAGCCCGGCATAACTTGCGAAATCCGCCAAGGCCACCTGGGCAAAGGGAATCATGGTCCCGTTGGAGTAAAGTCCGGTAAAATAGCCGTCCTCGTCAACCGAGACCCCCTGGAGCATCCCCGGCGGGTAGCCATTCTGAGTCTGTGCCGTCTTTGTGGAATCTGAGGCATATCCGGTGACACTGCCGTCTGTGGTCGTCCCATCCAGATACGTCCAGTCGATACTCAGATTTGCGCCGGCCAGCCCGGTGACGGTGATGGTCGGGTCGCCTAAAGCTTCGGTGGCCGCATCAAGGCTGCCATCTGGATCGAAACTGATGCTCCCGGTGCTAGCGCTCGCTCCCGTGGAGGGGGTCACATCCCAGTCCCATTCCGTATTTGCCAGGTCGTAGGTGAACTGAAAAGTCAGTTCCACAGGGGCGCCTAAAGAATCGTAAACCGTGATCGTGCTGTCGAAGGTGTCCCCGTCGGCTGCGGTGGCATCCAGATTGAGTTCAAAGCTGAGCTCATCGGTGGCACGTGGTGAATTGGTCCCGTTGGGCAATACGATATCGTCGATGGGTCCAGAGTTGCCGTTGATATCAATGGGGTAGCCCTGGACGACCAGCCCGTCGGGGGTGACCAGATTGCCGTCGCGGTCAAAATCGAATTTACCGGCGCGCGTATAATAGTTCCCACCGGAGTCGTCGTCGCGCACGATGAACATGCCCTGGCCATTGATGGACAGATCGGTGACGCTGGTGGTGTTCTCCATGGATCCCGAGTCCCAGTTGGGATTGACCCCGTTCATGATCACGCCGCGGCCGATCTGAGTACGGCTCTGACCCATGGAGGCGGTGAAAATGTTGGCGAAGGAGGCCCGCGAGACTTTAAAGCCAGTGGTGTCCACGTTGGCGATGTTGTCACCGATCACCGCCATGGCGCTGGTGTTGGCCTTCAGCCCGGAGATGCCTGAATATAATGACCCTATCATGTGATCTTTCCTTTCAGCTTTGGTGGCTTTGTATTTTTGTCTTCAAATGCGTTATGCCCCGGCGGCCGCCTGATCGACGCGCACGACTGAGCTGAGGGGCAGTAGAAAGCTGTCGGTCTGCAGGTAGGCCTGACCATTCTGGTAGCTGACCCCTGTCACCACGCCCGTCGCATATGTGGTCGCCGGCACCGAAACGTCCTGTTCGTCTACGGCCAGGACGTCAAATGAATACTGCCCTTCTGGCAATGGCTGGCCATTCTGGTCGGTGCCGTCCCAGGTCACCTGCTGCTCGCCGGCGGAAAGGGAACCAACTTCAAAGTCGGCCACATAAGCGCCGGCGGCGTCGTAAATTTTAAAGTAAACTCCATCGGCATCCCCTTGCAGGTCGAAATTCAAGGTCGCCGTACCGCTGTCATCAAGTTCTATGCTGTTGCCAACAGCGGTCACCTGCTTGCCGATGAACTGGACCGCTTGGGCGTTCTCGTTGGATGCATAGTGAGCCGCCTGGGATTCCAGTGCGGAATTGATGTTTTCGAGCTGCTCCAGAGAGCTGAACTGGGCCAGCTGAGCCGTAAAGCCAGTGCTGTCCATGGGATTCATTGGGTCCTGATATTGCAATTGGGCTACCAGCATAGTGAGAAATTCGTCCTTGCCCAGGGTATCGTTCGATGAGGCCTGGGTGCTGGTCTGAGCCGCGCTCTGTACGTTGTCGATGCCGATCAATGACATGCTTTTTCTCCTTGATGAGGCGCTAACCGCATGGTGCGCTAGTACTAGGTCGATCCTAAAACCTGATATTTCGGTTAAGCGAAGTAATCGACCCTATCGGATTCACTTTCAGCCGCAGGCTGTTGGAGATTCCGGGGAGCGCGGCGTTCATTTGGATTTTCCGCGTCTTCCTGGGCAAAAGCGCCCCCTCCGTGGCGTCCGTTCTGGTGCTGTGCCCAGGTTTGCTGCTCTTTATTCTGGGACGCGCTGTCACCGCCGACAGAGACATCGAATTTATGGATCTCCAAACCCTGGCCCTGAAGTTCGGCACGCAAGTGGGGCAGATTGCTTTCCAATAGCTCTTTGACTGCGGGCAGTTCTGCCACCACCTTGACCATCACCTGATGCTGATCAGTGGAGATGTCCAGCCGCACATGGCCCAATGATTCGGGTTTGAGCTGAATGCGCATCTCACCCCGACCGCTTTGGAAACGCAGTTTGGCTGAGTCGACGATCTGCCGGATGACGTCCTCTTTTGTTGCGGGCTGCCATATTGCCGCATCTGCCTTGACAACGTTGCTCGAGGCGCTCAGGGTATTGGCCGCCTGCTTATTGCCGGAGGCTCCCACTAGATCCAGGAGGTTCTCGGTCACAGGATTTACGGGTTTAGCCTCGGCCCCGCCCTTCTCGATGCTTTCCACCAGGGTGGCAAAACCCTGGGGCTGAGTTTCCTTTGCTGCGGGTTCTTCCATGGTGACAACACGGGCTGCGTTATTGGTATTTAATGCAGCTTCTTGGCCGGGACGACCTTGTGCCTGGGGGGCACGCACAGCACTATCGAGGAGTTGGCTCGCCATCTTGCCATCGTCGGTCTGTGTTTTCAATGAGCCGTTTTTAGAGGTTTCCGCTTGCGCATCTCCTCTTCCTGAGGATTTCAAAAGGACAGTGGATGCCTCTGGGCTGACCGCTTCTACCGGAGCAGAACTCACTTTGGCTTCAGAGGTGACTTGCGGTTCTGGGACCGTCTTCAGTTCCGCGGCCGCCTTAGGATCGATCACCGTTTCCTTTGAAACGCCTTCGATAGAGGCATCGCGCAGGGTAGAAGCATTTTGAAAGGTTGTGGAATCACCCTGGATAGTGGATTTCGGGGACTCAGTGGCTTCACCCTGGAGGAAGGTCTTGAGATTTTCAAGTGAGCCGGTGGCAGCGTTGCCATTACCAGCTGCAGGTGTCGAAGTATCCCCCTCGCCTTCCAGCAGCAGATCTGCCTGGGCGCCGTCGATTTGGGGCTGCATCAGCTTACCGGCCTGGCCCTTCCCACCGGAAGCCGCCTCGCCCACCGGGTCCTCAGTGGCGGCCACTATGGGCAATCCGGACTCGCCATTTTGTTGGTGCTGGAGCCGTGGTGCGCTGATCTCAAGGAGCGCCACCTCGGAATCGGATGCTTCGCTTTCTTCAGATGGGTTGGAAGTCGCCTGGTCGCCGCTGTCTACATCTCCAGATTCGGCCCTGCGCAGAAGGTCATCCATGGTTTCGCGAAAGCCTTTTTGGCTGTCAGTCGTCCCGCCCCGACTTTCGGCTCCATCGGCTTGGACCTCGGCCATGGGCGGGCTCGTCACTGGCGGGGCATCCGTCATCTTCATCTCGCCGGTGGCCGGCATGGGGGTAAAATTTACTTGCATCGGCGCCTCATGTACTAGGATAGAAGATACCTGTTCCTGAATGCCCTTTAGCTGGACATATGGTTTCGATTATAGGCGCTCAAAGCGGCTTCGTTAAGATCGGCCTGCTCTTTGCGCAACAGTTTCTCCTGATAAGCGGACAGCCCTTTTTCTTTGAGCTGCTCGAGCATCTCGCGCTTTTTGACCACCTCGATGAGCTCCTCCTGCTTGACGCGGAAACAGCGTTCGGTTTTGCGGGTGATTTCGCGCTGCTTGGCGACATCTTTCCGCAGGCGGTCAAAATAGTGGCGGTAGAGGATCAGATCGTCGCTGCTTAGGGTCTCGCTCTGCTTTTCTTTCAAATGGGCTGTCATTTTTGCTTCTTTCCGGATCATCTGCTCCAGCTTCGTGTTTTGCGCGTTGAGTTGGAGGCGAATCTCCGCCAATTCCTTCTGGTGTTGGTCTTCAAGAAACCGCTGGTGTTTTAGAAGGGGTTCCAAATTGAACTGGTACATACGATCCCCTTCACTTTTAGCTATTGATCACCTGGTCGAGCCTGTTCATACTGGTGTCAAAGTCTCCATTCTCCTCAATATCCTGACGCAGATAGGTGTTGATCTGATCGATCTTATCGATGGCATGGTCAATTTTTGGATTGGAACCGGCCACATATGCACCGATGTTGATCAGGTCCTCAGCCTTCCTATAGGTGGCCAAGATCTCTTTGAGCATGCCGGCGTTGTGGCGGTGGTCCAGGGTGGTGATGTCGTTCATGACCCGGCTGATGCTCTTGAGCACATCGATGGCCGGGAAATGGTTCTGATGGGCCAGCTCACGGCTGAGGACCACATGCCCATCCAGGATGGAACGAACCGCATCGGCAATGGGTTCGTTCATGTCGTCACCCTCCACCAACACCGTGTAGAGGCCGGTGATGGAGCCCTCCCGCTGGGAGGTGCCGGCCCGCTCCAGCAATTTGGGCAGCAAGGTGAAAACCGACGGCGTATACCCTTTGGTGGTGGGCGGTTCACCTACGGCCAGGCCGATTTCCCGCTGGGCCATGGCAAAGCGGGTGACCGAATCCATCATCAGGTTGACGGTCAGGCCGAGATCACGAAAATATTCGGCGATGGCCGTGGCAATGAAGGCGCCGCGCATGCGGATGAGGGGCAGGTGATCTGATGTGGCCACGACCACCACGGACTTGCTCAGTCCCTCGGGCCCCAGCTGTTGGTCGATGAATTCGTTAAGCTCCCTGCCGCGCTCGCCGATGAGGGCGATGACGTTGACATCCGCCACTGTACGGCGTGCAATCATGCCAAGCAGTACACTTTTGCCCACGCCGGAGCCCGCAAAGATACCCATGCGCTGGCCGCGCCCCACGGTGAGGACGCCGTTGATGGCGCGTACACCCAGGTCCAGGGGTTCGCTGATGCGGCTGCGCATGAGGGGGTTGATGGGCTTGCCATATATGGGATAGTGGGTTTCGACATTGACACGCCCCTTGCCGTCAATGGGCTGGCCAAGGCCATCGACAATGCGGCCGAGGAGTTCCTTACCCACCCCGATGTCGGCCTGGGGAGAGACTTCCATGACCCGGCTGCCAGGTCCAATGCCGCGCATCTCCTCCAGGGGCATGAGCAGCACCGTGTTCTCGCGAAAGCCCATCACCTCCGCCATGATTTTAGTCTGCTTGTCCGGCGAGTGGACTTCGCACACGCTACCCAGTTGTGACGCCGGGCCGGTGGCTTCCAGGACCAGGCCGACCACCTTGGTGACACGTCCGCTGGCGCGCACCGTCATGGTGTCTCCCAGGATCTCGAGGTAGCGTTTTGTGCGTTTCTCAAGGGTCATTCAGGTCCCCTACCCTTCCTCAGTGGCGATGGTTTTGGAGAGTTGGCCGCGAAAAAGAGACTCAATGATGGTTAACTGGTGCTCAATACGGGCATCGATATCGCCAAAATCGGTTTCGAGGATGCACCCTCCGGGCCCCACGGTGGGGTCTGCGCTCCAGCTGAGACGCGTTGGATCGATAGGCGGCAGGGCCAGCTCACTCTGGTTGGCCGAAAGGCGTTCGAGATCCTCGGGATTGACGCGCAGATTTAGGCGGGTACCGGTCAACACCTTGGAGAGGGCCTGGTTAAGTACAGTCAACAAAGCGTCGGGCAAATCGTTGATTGCCTGGGGGATAATCTTATGGGCGATGGCCAGGGATAGCTCCACGACCGCTTTTTCCGCCTGGGCCGTCAATTGAGTCTCATTGGCGGCCACAGCACTGACGGCACTCTGAAGCGCCTGAATAACCGGTGCCAGAGATCCGGCCGCCGATCTCTGCCCCTCGTCATACCCGGCGGCGTGCCCTTCCTGGCGTGCAGCCGCAAGGCGTTCCTCTATTGAGGGCCCGGTCCCATCAGACGCATCCTGTCCATGGCGGGCGGGGATGAAAGTACCGACGGGTTTTTGGCCGTCATTTGACGGAACTTTCTCATCGACCATGGGCTCAGCGGGGGCGAAGGCACCGTCAATCTCAGGGAAACAATGGGGTTTAAAACAACCGTCGCCATCCGATGTTGAATGCGTTACCATGTTAAGCAATGAACTCCTCCCCCCCACGGCCGCTGATGATCAGCTCGCCTTTGCGTTCCATTTCCTGAATGACTCTGGTGACCTTTTGCTGGGCATCGGTCACATCCTTCATGCGTACGGCGCCGGTCACCTCCATCTCCTCCTGGAGAATGGCGGATGCCCGTTCGGACATATTTTTAAAGATCTTCTCTTTGACTTCATCTGCAGCGGCTTTCAAGGCCAAGGCCAGCTCGTTGGATTCGACGGCCCGCAGGACCTGCTGCAACCCTTTATCGTCAACATAGACGATATCGTCGAAGACAAACATGTTGGCCTTGATCTCTTCTGCCATGTCAGGATCGCTCTCCTCAATCTCATCGATTATCTGCTCAGCGGAAGCGCCGTCAATCTGATTGAGGATCTCTGCCAGATGGGTAACGCCGCCGGCTTCCTGGGTGGAGGTGTTGTCTTTGTTCTGTAGAATCTCGGCGAACACTTTGTCGATCTCTTCGACCATTCCGGAGACGACCTTATCCAGACTGGCGATGCGATAGGCCACATCGGCCTTGAGCTCATCGGGTAGCTGGCCCAGAACGTCACTGGCCGCATTGGGTTTGAGGTTGACGATGATCAAGGCGATGGTCTGGGGATGCTCGTCTTTGATGAGTTGAACCAGTTGGCCGGCCTCGATATTCTGAACGGCTGTCAGATTGGAGGGCTGATTGGCGCTGTCTCCTACAACCGCAGCCTCAGACGCAGAAGATTGCGCCGGGCCACCGCCATTGCTTCCCCCTTCAGCCTGCCCTTCAGCCTGGGGTTCATGGGTCAACTGGCCGCCGCCGACATTGCTGAGAAACTCCTGAGCCACCCGCTCCACCAGATCCGGCGAAATCTTGCCCATCTGCGATTGCAGCTTGTAGATCATGGCCCGCTCAGCGTCACCGAGTCGGCCCAGCAGACTGCTGGCGGCTTCTGACCCGATGGCATGGACGAGGATGGCTGCTTTGAGGGAGCCGGCGAGTTTATTGGGATTCATCAGCGGTGTTCTTTCCTGCTTAAGTCAGTTCCAGACAAGCTAACAGTGGCAATTTCATTGCAGAGATAGTCGCGAATATATGGATCATTTTTCTTTCAGCCAGGACTGCATCAATTGCGCCGTGCCGTCCTGATTACTTGATATGAGCTCAGCGGCTTGCTGGGTGTATGGGAGCTTGGTTCCGCCATAGTCCTGCTCCAACTCGGCGATGGTTTTTGGTAATTGTTCTATCAGCTCGTAGTCTTCGACGGAGGTGGAGGTCAACCAGGCAATCAGTGGTTTGACTATGAAGAGGTAGCTGAAAAAAATAAAACCGCCCGCAAGCAGGTACTTGAGCAAGTATGCGTATTTAGCCAACCCATCCATGAACCCGGGCGTCTGGACAACATCTGTCGAACCGTTCTGGCTGGCAGCGAAGCTGATATTGACCACTTCCACCTGGTCCCCGCGAGCGGCATCGAAATTCACGGCGCGCTTGACGATGTTCTGGAGTTTGGCCATCTCTTCTTCGGAGCGGGGCACGTAGGTCTCCGAAGGCGCCTCGCCCTCCGCTTCGGCGGCGACACTTTTATAGGATCCATCCACCACGACTGCCACGGAGAGCCGTTTGAGCTTGCCAGTGGGCATGATCTGATGGCTGGTTACCTTTCCGATCTCATAGTTCTTGGTGTTGTCCGTTTTGCGAAAACCATCCGTGGTTGCTCTGCCGGCCACTGCGGCTTGTCCCTGGGTGACGTTGGCGGCCAGGCCGGGGATGCCGGCCGGCCCCTTGTTGGCACGGTTGGAGGCTTCGTTGTAATTCTGCTCGCTGCGCACCACCTGGTTGTCGGGCAGGAAGAGTTCTTCGGTTTTTTCCTGGCGAACGAAGTCCAATTCACTGGAAACCCGAACGATGGCCTTATTCTTGCCAAGCACGTTCTCCAGCATTGTGGTGACACGGGTCTCGATGCCGCGCTCCACTCTGGCCTGAAAATCCAACTGATCATTGGAGATGCTGCCCATGTCGTTGGGGTCTTCGTTGCCGGCCAGTAGCTTGCCGTTGCTGTCCACCACGGTGACCTTCTCGGGCGGCAATTGGGAAACGCTCGAGGAGACCAGGTTGACTATGCCCTGAACCTGATCCTTGGTTAGGAAGCGGCCGTTTTTGAGTTTCAAAATCACCGATGCGGTGGCGGGGCTTTCGTCTTCGATGAAGAGGGATTTCTCCGGCAACACCAGATGGACCCGGCTGCTCTCCACCTCCGAGAGCCCGTTGATGGTCCGCACCAACTCCCCTTGAAGGGCGCGCTGGTAGTTGACTGTCTGGGCGAACTCGGTCATGCCGAGTTTGAGGTTATCGAACAATTCAAAACCGATTTCGCCACCATTGGGCAGCCCCTCAGTGGCCAACTCGATGCGGGTGGTGTAAATCTTGTCCCGTGGCACCATAACGGTGGTCCCATTGGACGACAGGCGATAGGGAACCTTCTTGGCGTCAAGAGCGGCGATGACTTCACCGGCGTCAACCGGCGCCATCTGAGTATAAAGGGGCATAAAATTGTCTTCACCAGACCAAGTGATCAGGAAAATGAAACCTGCCATAGTACTGAAGAAGAAGACCAAAAGCGCTATCAGCTTGCCCGTCGAAATATGCCTGAGCAGGGTTTTCAGTTGGGCCGGTATCTCTTTAGGATTGAAAGCCATAGGTCCCTATTCTACATTTGCATGGTTCGAATCTGTTCATAGGCCGCCACGATCTTGTTGCGCACCTGCATCATCAAATCGAAGCTGACTTCCGCTTTTTGCAGAGTGATCATGGTGTTATGGATGTCGGTGTTCTCGCCACTGACCATCTGGCGAACGGCTTCATCACTCTTAAGCTGCAGCTCGTTGACGTTGTTGAAAGCGGATTGCAGCATGTGGCCAAACTTGCCGGCCTCGGGAGCTGAGTCCGCGCCTGGCAACTCGGGGCCGGGCTTATTCGTTTCGATACGGGCGGGTTGAAGGGCGTCCATTTTCATCGTTAGCGTCCAATCTCCAAGGCACTCATGGCCATGTCCTTGGTGGTCTTAACCGCGGTGACATTGGCTTCATAGCTGCGGCTGGCTGACATCATATTGACCATCTCCTCCACTACGTTGATGTTGGGCATGGAGACGTAGCCTCCCTCATCAGCGTCGGGGTGGGTCGGGTCAAATTTCCTCAAGGGCGGCCGCTGGTCCTCGCGGATCTCACTGACCTGCACCTGTTGGAGATATGAATCCATTCGGTTTTGCAAGGTCTCCGCAAAGTCGGCCTGGGGGGCCACCGTCTCAAAAAGGGCGTCCTTGCGCTTGTAGGGCCCCCCCTCGGCGGTGCGGGTCGTATTGACATTGGCCAGGTTATGGGAAATCAGGTTCATGCGAATGCGCTGGGCGTTCATACCCGCAGCGCTGGTATCAAGTGATTTCATAAAGTCCATGCTTACTTCCCACCTCCTTTGATCGCATTTTTAAGGCCCATGAACTTGGCGCCCATGACCTGGGATGTGGCCCTATATAAAAGGTTGTTGCGCGCCAGGTCGGACATCTCTTTTTCCAATACCACCGTATTGCCGTCCCCGCGCAGACTCACCTCTGAGGAGAGTTCACGCACCTGCGGACGAACAGCGCTGCCGGTATGGTTGCGCGGGGGCAGATGCCCTGCATGGGTGCGTGTCAATTCTCCGTTGCCGGTTTTTTGACTATTGGCCTGGAGGGCCGCTTTTACTTCAAGATCAAAAGCCTTGTAGCCCGGTGTATCCGCATTGACGACGTTGGAGACAACGACTTCGTGCTTACGTGAACGCAGATCGAGGGCACGCTGCATCAAATCAAAGTTAGAATCGAAGAGTTTGTCTACTGGCATTGAATCCGTCCTTGTTGATTGATGCAGGCATAATTAGCAAGGTTTGTACCACCGGCTAAGACCGACCCTGTACAAATATTATTGTTAATATTATCTATAGTTTGTGAAATTTTCCCAAAATACTCTACCTGCAAGATAGGCACCCTAAAGGCAAAACTTACCGGGGCTACCGTCAATTCTGCCGGGTCAAGGATGAAATGGCGAACGCGGGTTAGCTTGCGGCTTTGAATACGTCGGGATTTTCGGTGCGGTACTCGTTGAGTTTGTTACGCAGGGTGCGGATGCTGATGCCCAGCATCTCTGCAGCTTGGGTGCGGTTGGCATTCACATGGCCCAGAGTGGAGAGAATCAGCTGGCGCTCCATCTCCTTCACCGTGGTGCCAGCCGGTACATCGGTGATTCGCTCAGCGCCGCCATCATCCAGGAGCAGGTCCACTTTCTGAATCTCCTCCTGGCGGCTGATCAACACCGCGCGCTCCAGGGTATTTTCCAATTCGCGGATGTTGCCCGGCCAGGGGTATTGCATAAGGCGTTCGAGCGCTTCAGTGGTAATGCCCTTGATTGAGCGATGGTGTCGTTCGGTGAAACGGGCGATAAAGGATTCAACCAAAAGCGGGATGTCGTCCCTGCGTTCCCGCAGAGCGGGCAGTTCAAAGGGAAGCACTTTTAACCGGTAGAAAAGATCTTCGCGGAAGGTTCCATCGGCCACCATCTGTTTGAGGTCGCGGTTGGTGGTGGCCACCACACGGGTGTCAATGGCCACCGGCGTCTGCCCCCCCACCCTGTCCACGACACGGGCCTGGAGGACTCGCAGCAGCTTTGCCTGAAGGGCCAGAGGCAACTCACCGATTTCGTCCAGCAACAGAGTGCCCTGGTGGGCTAACTCAAAGCGTCCAAGCTTACGATGAATGGCGCCGGTAAAGGCCCCCTTCTCGTGCCCAAACAGCTCGCTTTCGGCCAATTGTTCCGGCAACGCAGCGCAGTTCATGGCCACAAAAGCTTGCTCGGCGCGGCCGCTGTGGGTGTGGACATAGGCGGCCAACAACTCCTTGCCTGTGCCGCTTTCACCTGTGATCAATACCGTCGCATCGCTGTCGGCCACCCGGCGCACCATATCCAACAAGTCCAGCATGGTGGCATTCTGGGTGATGATCTGGTGTACGCCAATAGATGTAAATGCTTGGGATGCGGATGAAGGGGTGGCGACGGGAGGATTTGACAAAGAAATGACGAAAGCGACGGATTTCAGAAGACGCTCTGGGGAAACGGGCATGGCCAGGTAGTCAACCGCTCCACTCTGCATCACCTGGACGGCCTCATTCACCGAGGCACAGGCACTCAGTGCAATC
>JBNKKA010000080.1:0-18611 GCA_050291585.1 Desulfobacteraceae bacterium
CTGAAACGGGCGCCCACCGGATCCTTGAACTGCAATCCCAGCCAGGCCGAGGTGAACAGCCCGAAAAGCATGATGGCGGGAAAATAGTCCAGCCCAAAGGCCGACACCCACCCCGCGGCGATGAGGGGCCCGATGGAACGCGCCAGCTCCCCGCCGGTCATGTAAACGCTCATGCCCCGCCCTTTTTGAGTCCCCGCATATTTAGCCACCATCACCGGCGACGGAACGTGAAAGAGGGCAACGCTGATGCCGGTGGCGAAAAGCAGGATGACCAGTACGGCATAGGTCGGCGCCAACCCCAATAGACTCATGGGGACGGCCGTCAACGCCGGGGCCAGGATGACAAAGCGGCGCCCCAGTCCCCGGTCGGCCAAGCTCCCCAGGTAGGGGTTGAGCAGAGACGGCAACTGCATCACCGTGGTCAAAAAACCGGCTCTTGCCAGGGAGAGAGAGAGACGGTCGATAATCAGCGGCAACAGGGGGGAAAGGAAGGCCGTGTAGACGTCGTGGACAAAGTGGGCGGTGCCCAACGTCACGACCTGGCGAGTCTGGAAGGCGGAAGGGGGCGTCCCCGACTCGCTCCGCACACCATTTTCACGACGCGGGGGCTTGGATGCGGCCATGCGGCTCCTTATCTGGTCGGTTGTGAATCAGGAAGCTGGATTTAGTACCGCCAGTCGCCTTTGTCAACCGATCTGTGGATAGAGGCACACGTTGGATCGCCCCCCCTTACGCTTCCGGTAAGGGGCCGCTGATGGCCATCTGATTTGGGTTTTGGCCCCCACGGCCGATATTGCTTTTGAGCATCCCATCAACCCCAATATGGTATAGTATCAGCAGAGCGAAGAGCGGGTTTTACCACTCGGCCTGAGATGGCAGGGCAGCCCGGCCGGGGCAACTTGCAAACCAACAGCGAGGTGCTTATAGTCAGCGCTATGAAACCTATAGACGAAAAATTGCCCGACCCAAAAGAGCTGGAAAAAGAGTTAAGTGAGTTTCTCTCTAAAAAATTTGGCGGCAGCGTCAAGCTGGCGACCGCACCCCTGACCATGCCCCAGGCGGCGCCGGCACCGCCCAGCGGCCAGCCGGCGCTTAAAAAGCCTTCCATCGACTTCGACCTCAAGCCCGAGGAGCTGATCCAGTACCTGGATCAGTACATGGTCAAGCAGGACACCGCCAAGGCCATCCTCGCCACCAAAATCTGCACCCACTTCAACCGCATTCGCCACACCCTGGCCAACCCCGACAGCACCAGCGACATGGTGGGGCGCATCAAGAACAACGTCCTCATGATCGGCCCCACCGGGGTGGGTAAGACCTACATGGTCAAACTGATCGCCCACAAGCTTGGTGTGCCCTTCGTCAAGGGCGACGCCACGAAATTCAGCGAGACCGGCTATGTGGGCGGCGACGTGGAGGACCTTGTTCGCGACCTGGTCAAGGAGGCCGACGGCGACATCGAGCGGGCCCAGTACGGCATCATCTATATCGATGAGATTGACAAGATCGCCTCAGCAAACAATCTGGTGGGCGCCGACGTGTCGCGCACCGGTGTCCAGCGGGCCCTTTTGAAGCCCCTCGAGGAGACCGAGGTGGAGCTCAAGGTTCCCCACGATCCCGTCTCCATGATCCAGGAGATCGAGCGCTTCCGCAAAACCGGTGAGCGTGACAACGCCAGCGTCAACACACGCAACATCCTCTTCATCGTCAGCGGGGCCTTCGCCAACCTCGGCGAGATCATCAACAAGCGCCTGGCCGCCAAGACCATCGGCTTCGGCGCCAAGCATACCCGTGCCGATGAGGCTGCGGACATCCTCAGCGAGGTCAAGTCTGAGGACCTCATCGCCTTCGGCTTCGAGTCCGAATTCGTGGGTCGCCTGCCGGTGCGCGCCATCTTCGAGCAGTTGGAGGAGGCCGACCTGCTTCAGATCCTCAAGAACCCCAACAACCCAATCATACTAGGCAAAAAACTGGACTTCGCCGCCTACGGCATAGAGGCCAAGTTCGGCGAGGACCTCCTCGAACTGCTGGCCAAGCGGGCCTACGCGGAGCATACCGGGGCGCGCGGTTTGGTGGGAGCCGTTGAAAACGCCCTCCTGCCCTACGAACGCCACCTGCCCTCCACTGAGGTGAAGCGTCTGCCCCTCACCGCCGAGATGATCGAAGGCGGCCCCGAGCAGCTGGAGGCCTTCATCGCCGCATCCGACGCGCCGGAGCATCGGACCAACTTTGAAACCATGGCTACGCTTGAACAGGAGATGGTGCGGGGCTACCTCTCGGACAACACCTCGAGGATCTCGGAAAAGTACGGCCTGCCCCTGAATGCGGCGCGTATTGACCTGATCGCCCGCTTTTATTCAAAACACATCTGTGATATCGATAATACCGTCGCTCAGATCAAGGCCCACTACGATCAGGCCAAGAGCGTCGAGCTGCATTTTCTCAAAAATTTCGGCATCAATCTCGTCCTTGAGGACGACGCCATCGACCACATCATC
This sequence comes from Desulfobacteraceae bacterium, assembly GCA_050291585.1. GTDB lineage: Bacteria > Desulfobacterota > Desulfobacteria > Desulfobacterales > Desulfosarcinaceae > JASJCL01. The sequence goes on from JBNKKA010000080.1 coordinate 2,499, forward strand.
ACCACCATTATGACGGGCTCGACGCATATTGACGCCTTCTATAAACAACTCACCAAGGACTTTGAACACGGATTCAAATTGGTTAGAGAAAAAACAGGCCGCAACCGCTTTTTCATCACCGCCAAAGCGCTCGAAGGCCCGGAGGCGTTCATCGCCGAGTTGCTGAAACCCAACCAGGCCGTCACCGCAAACTTCGTCTCACCACACTCCCAGACTCGGGAGGAGGAGTAAGCGCGACTTTCTCTACTAGCTGAACCGTCATCAACCGTCATCTCCCAAGAGGTCACCCAAGCATGATCGGAATCTCCAAGCTCTATTGCGGCACCGTCGAGCCATCCGACGCCCTGCGCTACGGCCGCCACAGCTCCCAACTGCCCTCGCACCTGCTGCAGTTCTCCAAAGACAAAAGACCCGTAGTGGTGTGGAACATCACTCGCCGGTGCAACCTCAAGTGCGTCCACTGTTATGCCCACGCCACTGAGGAAGCCTTCGCCGACGAGCTCAGCCATGAGGAGGGCAAGGCCCTCATCGACGACCTGGCCGGCTACGGCGTGCCGGTGATGCTCTTCTCCGGCGGCGAACCCCTGGTGCGTCCCGACCTGCCCGAACTGGCGGCCTACGCCGTCCAGAAGGGTATGCGCGCGGTGATCTCCACCAACGGCACACTCATCACCGCCAAAATGGCCAAGACCTTGAAAGAGATCGGCCTCTCCTACGTGGGCATCAGCTTGGACGGTATGGAGGATGTCAACGACCACTTCCGGGGCGTTTCGGGATCTTTCCAAAAAGCGCTGGAAGGCATCCGCAATTGCCAGGCCGTCGGCATCAAGGTGGGCCTGCGCTTCACCATCAACAAGACCAACGTGAAAGAGATCCCCGGCATCTTCGATCTCCTTGAGAAGATGGATATTCCGCGGGTCTGCTTCTACCACTTGGTTTACGCAGGACGCGGTTCAGAGATGGTCAAGGACGACCTGACCCACGCAGAGACCCGCAAGGCGGTGGATCTCATCATGGACCGCACCAAGGATCTGCATGACCGCGGACTGGCCAAAGAGGTCCTCACCGTAGACAACCACGCCGACGGCCCCTATCTCTACCAGCGCATGCTGAAGGAAGATCCCGAACGCGCCGCCGAGGTGCTGGAGCTTCTCCAGATGAACGAGGGCAACAACTCCGGTCGCGGCTTCGGCTGCGTGAGCTGGGACGGTGAGGTTTACGCCGACCAGTTCTGGCGCCACCACAGCTTCGGCAACGTGCGCCAACGCCCCTTCTCCAAGATCTGGACCGAGCCGGAAGACGACCTCTTACTAAAACTCAAGAACAAGAAGCAGTACGTCACTGGTCGCTGCGCCGCCTGTCGCTGGCTGGACATCTGCGGCGGCAACTTCAGGGTGCGCGCCGAAGCGGTCCACGGAGACGTCTGGGCGCCCGACCCCGCCTGCTATTTAACCGACGAAGAGATCTCTGAAAGTATTTGATGGTGAAGGGAAGCGGCGGAGGGCTCCATATCCGGCGTTGCCGAAGGATAGCAGAGTGCTACGGCTTCACCCTCGGCGCCTTGACTAGGAAGCCCTCCGACGCTTCTTGAGGCAGATTCTGCGATGATAGTTTCTATTTCAAAATTATAACGGTTTTGAATAGTAATAATGTAGAGAAGAAAGGAAGTTCTCCATGCTCTTTCCCGATGCGCGCGGCAGACGCCTGCGCCAGAGCGACGCCATAAGGCGCCTGGTGCGCGAAACCATCCTGACCCCCGACGACTTTATTCTCCCGCTTTTCACCATCGACGGCAAAGACGTGCGGGAACCCATCGACGCCATGCCGGGGCAGTACCATCTCTCCGTCGACCAGCTTGTCAAAACCGCCCGTGAGGCCCACGCCCTCGGAATCCCGGGGGTAATCCTCTTCGGTATCCCGCCCAAGAAAGACCCCCTGGGCACCCAGGCCTATGCCAAGCACGGCATCGTCCAGCGAGCCGTCAAGGCGGTCAAGGACGCCTTGCCCGAGCTGCTGGTCATCACCGACGTCTGCCTCTGCCAGTACACCGATCACGGCCACTGCGGCGTGATCGAAGGCCAACAGGTGGACAACGACGCCAGCCTGGATCTTTTGGCGCGCACGGCCGTCTCCCACGCCGCGGCGGGCGCCGACATGGTCGCCCCCTCGGATATGATGGACGGCCGCGTGGCTGAGATCAGAGGCGCCCTGGACGAGAGCGGTCACAGCCAGGTGCCCATCATGTCCTACGCCGCCAAATACTGCTCGGCCTTCTATGGCCCCTTCCGCGAAGCCGCCGACTCGGCCCCCCAGTTCGGCGACCGGCGCACCTATCAAATGGACCCGGCCAACGCCCAAGAGGCGATCCGCGAGGCCACCATGGACGTGGAGGAAGGCGCCGACATCATCATGGTCAAGCCCGCCCTGCCCTATCTGGACGTCATCACCCGCATTCGCGACGAGATAGACCTGCCCGTGGCGGCCTACAACGTCAGCGGCGAGTACAGCATGGTCAAAGCCGCCGCCGAACGGGGCTGGATCGACGAAGAAAAAGTGATGTTGGAGACCCTCACGGCCATCAAGCGCGCCGGGGCCGACATGATTTTAACCTACTTCGCCATGGACGCGGCCCAACGCCTAAACGCTTAATTAGGGAAGATCAAAGATGACCCAACCCCCTTCTCATACACACGGACACCCCGGTGGAGATCCCCATAGCCATGGACACGGCAATCCCGAAGGCGGCCCCAACCTGCGCCTGGTCGCCTGGGAGACCACCCGCAATTGCAACCTCTCCTGTCAGCACTGCCGCGCCTCGGCCACTATGGGCCCTTACAGCGGCGAGCTCGACACCGAGGCCGGCTTCCGGCTTCTGGACCAGATCGCCGAGGTGGCCAAGCCCATCATCATCCTCACTGGCGGGGAACCCCTGCTGCGGGAAGATATCTACGACCTGGCCAAACACGGCGATCAGCTCGGTCTTCGTATGGTGATGGCCCTCAACGGCACCCTGATCACACCGGAACACGCCCAGAAGATGGTCGACAGCGGCATCCAGCGCATCGCCGTCAGCATCGACTGCGCCACCCGCGAAAAACACGACGCTTTCCGCGGTCAGGAAGGTGCCTTTGACGGGGCCCTCAAGGGCATAGAGATCGTCAAGAAGGTGGGTATCCCCTTCCAGATCAACACCACCGTCACCAAGACCAACCTGGAGGAGATCCCCAAGATTTTCGCCCTGGCGGAGGAACTCGGCGCCGTGGCCCACCACATCTTCCTGCTGGTGCCCACCGGCCGGGGGAAGTATATCGTCGACCAGGAGATCGACGCCCAGGAGTACGAGGAGACCCTCAACTGGTTCTACGACCAGCGCGATAAGACGCCCCTCCAGCTCAAGGCCACCTGCGCCCCCCATTACTACCGCATCCTGCGCCAGCGGGCACGGGAGGAGGGCAAGACCGTGAGTTTCGAGAGCCACGGCCTGGACGCCGTCACGCGCGGCTGTCTGGCCGGCACCGGCTTCTGCTTCGTCTCCCACCGGGGCATCGTCCAGCCCTGCGGCTACCTCCAGACCCCCTGCGGCGACGTGACCAAGGCCTCCTTCGCCGAGATCTGGCGCAACTCGGAGGTGTTCCAGAACCTGCGCAAGATCGACGACTACAAGGGCAAATGCGGCGTCTGCGAGTACCGCAAGGTGTGCGGCGGTTGCCGTGCGCGGGCCTTCGAGGCCACCGGCGACTACCTCAAAGAGGAGCCCCTGTGCCAGTATCAACCCGGTAAACAGTGAGCCAATCAGCCGGTGAACCAGTAGATGCTTGGATCCAATTCACTGGTTCACTGGCGTACTGGCCCACCGGCACACGTTCTCCGATAAACATTTCCCTCTTGCTGACAGCCAGAAAGTGCGGGTATACTATTCTTAGCCCGGTCCAATTCATCTTGCCCCATACGCCATCGACCTCACGCGCCCTCCCCTCCTCAGGTCACTGAACTTCGCCGCCGGGAAGCCCCCACTTGCATTTAGGACAGAAACGACGCAATCCCGTGAGCGCAGCAGCGCAGTACCCCTGCTGAAAGGAGTCGGACATGTGGGTTCAAGATCTGATGATAGCCAAGCCCATCACCATCGCACCGGAGGCCTCGATCCAGGAGGCCCTCGAAAAGATGAAGCACAACGCCATCCGACATCTGCCGGTGGTGAGCGGCAACCGGCGTTTACGCGGGTTTCTGACCCTGGCCGATCTGAAACGCGGGCTGCTGCCCGCCATGGTGGCTGATCTGGAATTAAGAGACCTGATGGTGCATGACCCCGTGACGGTAGCACCGGACACCGATGTGGAGCAGGCTGCCCGCCTGATCTACGAACGTAAGATCAGCGGTCTCCCGGTGGTCAGTGACGGTGTCCTGGTGGGAATCATCACCGAGAGCGACATCCTGCGGGCCTTCATCGATATGATGGGAATTCTATCGAGCAGCACCCGCATCGATGCGGTGGTGGGCAATGGCAACCGGGGTTTCCGCCAGGCGGTCGAGATTATCGAGGAGGCCGGTGGAGAGATCATCAACGTGGGCATGACGGCCCGCCAGAGCCGGCAGAAAACCTATTACTTTCGCCTGGGCGCCGGCGACACGGATGCCATCGCCAACGCCCTCGAACAAGCGGGTATCGAAGTAATGTCACGGACCGATTGAGATAGGAGAGCGATGAGCAGCGCGTTCTCATGTGTCTGTTTGAACAAACCCTCAAGCGCCCCGCCATCGGCGAGGGCTGAGCATAAGGTGAAAGCCGCATGCCCTATCACCGCAAACGATTGCCCGTCCGAACCGATCGGCGGGAGCATTCGCGGTTGGATTTTCGTTGCGCAGTGCTCATCAACGGAATGCCCGGGGTGAAGCACCTGGCGGATATCAGCCTGGGAGGCGTTTTTATCGATGCGCGCACGGGAACTAGCTTCCACATCGATCAGGAGCTGAAATTGAACCTGCGCCTCCCCACGGAAACCTACCCAACTGTGGTCAAGGCCAGAGTATCCTACCTCGATGAAAATGGCATCGGTTGCAGGTTCATCGATCTGGGAGAGGATGAAGTCCGGCAGATCCGACGCTGCTTCGAGACCTTCAAGGATACCCTTCCGATCGACTAATCACTCCGGATCCCCGTTGGCGAGCTTGAAGCCGATGGAGTTGAGCTTCAGGGTGATGGGACGGTCCTCTTCGCTCTTGCCGGTGAAGCGGATGGGGCCCGGACGGCGGAACTGGTTGTCGTCGGCGGTGGCTGCCAGCCACTTGTCGCGGTAAGCGGCCACAATGCGGAAAGCCGGGGAGTTTACGTCCACCAAGGATTTCTCGATCACCAGGGATAGGCGGCCCTTGCGCTCCTCCAGGTGCATGAGGGGAGCGATGGGGATTCCGATGGGGGTCCATTGCTTGAAGTCGTGCTCCAGATTGCGGATGGCCGCCATCTGACCTGTGGCCCCATTGGCGATGAGGCTGAAAACCGTCTGCCCCAGATTGTAGCCATACATGCAGTCGAAGCGGGTGGGGTCCGCCCCGCGACCGTCATACCCATAGAAGTGGGTCTGAGTCTTGAACTTGGGGACCGTCGCCAGGTAGCACTTTTCTACCGCCGCAGGGATATCGGCATTGGCCGTGAGCACGCCGGCGCGCTCCAGGGCCTGGCGCAGGGTCTTGAGGGAGATGATGGTGTCGCGGGTCTTGAGGAACTCGGCATTGCCATAATTCTTGAATAACGCCGGACCATAAAGATCGGGGTCCAGGCCACCGCGTTTAAGGGTCTTTTTGACGAAGCTTTTCCCGACCCCCACCTTGTAGCGCCCTTTTTCCCGCAGAATCCCTAAATAATCGCGTACCATACCGAGGAGCACCTCTTCGGTGGGTACCTGGCTGAACTGAAAGTTGCCATGGCTGTCGCGCTCGGTGAGGAGTCCCTCCTGGAAAAAGGCCGGCATGTCGTTGAAGAGTTCGTCGTCGCGATCGTTCCAGACATGATAGGAGAGGTCCTTGCGGATGCCACGCACCAGGCGCCGCAGGTACTCGAGTTTGTCGTGCAGACGCGGATAGGCGGCGTGGAAGTCCACGTCGTGGGCGTTGTTGTACTGGGCGATAATGGTGTTCAGCTTGATGATGAAGACCTGGATCTCGTTGATGAACTCCAGGAGCCCCTCGGGCAGGACGATCACCCCGTAGTTTTTGCCCACCGCGGAGCGGGCGATGATGGCGTTGCAGATCACGCGCGAGACATGCCGCAGGGTCATGCCGTAGGAGGTATAATCGATGGTTCCGGCGGCTTCGGCTCTCTCCAGGCGGCGCACGTCTACATAGTCGGCCAGATCCTCACCGATGAGGGTTAGGTTGGCGTGGGTCTGGAGGGCCACCTCCAGGGCCAGATGGCTGGCCACCCGCCCCATCACCTTACAGATGTGCCAGTACTTGATGTCTGAGCTGCTGTCGGTGCACAGGTTGCTGATCTCCTGGGAGAAGGCCCGCGCCGCCGTGTGAAAACCGAAAGACATGGCGCAGAGAACATGCCCTTTAGCATCGCGCACCTGGATGTCGCCGTCGATGGTCTTGGGCACACCGATCACCTGGATCCCCGAATCGTAGAGCTCCTGGGCCAGAAATGCGGCATTCGTGTTGGAGTCGTCGCCACCCACCACCACCAGGGCGTCCAGTTGCATCTCCATGAGGGTCTGACGTGAGAGGGCCATCTTCTGGGCCGTGTCGATCTTGGTGCGACCGGTTTTAAGCATGGTGAATCCGCCCAGGTTACGATAGCGGTTCACCCGTTCGGCCGTGATGGGGATGCTGTCGCCCTCGATAATGCCGTCGGGCCCCACCAGGAAGCCGATCACCTCATTCTGGGGGTTGGCCTTTTTGGCAGCGTCGAAAAGGCCGGCGATGACGTTGTGCCCACCGGGCGCCGGTCCGCCGGAAAATACGATACCGATACGTCTCGCTCGGCCGAAGGTCTCCGAGGCCGTCTCGACAGAGCGAATCTCCTGGACCGGGTTGTCGATGATATTGGACAACTGGCGCTTGGCTTCTCGGTCAACTTCGAAAGTGTAGGATTCATCTGGCACCAGCTCGGTGGCCGATCCCTCAAAGGCCCCACAGACCGGCGGTTGATAGCTGCACCGCTCGACCAGCTCTGAGTTGGTGTTGCTAATGACGGCCTGGACATCGGGATTTGCCAACAGGTCTTCCAGATGAATGTGGCGGGTCTTGGGCATCGATCTCGCTCCTCGATATGAAGGCGCCTCACAGGCCAAAAGGCTCAAGGCGGTTGGTGGCCAAGCTAATCCGATTGTCTGCCGGGGGCCGTTAAATAAAGACTGAAGCAGGTTTACCGACCAACCCGATCATGTGTCAAGAGGATTGCACCCCTTATTCCCCGGAAATGATGATAAAATCAATGTTTTCGACTGAATGCGGGCTGCTGGCCGCCTTTGCCAGCCTGACAAACGCCACAACACGCGCCTAAACTTGCCGATATCTTCCCAAATCACCACCCTTCTGCAAGCCGACTTCATTTGGGGGTTGACACCCAGGCCAGAGCGGCATAAATAAACCCTATTCATCATATGATTGAACCATTTTCCCTAAATACGGGCATCTTTCACAGGCGTCCATGGGGGAATGACGCCTTTACTTTGGCGTCTTTTTAGGATAAAAATTTCGTGATGGGCCTATAAATTCAGGCACCTGTTCCAACCCGTCCGGCCAGGGCTAAGTCGGAAGGGCGCGATGGAGAATCGGCGTCCATTTCAGGATCCGCCGCAGCTGCGTCCAACCCCAAATTTGGACAACATCCTATTAATCTAAGCGTTAGGAGGAGTGGAGATGAAAAAAGGTATCGTATTGGCAGTTGCCCTCATGTTCGTGGTACTATTCGGTTTTTCCGCAACCGCCATGGCAGAAGATATCGAACTGGCCAAAAAGTCGACCCTCGAAGATATCCGCAAACGCGGTGAACTGCGGGTGGGCTTCGAAGCCGGCTACCTGCCCTTTGAGATGGCCGACAAAAAGGGTAAATTCATTGGCTTTGACATCGACGTCACCAAAGAGATGGCCAAGGCCATGGGCGTCAAATGGGTGCCCGTGAACACTGCCTGGGACGGCATCATCCCGGCCCTGATCACCAAAAAGTTCGACATCATCGCCAGCGGCATGACCGTTACCCAGGAACGCAACATGCAGATCAACTTCGCCGACCCCTATATTATCGTTGGCCAGACCGTAATGCTCAATAAAAAACACGAAGGGAAAGTCACTTCATATAAAGACCTCAACGATCCCAAATACACCATCGCCTCCAAGCTGGGCACCACCGGTGAGCAGGCCATCAAGCGCCTGATCCCCAAAGCCAAGTACAAGAGCTTCGAGGTGGAATCCGAAGCCGCCCTGGAGACGCTCAACGGCAAAGCCGACGCCACCGTCTACGACCTGCCCTTCTGCGCCACCTTCATGGCCCAGCAAGGTGAGGGCAAGCTGATCTTTCTGGACAAACCCTTCACCTACGAGCCCCTCGCCTGGGCGATCCGCAAAGGCGATCCGGACTTCATGAACTGGCTCAACAATTTCCTGCGCCAGCTCAAGAACGACGGCCGCTACGACACCATCTACAACAAATGGATCAAGAGCACCGACTGGATCAAAGATATCGAATAAGATCCAGCCCAATCGACCGGTAGTATTTTCCGGAGCCGGCCGGGTTCTGTGCCCGCCGGCTCCTTTCCGTGTCGAACGAGTTGCCCGACCCAGTTTTCGCTGCCCTGGCGGCTCATCCACCCAACCCCAATGAAGAAGAGTACCGATGCAAGCATCTGGATTAGATCGCAATCGCAGTCCTTTGAATTACTACACCTGGGTGGGCGTCTTCTTCCTATCCCTCACGCTGATCATCGGGGCCATCTATGTAGCCACAATCAAAATCGACTATGTATGGCGCTGGTACCGCATGCCCGGCTACTTCGTCAACCTGGAGTCGGTGCCCATCATCAGCGGCCATGCAGGTATTGTCAAAGGTATCCAGAAGGAGGGCGACAAGGCGACGGTCACCATCCAGGAGGACGGTGGTCAGAGCTTCCCATATGAGATCCCCGGCGCCGACGTATGGGTCGATGAGGGGGATACCATCTATGCCGGCGACACATTAGGGGCCTTCAAGGAGTGGCGCCCGGGTCTTCTGGCTCAGGGCATGTGGGTTACTCTCGAGGTGAGCCTGTATGCCATTGTTTTTGGCATCCTGCTCGGATTGATCGGCGGCGTGGCGCGCATCTCCACCAATCCGGCCCTTAAATGGTCGGCCATGACCTACGTGGAGATCATCCGCGGTTCGCCCCTGCTGGTGCAGATCTTCATCTGGTATTTTGTCCTCGCCACCCTGGTTAACAATCTCCTGCTCAAATACGGCCTGCGTGAAATCGACGCCATCTGGTACGGTGTGGCCGCCCTGGCGACCTTCACCGGGGCCTATGTCACCGAGATCGTGCGCGCCGGGATCCAGAGCATCCACCGCGGCCAGATCGAAGCGGCCCGATCCCTGGGTATGAGCGGCCCTCAGTCCCTGCGCCATATCATTCTGCCACAGGCCATGCGCCGCATCCTGCCGCCCCTGGCCGGCCAGTTTATCAGCCTCATCAAAGACAGCTCCCTTCTGGGGATGATCGCCGTACGCGAATTGACCAAGGCCACCCGCGAGGGGATCACCACCAGCCTGCAGCCCTACGAGTTCTGGTTCGTGTGCGCCATCTTGTACCTGGTGCTCACCTTTGCATTGTCCATGTTCGTACAGTATTTAGAGAAGAGGATGGCTACCCAGTGATCGAGGTCAGCAATATCTATAAAACCTTCTACGTGCCCCACAAGGTCATGGCCCTGGTGGATGTCTCCATCGAAATAGCGGCCGGGGAAGTGGTCGTTGTGATCGGCCCTTCGGGCTCGGGCAAGAGCACTTTTTTACGCTGTCTCAATCACCTGGAGACGGCCAACAAAGGTCATATCCTCATCGACGGCGTCAACATTCTCGACTCGCGCACAAACATCAACAAGGTGCGTGCCGAGGTCGGCATGGTCTTCCAGTCCTTCAACCTCTTTCCCCACAAGACCGTCCTGGAGAACATCACCCTGGCCCAGGAGGTAGTGCGCAAACGGCCCAAGAAGGAGGCGCATGAAAAGGCCATGGGGCTCCTGGACAAGGTGGGCATCCAGGACAAGGCGGGGGTTTTCCCGGACCAACTCTCCGGCGGCCAGCAGCAGCGCGTGGCCATCGCCAGAGCCCTGGCCATGGATCCAAAGATAATGCTCTTCGACGAGCCCACCTCGGCCCTCGACCCCGAGATGATCGGAGAGGTCCTCGACGTCATGAAAACCCTGGCCCGCGAGGGGATGACCATGGTGGTGGTGACCCATGAGATGGGCTTTGCCCGTGAAGTGGCCGACCGGGTGATCTTCATGGACGGCGGACGTGTGGTCGAAGTGGGCACCCCCGAGCATTTTTTCACCGCCCCCACCCACGATCGCACCAAGCTTTTTCTGAGCCAAATTCTGTAAAATCGAAGCTTCCATGAAATGGGGACCCCCAGAAGACCGACTTTCTGGGGCACCCTCGAAGGCAAGCCCTTGCCGGCCGCTCCTCGGGGGCATAGACCCCTAAAGGAGGCCTAACTGACAGGTCCGGAGCCAAAGGGGTCGCCACCATATATTGTGGACACAGAAAGCCAAAAACACCCTCCGTAGTGTTTTCCCTTTACAACCCCCCTCACTCTTTGCTATGAAACGGGCATTAAAATGTATCGCTCGTGGACCCAACCCGAATCCACTTTCACGGGATCGAAACGGGTCGAAAATGGTGAATCTATCCGCCGCCTCGAGAGGCGGTTTTTAAGTGACTTCCAACCCGTGCTCATCCAACTATTGATCATCCATCGTCCATCGCTATCACTAGCTGCGCTCATCCCAGGATCGGATCCTCTCGACACCATAGTCCGGGCTTCAGTGACACCATACGGTTTCTCGCCGCCGGAGGGTATGGCGTCTACACCGCCAAGGAGTAGGCTGCATGAAGCTTAAAAAGCTGGAGCTGGTGGGGTTCAAATCATTCCCCGAAAAAGCAGCTATCCAATTCCCCGCGGGGATTTCCGCCGTGGTGGGTCCCAACGGATGCGGCAAGAGCAACATCGTCGATGCCCTGCGCTGGGTCATGGGTGAGCAGAGCATTAAGCAGCTGCGCGGCAAGGATAAGGAGGACATCATCTTCGCCGGCAGCAACGGCCGGGCGCCCACCAACCTGGCCGAGGTCTCCGTCACCCTGGCCAACGACAACGGCCACGCCCCAGTGGCTTTCCGTGACTACAGCGAGATCATGGTCACCCGGCGCCTTTACCGCTCCGGAGAGACCGGCTATCTGATCAACAAACAGCCCTGCCGCCTCAAAGATATCCACAACATCTTCATGGGCAGCGGCATGGGGGCGCGCACCTACTCGGTGATTCAACAGGGCAACATCGGCGCCATCACCGACGCCGGGCCCGACGAAAGGCGCCATTTCCTCGAAGACGCCGCCGGGGTCACGCGCTACAAGGCCCGCAAGGTTGAAACCCTGCGCAAGATCAAGGCCACCAACCAGAACCTTCTGCGGGTGAGCGACATCGTCACCGAGGTGCAGCGCCAGATGGGGGGGCTTAAACGCCAGGCCAGCAAGGCGGAACGCTACAAGTCCCTCCAGAAGCAGATCGCCAGCCTGGATACTCGGCTGCTCCTGCACCAATACGACGCCCTGAGCGCCGACATCGCAAAGGCCAAGGAACTTCTCAAGGCTCTCAAGGACACCGACCTGGCCCACACCACGCGCCTCAACCAGATCGACGCCGCTGTGGAGGAGATCAAGCTCAAGCGCTGGCAGAAAAACCAGGAGATCGCCCAGCAGAAGACCCGCCAGCACGAGATCCAGCGCAGAATGGACCGCACCGAAACCGAGCTGCAGCACGCCCGTTCGGATGTGGACCGCCTGGGGGACGAGGTCCACGAACTCGATCGCGCCCACCATGAGCTGGGGGCCAAAGAGACGCAGATTCAGCAAGAGATCACCCAGGTGGAGGACCACACCCAGGAGCTGGAAACGCGCATCAAAGCGCTGCGCGAGCGCATCGAAGGGGAACGCGGCGCGTCCAAAGCCCTGCGCAGCGAACTCGACGCCCAAGGCGCCATCCAGGAAAAGGGCAAGGGCGAGGTGATGCAACTGGTGGCCGATGAGGCGCGCTACAAGAACATCTACCAGACCGCCACCAGCAACCGCGAAAACCTGCGCCGGCGCCTCAAACGGATGGACGAAGAGGAGGCCCTGGCCGTCCAAAAAGTCCGCCTGGCCGAGAAGGACGTTGACGCCCAGACGGCCGAACTCGAAGAGATCCGCGCCGAGATCGCCGACCTGGAGGAGCGCATCACCACTTGCAAGGCGAAGCTCGACACCCAGGCCCGCCGCCTCGGTGACCAGGTCAAAAAGACCCAGCAACTGGAGTACGACCGCACCAAGGTGCGCTCGCGCCTGACGGCCCTCAAAAAGATGGCCGAGAGCCTGGAGTGGTACAAGGGCGGCGCACGCGCCATCATGCAGCTCAAAAACGTTGACGAGACCGCCACCCAGGCGGCCGAATCACCGCCCCCCGCGGACCTGCGCGATGGCGTCATAGGCCTCGTGGCCGATGGCCTCGAACCGGAACAGGGTTATGCCACCGCCGTAGAGGCCGCCCTAGGAGAGGCCCTGGAGTACATCGCCGTCAGGGACACTCGTACAGGCGTGGCTGGATTGACCTTTCTCCAGGAAAGCCAGGCCGGGCGGGGAGGCTTCATCCCCGTGGCGGACCTCAAACCCCTGCCGCTGTGCCCCGACGCGCCGCTCCCCAGGGAGGGACGCCTGCTCGAGCATGTGCAGGTCCGCCCAGGCTATGAAGCCATCGCCGAGGCCCTCCTGGGCCATGTGGTCGTGGCAGACGACCTGTTGGCCGCCCAGTCCATCGTCGCTTTAAACGGCGCCTATCAAGCGGTCGTCACCCGCGACGGGGACATGATCGCCCCCACGGGGATGCTCATGGGGGGCAGCACGGAGAACATGGCCGGTATCCTGGCCAAAAAGCAGGAGCTGCGCGACTTAGAGACCCTCAGCGGCAAACTCGATGACCAGGTGGAGCAGGCCAACGCCGAGCAGACCGCCTGTGAGGTGGCCTTGCGTGACTGCGAGATCGAGCTCCAGCAGACCATCGAGCGCAAAAACACCGAGATCGAAGAGGCCACCGAGGTGGAGAAGGCCCTCTACCGCGCCAGCGAGAATCTCAAACAGGCCCGTCGCCACCTGGAGATCACCCGCCTCGAGCAGGAGCAGCTCATGGGTGAAGAGAGCGACATCGACGCCGAAATGGAGAAGTACCACCGCGCTCTGGCGGGCATCAACGCCGAAGTGGAGGCCGCCAAGAAGGCCATGGAGGACAGCGCGCGACGCTCAAATGAGCTGGCCGCCCAACTGGAAGCCTTCAACGAGCGGGTGGTGGAACTGCAGCTCAAGCTGACCCAGAGCACCGCCGAGCAGGAGAGCAGCAGCGGCACCCTCAAACGTCTCAAGGCCTTCCAGCTCGACGGCATCCAGCGCCGCGAACAGATCGCCCGCGAAATCTCCCAGAAACGAGAAAAGCGCGCCCTGCTGGAGCGCAAGAGCGGTGAGGCCGAGACTCAGCTCTCCGAAATGGTCAACCAGATCCGGGAGTTGCAGGAACGCCTGGAGAGCGACGAAACCCTCTACGCCGATATCGACAAGCGCCTGCGCAGCAGCGACCAAGAGATCTCGACTATCCGCGGTGAGCGCGAAAAGAACCTCAAGCAGTTGCGCGTGGTGGAGCTGGAGCTCTCCGAGAAGCAGATCAAACGCGAAAGCGTCGATAATCGCAGTCAAGAGCGCTACCACTGCAACATCGCCGTCCTGAGGGGCCGCATCGTTCAGGAAGCGGTCCAGATCGACATGCCCCTCGAAGAGATGGCCGACACCCTGGCGGAGTATCGCAACCGCCTGGCGCGCATCGGCGACGTCAACCTGGGGGCCATCGAAGAGTTCAAACTCCTCAAGGAGCGCTTCGACTTCCTCACCGAACAGAAGGATGACCTGGAACAGGCCATCGAAGACCTCCACCGGGTGATCAAACGGATCAACAAGATCACCCAGGAGAAGTTCATGGCCACCTTCGAGGCGGTCAACGAGAAACTCAAAGAGGTCTTCCCCAAACTCTTCCTCGGCGGCCGCGCCTGGCTGGAGCTGACCGACCCCAAGGACCTCCTCGAGAGCGGCGTGGAGTACATGGTCCACCCCGCCGGCAAGAAACTCACCCGCATGAGCCTCATGTCCGGTGGTGAGAAGGCCCTCTCGGCGATCGCCTTTATCTTCTCCATCTTTCTGCTGCGGCCGACCTCTTTTTGTCTCCTGGACGAGATCGACGCCCCCCTGGACGATGCCAACGTACAGCGCTTCAACGACCTGCTCAAACTCATCGGCCAGAAATCCCAGATCATCATGATCACCCACAACAAAAACAGCATGGAATTCGCCGATATGCTCTTCGGCATCACCATGGAGACCAAGGGCGTCTCCAAGGTGGTGTCGGTAGACATGCAGCGGGCGAGTTAAAATAAGGACCCCAATGGCATTCAAATGGTTTAAGAAGAAAAACAAGGACGTGGCACCGGAAGGCGAAGAGATGCTTTCCGAGGAGGACGATCTATCGCAAGCAGCCCCTGTCTCGGAAGAGAGGGGCGATGCACCTGTCGATGTGGACCCGCCCCGGCCTTTACGAGAAGAGACGCCCATACCGGAGATGACGGGAACGGCCGAGGCAGAGCCCTCGACCCATGCGGCGACATCGACTGACCCGTCATTGACGGGTTTTTCTTCTTCTGTCGAGACAGAGCAGGAAGATCATAGAGAAGTGGATGAACCTGCACCAGCCGCCGGCGGCATCTTCGGCCGTCTGAAAAAGGGGCTGGCCAAGACCCGCCAGATCCTCACCACCGATATCGAGGATCTTTTCGAGAGCAGCAGAGGCATTGACGACGAGATGCTCGAAGAGCTCGAAGAGCTGCTCATCACTGCCGATCTAGGGGTTAAGACGGCCATGGACCTGGTGGCCAAGATCACCAAAAAGGCCCACAAGATAAACGGGCCCAAGGCCCTCAAGAACACCATCCGCGACGAACTGCTGCAACTGCTTAAGCATACCCCCGAGGTGGACGTCAATGGGGATGCGTCACCATCAGCTGATGCCCCCAAGCCCAAGGTGGTCATGGTGGTGGGCGTCAACGGGGTGGGCAAAACCACCACCATCGGCAAGATCGCCGCCAAGGCTTCCCGGGATGGCCAGAAGGTCATCATCGCCGCGGCCGACACCTTCCGGGCCGCCGCCGCCGAACAGCTGACCATCTGGGCCGAGCGGGCCGGTGCCCAGATCGTGCGCCACAAGGACAACGCCGACCCCGCCGCCGTGGCCTTCGACGGGGTGGAGGCCGCCACGGCGCGCAAGGCCGACCTGCTCCTCATCGACACCGCCGGCCGCCTGCACACAAAGGTCAATCTCATGGAGGAGTTGAAGAAGATCCAGCGCACCGTGGCCAAACGCCTGCCCGGCGCCCCCCACGAGGTGCTCCTCGTCCTGGACGCCACCACCGGCCAGAACGCCCTCTCCCAGGCCAAGCTCTTCAACGAGGCCATGGGCGTCACCGGCCTGGCCCTCACCAAGCTGGACGGCACCGCCAAGGGCGGTATCGTTGTCAGCATCTGCAGCGAGATGCAGCTCCCCCTGGAGTTTGTGGGGGTGGGTGAAGGGGTTGACGATCTGCAGGTGTTCGACCCCAAGGCCTTTGTAAAAGCGCTGTTCTAAAGCCCCATTCGCCAGCCTGGCATCAACCCAGAGCACGACCACTTCCTGAGTGTCCTGGCGCCAGTCGGCCACCTTGGCCTTACGGGCATAGCGGGTAGGGGTTGACAGACAAGACCAAGGTGACTAAACTAATCAGACTAACCAAAACAGTCCCATTGAGGAGCCAAGAAGTGGGCTT
>JBNKKA010000081.1:0-18564 GCA_050291585.1 Desulfobacteraceae bacterium
GGGGAGGAGCGGTTCGTGGGTCTTGGGCGTACAGGCCGCAACCACCACGCGATTGAGGCGTTTTTCTTTGATGATGGCCGTCATCATGTCCTGGGTGTCCTGGGAGCAGGAGTAGAGGTTGTCCGCCACATGGGCCACATGGGGTAGGGTAGCGGCATAATCTCTGACTGCCGGCACATCCACGATACCGCCGATGTTGATCCCGCAGTGACACACGAAGACGCCGATCCGCGGCCGTTCGCCGGCCACGTTGACCTGGGGGATCTCGGGTTTGTTCTGCGTCAGGGTGAAGCGGGCCGGGCTGAGCAACTCTCCGGCCGCCGCCGCCGCGGCGCTGGCATCCACCACAGACTGGGGAATATCGCGGGGACCCTGGAAGGCTCCGCAGACGAAGATACCGGGGCGAGAGGTGCAAACCGGTGCGAAGCTATCGGTCTGGCAGAAATTCCCGGCCGTCAGATCCACGCCCAGCTTCCTGGCGAGGTCCGCTAGATCGGGCGGTGTTTCCAGGCCCACCGACAGGATGATCATGTCGAACGTTTCCGTCACCGTACTGCCGTCCTCCATGATGTAGCGTACGGAAAGATCATCATTGCCCCCCACCGGATCGATGGTATGCACGCGGCTTCTGATAAAGCGCACCCCGTGCCGGTCACGGGCATCGTTGTAGGCCCGCTCAAAATCCTTACCGTGGGTGCGCATGTCCATGAAGAAGATGGCGCAGTCGAGGGGATCGGCCGAATGCTCCTTGGCGATGATGGCCTCTTTGATGGCGTACATGCAGCACACGGAGGAGCAGTAGCTGTTGGCAGAGCGGTTCTGATCGCGGGAACCCACGCATTGGAACCAGGCGATCTTGCGCGGCGGCTTCCGGTCGGAGGAACGCACCAGGTGGCCACTGGTGGGCCCCGAAGCGGCCAGGATGCGCTCGAACTCGATGGATGTCATCACGTTTGGAAGCCGCCCGTAGCCGTAACTGTCCATGTCCGACGGGTCGAAGGGCGAGAAGCCCGGGGCCAGAATCACCGCCCCCACGCTGAGTTCCAGATGTGAAGTACGCATCTGGTGGCTGGCCAGGGTGAGGGCACCGGCCTGGCAGGCGCTGACGCACTGGTAGCATTCGCAGCAGTCGCCGCAATTGAGGCAGCGTCGGGACTCTGCCCGTCCTTGGGCCTCGCCATACCCCAGTTCCACCTCCTTGAAATTGCCGCCTCGCTCGTCCGGCGCCAGTTCCGGCATCTTGGCCCGCGCGACCACGATTTCATTACCGGGGATGGGTCGATACACCGGCGCGTCATGGTGGCGCGGTTCTCGTCCGGCGGCCATATCGACGCCGTCCAGATAGCGCTCGATGCTTACGGCGGCCTCCTTGCCGGCGGCGATGGCGCCGATGGCCACCCAGGGGCCGGCCTGAAGGTCACCGCCGGCAAACACACCGTCTCTGCCAGTGGCGTAAGTGATGGGATCCACTTCAAGTGTGCCCCAGCGGGAAAACGCCAGGTCCGCCATCTCTTCGATGGCCGCCAGATCGGGCTGCTGACCGATGGCCGCAAGGATGTGATCCACTTCCAGATCGAATTCACTGCCGGGAACAGGCACCGGGCGCCGGCGCCCCGAAGCGTCCGCTTCGCCGAGTTCCATGCGGATGCAGCGCAGGTCCGTCACCTTGCCCTCCTGGGCCAGAATCTCCTGGGGGGCGGCCAGATAGGTGAGCCCAACGCCTTCGGCCTCAGCCGCCTGAATCTCTGCCTCCCAGGCGGGCATCTCGGCCCGTGTGCGGCGGTAGATGATCCGCACGCTTTTGGCTCCCAGGCGCATGGCCGCGCGGGCCACATCAATGGCCACGTTACCGCCGCCGATGACGGCCACCTTTTTTCCCACGGGCGCACGGCCTTCGAGGTTGAGCTGGCGCAGAAAAACGATGCCCTGATCGACGCCGGCGCTCTTTTCGCCGGGGATGTTGAGGGCCATTCCCTTGTGGGCCCCGAGGGCCAGATAGACGGCCTGATGGCCTTGTTCGAAGAGATCTTCCACGCTTCTTTCAGGACCCAGGGGGCTGTTGGTTTTGATCTCCACCCCCAGCTTGGTGATCACCTCGATCTCCCGGTCGAGGATCTCCGGCGGCAGGCGGTGATCGGGGATCCCCACCCGCAGCATGCCGCCGGCCTGGGGCAGCGCCTCGTAGATGACGCTTTTTATACCCCTTCGCGCCAGGTGATAGGCGGCCGAAAGCCCGGCGGGTCCGGACCCGACGATGGCCACGCTCTCCGTGCGTTCGTCGGCACAGGTTATCTCGATCTCGCGCGGATCGACCCGGTCGGCGGCCAGGCGTTTGAGGTCGCGGATCGCCACCGGCTGGTCAACCTCACAGCGTCGGCAGGCATCCTCGCAGCCGTGGGGGCAGATGCGACCCAAAACCCCGGGCAGGGGCAGTTCCTCCATGATGATCTCGAGCGCTTGCCTGTACTTGCCTTGGCCCACCATCTGCACATAGCCCTGCACGTTGAGACCCGCCGGGCAGGCTAGGTGGCAGGGCGCTCGGTCGGCCTTCTGGATGGTGTGGGCGATGGGTATGGCCTGGGGGTACTTTTTATAGGTCGCTTTGCGGGTGATCAGCCCCAGATTGTATTCATCGGCTAGTTCCACGGGACAGACCTCGGCGCAATCGCCGCAACCGGTGCACAGGTTGGTGTCGATGAAACCGGCGTTTTTGCGGATAGCGGCCCGAAAAGCGCCGGCTTCGCCGGTGACATCGACCAACTCTGCATGGGGGATCAATTCAATATTGACGTGCCGGCCCACCTCCACCAGGATCGGCGACATGATACACATGGCGCAGTCGTTGGTGGGGAAGGTCTTGTCCAGCTGGGCCATCACACCGCCGATGGCCGTCGATTTTTCGAGCAGGTAGACATAGTACCCGGAATTGGCGAGATCCAGCGCGCTCTGCATGCCGGCGATGCCACCACCGACGACCAGCACCGCTCCATTAATTCTTTCGGTCATCATAGACTTAGACTCCTTCCAGTGCCCCCGTGGGCGGATCCAGGTGGAAGCCCAGCACCCTAGTGCAGATGAGAAAAAGGTCGACTACCGCCTGGGGCGGGGCGGGGCGGTTCTCCTGCCCTGGGGGACTTGTTCCGTATTGGTGATTGATGCGCCGGATCTCGGCAAAAATGAAGGCCAGGGCCATGGGAAAGTTGAAATCGTCATCCAGGGCGCGACAAAAGCGCGACCAGAGCGGGCCGCTGCCTGCCACCTTGTGGTCCAAGCGCGCAGCCGGCGCTCCGAAAGCAGAAAAAAAACGATAAATCCGGGAGATGTTTTTAAGGGCGCTCTTTAAATTCTGAGGAGAAAAATCCAGCGGATGACGATAGCGTTTGGAAAGCAATAACAACCGCAAGGCATCCGGAGGATAAGTATCCAGAAGCGCATTGAGGGTCTCGAAGCGGCCCTGGGACTTGGAGATTTTACTGCCGCCGGTATGGACCAGGCCGTGGTGCATCCAGTAGTTGGCCGGCGGTTTTTTAAACAGACTTTTCGATTGGGCGATCTCGTTTTCGTGGTGGGGGAAGATCAGGTCTACTCCGCCACCATGGATGTCAAAAGTTTCGCCCAGCAGATGGGCGCTCATGGTGGAACACTCGATGTGCCAACCCGGCCGGCCAGCCCCCCATGGGTTGGGCCAGAAGGGCTCCTCTGGTTTGGACGCCTTCCAGAGGGCAAAATCGGCCGGATTTCTTTTTCCATCCGTCAGCGGATGAGGACCATCGATGGGAACGCTATCGAAGGTGCGTCCGGAAAGCTTGCCATACTCCCTATAAGCGGCTGTGGAGAAGTAAACGCTTCCGTCCCTGTGGTAAGCATGCCCGCCTTGAACCAATCTATCGACATTATCTATAATTGGCTTGATATAGGCTGTCGCCCTGGGCTCGGCCTCGGGAGGCCTCACATTCAGGCGCGCCATGGCCGCCTGGTAGCGATGCAGATAGTGGGTGGCCAAAGATCTATAATCCCGACCTTGTTGGCCGGCTCTAACCAGTAGCTTGTCATCGATGTCGGTCACATTGCGCACCAGGGTGACCGCGTAACCCCTGACCTCGAGATAACGTCGCACCACGTCGAAGACCACGGCGCCGCGTGCGTGTCCCAGGTGGGGGTCATCATATACCGTGGGACCGCACAGATAGATCTTCACCTGCCCCGGTGTCAGCGGTGCGAAAGGGGTTAGGCGTCGCTGCAGCGAATCATAGATGCGGAGCGTCATCGCGGGCGCCTCGCAAGCATCAGGCGTCATCGGCGCCGTCCTCGTTGCGGTAGTGTTTGTCCTTTCTGCGTACGGTGAATCCGATCTGATTGAGATAGTCCAATACGTGCGCACCCGCTGATCTGCCATACCCGAAGAGCAGCTTGCAGTCTCCCAAAGTGACACTCCCGGCGTCCCTGATGGCCGAAGCCACCCGTTTTTTTATCTCCTCAAGGGCGTCGATGGATATGAATCGGTTACCGTTCAGGCGAATTAGCCGGTTTTGGGTATGCAGGTAATTGAACAGCCTGACCGCTTTGGCCTTGCTGTACGGTGGCCGGTTCTCTTTCCAGAAAAACTGCGGGCTGATGGGCGTCAACCCCGCCGCCTGCATATAGTCCAACACGAAGGCGACTTGCGCATCCTCGCTGGCGCTAAGGGTCGGTGCGCACCCGGCCGGACGAAACCCGCCGCCCAGACGGATGATCTCACCACTTTCGCAAAGGGCGTCAGCCGCCGTCTGGACAAGAGCGTTGTCGGGACGAAGTCCTAAGTGTTCGGCGATTTCGGCCAGCATGATATGCTTCTTCATGGGGTTTTCACGGAAAATAGCTTCAATGACAGCCTTGAACTGGTTCTGGAGACTAGCGAGATGTTCTTTCTTGATGGCGCCATGTCCTTTGAAGTAAATCCACTCTCCCTTTTGAACCTTGGCGCTGAGACGGCGTTCAAATTGAAGTGCCGGCAGCCCGGTTTGCTCCGAGAGCAGCTTCGCCGAAATCAGCCGGTCCTGTGCCCGATCGAACACGCTCTGCATGTATGCGTCGACATCTTTTTGCTGAAGCGCCCGCAACGGCGGAAGGATTGTCGCGGTGTTGGATACCCTGAGTTTTTGATGCGCTATTTCCAGAACGCGGCCGCCTGCGATGATGGTGTTGAGGTTCAAAGGCGAGATCACAAAGGGATCGCGGGGCAGGGCGGCCACGGGTTGAACCAGCCGGATCTGGGCCAAACCGGTTTCCCCCGGTTCGAGACGATTCTTCTCCGTCAGTACCACCATGGCCTTGGTGACGGCGGTGCCCAGATACACTTTGACCTTTTGGCGGTTTTGGATCCCCTTTTTGGCGGTCTCGAGAATGCTCAGCTCGACATTGAGTAGAAAACCGGGCCGGATCGTTCCGGGGGAGACGAGACACATGCCCCTGCGCGCCTCTCTCAAGGGCAGGCGGTGCAGGTTCATTCCCACCCGCTGGCCGGCAACGACATGGGGAACCGCACAGGCGTGGCTTTCCAGCGAACGCGCCCGGGTGGTGATGCCGGCGGACAATAGTTCGACATCATCGTTGCTGTGAATGGTACCGCTGACCACCGTACCGCTGACCACCGTGCCATGCCCCCGTATGCTTCTCACCTGATCGATCCACATGCGGAAAGGCGCGTCGGCTTTCTTGGCGGGGAGCTTGTTCAGAGCGGTATCGATGCCGGTTTTGATCTCGGCGCCGAGCTCGGGTCTCCGTTGGGAGAACTTGAAGATGGGGCATTGGTCGAGAAAGGTGCCACTCAGCAGCTCGCTCAGCTCCATTTCGGCCAGATCCAGGGTTTCCACATCCACCAGGTCGGTTTTGCTCAAGACCACCACGCCCCCCGCGGCTTTGAAGAATTTCAGGATCTCCAGATGTTCGCGGGTTTGAGGCATGACACCGTCGTCGGCCGCCACCACCAGCAGGGCCATGTCGACGCTGTTCAGGCCCCGGATGGTGTTTTTGAGAAAATCGGTGTGCCCGGGGACATCGATCATCGCCACACTGCCACCGCCGGGCAAGGTCATTGTGGCCACGCCGGATTCGATGGACAGCCCGCGGGTTTTCTCCTCGGCTTTGCGGTCCGTGTCGATACCGGTCAAGGCGCGCACCAGGGCGGTTTTGCCATGATCCACATGACCGGCCACACCGATGGTAAAGGTGGCGCTCATTTGCGGCCTCCATAATGTTGGCGCCGGCGCCCGGAATATCAAAGCAGCGTCTTGATCAATGCTGCTTTCATACTGCTCAGCTTTGCGGTACGTCGCGCACTGATTTGACTGTGGAAGGGGCAAGGGGAATCGAACCTCCTCCTCGTTGATAAGACGAGGCCAACGGTTTTGAAGACCGCGGGGTGCCCAGCACCATTGCCCCTGTGAGAGAGATTGTCCATTAAACAGCCTAGAAATGTCTGATCGTCATGTGACCAGCACATATAGTCCAACGGCGAATCTCAACAGAGACCGAGTTCCGGCAGGCCGGTTAGGGCAGCGAACTGGTGTAGATAAGGGATCAGATGGGAGAAGCAAAAAAAGGCTCCGCCACCAAGTAATTACCGTGTGCGTACCAAGCCTGGCAGCCAGTGCGCGGTCTCTCAGGTAAATCCTAGGTGGCGTTTCATGGTGGGTAGTATGCCTATGGGATTGAAGGGGTGAATTGAAGCCATTACTCCTAATTGGCGCCTGCGGATATGTCAACAACAAATCATCCTGCGCAGCGCAATAAACGATTCTCTGGACAGATAAACGATGAAGGGTACATATTTCGTTAAGATTGAAATATCAGGCAGAAAGGCATGGGGAAGCACAACCTCATGATGATGTCCTGAGCTGTTTCGAAAACATCCGAGGCTGAAATTCGTCCTCCACCGATCTTCCCGACCGGTCGCGGTCCCTCCTCCCGGGAATCCATGGCCGGGCCGGGGCACTTCCCCTCACAGCCAATGAGCACTTGACTAAACTGGGAAAATAACCCTATTTGTGTGTCTTTACTCAGTAAAAATAACAGACCAAATTGAGAGAGGAAGGCGCAATGATGAGACGGATGGTGTGTTTGACGGTGATAGTGTTGGTGGTGGCCGGGATGCTGGCCGTACAGGTCGAGGCGAAGATGATCCGCATCGGAGAGGCCCAGATTGTGGCCCACCCGGCCCTGGACAACGACGGCAAGGGCTTCAAGGCCGCCCTGGCCGAGGAGGGCTTTATCGAGGGTCAGAACGTGACCTACGATGTGCAGAACGCCCAGGGTGAACAGCCCAACTGCCTCATCATCGCCCGCAAGTTCGAGGACGATAAGGTGGACCTGGTGCACGCCATCAGTACGCCCGTGGCCCAGGCCCAGGCCAAGGTGAGTAAATCGATTCCCGTGGTCTTCTCCTCGGTGACCGATCCGGTGGCCACCGGTATCATCCCCAACGAGGGCGCCACGGGCACCAATATCACCGGGGTCAGCGACCGTTGGCCGGTGGCCCTCCAGCAGAAGATGTACATGGAGATGGCTCCCCAGGCCAAACGCTGGGGAACGATCTACAACCCGGGTGACGCCAACGTGGGCACCCACATCGCCATCATGAAAAAGACCGTCGAGGAGATGGGGGCCAAATTCGTGGAGGCCACGGTCAGCACCAGCGCCGAAGTGCTCCAAGCCGCCCAAAGCCTTGTGGGCCGGGTGGACGCCATCCACATCAGTTCGGACAATACGGTGGTCTCGGGCTTCGAAGCCCTGGTGAAGGTGTGCAACGAAAATCAGATCCTGCTCTTTGCCGGCGACCGTGATAGCGTGCCCCGCGGCGCCATCGCCGCCTATGCTCTGGATTATTTCCAGGTGGGCTACACGGCCGGCAAGAAGGCGGCCCGCATCCTCAAGGGCGAGAAACCCGGTGAGGTGCCCGCCGGTCCGGCCGACGGCTACAGCCTGTGGGTCAACCTCCAGCACGCCAAGCAGAAGGGATTGAATCTTCCCGCCACCCTGCTGTACAAGGCCGCCGACAAGCTCTGGGACGAGGGCGGCAAGGTGATTAAAGAGTAATCGCTCTTACGTTAAAATTTATTAGCTAAAGGGAGGTTTAACCTCCCTTTTTTGAAGCGCTGGTTCTATGTTATTCGAAGGACTTTTACACACCATTCCGATCTCCCTCGAACAGGGCCTTGCCTATGGTCTTGTTGCTCTGGGGATCGTCATCAGTTTTCGGATTCTGGCATTTCCCGACCTCACCGTGGACGGCAGCTTCCCTTTGGGAGCGGCCGTGGCCGCGCGCCTGATCACCGCCGGCATGACGCCCTGGCTGAGTGTGGCCATCGCCGTGACGGCGGGTTTTACAGCGGGCTGCTGTACGGGTCTGCTCAACACCCGCCTCAAGATCAACAGCCTGTTGTCAGGGATCCTCATGATGACGGTGCTCTATTCGGTCAATCTGCGCATCATGGGACGCTCCAATATCCAATTGCTCACCGTCGACACCTTGCTGACCCCCCTGGAAAACCTCGATCTGCCGCGCCTGGTGCCCCTGATCGCCTTTTTTATGGTGGTGGGGGTGGGGGTGAAGGTCGCCATCGATCTGCTCATGCATACCCAGATGGGCATGGCCATGCGCGCCACCGGGGACAACGAGCAGATGATCCGCGCCCTGGGGGTCAATACCGACCACATGACCATCCTGGGACTGGGGATTTCCAACGCCTGTGTGGCCCTCTCCGGGGCGCTCGTGGCCCAGGACCAGGGTTTTGCCGACGTGGGCATGGGGCTCGGCATGATCGTCGCCGGGTTGGCCTCCATCATCATCGGTGAGGCTATTTTCGGCATCCGCACGGTGGCGCGCATGACTTTGGCGGCCTTGGCGGGTTCGGTGATCTACAAGTTCATCATCGCCGTGGGCCTGCGTCTGGGGCTGGCGCCCACCGATCTCAAGCTGGCCACCGGGGTGATGGTGATCCTCGCCCTGGGCATCCCCGCCCTGCGCAGCAAGGAGAAAGAGGGGAAGCTGCATCTCAGGGGGGTGTAGGGTGAAAAGCTCATGCTGAAAATTAAGGAACTGCGCAAAACATTCAACGCCGGCACGCCGGACGAGAAACGGGCCATCGCCGATTTGGACCTGCATCTGGCCCCCGGCGACTTCGTCACCGTCATCGGCAGCAACGGGGCGGGCAAATCCACCTTGCTCAACCTCATCTCCGGCTCCTACCCCACAGACGCTGGCGAGATCCATATCGACGGCGAGCGGGTCACGCACTTGGGGGAGCACAAGCGCGCCGCCTACCTGGGACGCATCTTCCAGGATCCCCTCATGGGTACCGCCGCCAGCATGACCATCGAGGAGAATCTGGCCATGGCCGAGCTACGTGGCAAACCCCGCGGCCTGCGCTGGGGGGTCACCGCCGCCCGTCGCAGCGCCTACCGGGAGCGTCTTACCAAGATGGGGCTGGGGCTGGAAACTCGCCTCAAACACCCCGTCAGCCTCCTCTCCGGCGGCCAGCGCCAGAGCTTGACTCTCCTCATGGCCACGTTGACCCTGCCCAAGCTGCTGCTCCTCGACGAACACACCGCCGCATTGGATCCCAAAACGGCGCGCACCGTCATGGCCCTCACCGAGCAGGTGATCTCCGAAAATACACTCACCGCCCTCATGGTGACCCACAACATGCAGCAGGCCATCCGCTACGGCAACCGCATGATCATGCTCCACGAGGGGGGCATCCAGTTCGACGTCAGAGGCAGTGAGAAGGCGGCCCTCACCGTTCAGGAGGTAGTGGCACGGTTCGGCGGCACGCTCAACGATGAGGCGTTGTTGGGCTAACGGCCCTATTGCTGGAGACCCAACGCTTTACATTCTACAGCACAGTCAGCCAGTGATTCCAAAACCGATCCTGGCTTGCTGGCTACCGGCATACTGCTTTAAAGGGGGGCGTATGTTTTCCGACCGACAGCTCTGGATCAACGGCCATATGCAGCCTTGGGATCAGGCCCAGGTGCACCTGCTGAGTCACAGCATGGGGCGCGGCAGCGCCATCTTTGAGGTTATCTGTGTCCACCCGACCGTTGAAGGGGGAGCGGTATTCCGTCTCAAACGCCATGTGGCCCGTTTTTTCAACAGCGCCAGGCTGCTGGGCATGCGCCTCGAGCTCAACCCCGAAGACCTCATGCGGGCGATCTGCACGACTATCCGCGCCAACGCCATCACCGATGGGATCATCAAGGTGATGGGCTATTATGGGGATGTGGCCATATCCATCATCCCGCCTGACAGCGCCCTGGACGTGGCCGTTTGCGCCCTGGCGCTTGACGAGGATCTGGGTGGATTGCCCTATCCAGTGGAGACGGGGACCACCCTGGGCATCTCCACCTGGCGTAAGCTGGACCCCGCCACGGTGCCCGTGGGGGCCAAGGCGGCGGCCAACTACCTCAACGGCATGGTGGCCATTACCGATGTGGCCGCGCGGGGCTTTGCCGAGGCCCTGTTGCTGGACGCCGAAGGGCAGATCGCCGAAGGGCCCACCGAATCCGTATTTCTGGTCATGGATGGGAAACTTCACTCCCCAGCGCTGGGCACGATTCTGGACAGCATCACCCGCGATACCCTCATCAAAGTCGCCGAATATCTGGATATCCCCGTCCAGATAGGGCCCATGGATAGAGACTGCCTTTTCCAGGCGGACGAAATCATCCTCTCCAGCACCCCGGTCAAGGTGTTGCCCGTGCGGCGCGTCGAGGATCGGCATTTGACCGTTCCCGGACCCATTACGAAACGCTTACGGGAAACCGTTGGGCGGCTTCTGCGGGGGGAGATATCGGAATTTCAGCATTGGTTGACGCCGGTTGGGTGAGGCGCTGGACGCCTGGGTGGCTCGCTAATGCGGTGATTTTTTCATTTTGAGGGAATTTCGCCAAGACGCAAAGATCGCCAAGGGTTACGAATTATCCCTATTCTTTGCGATCTTGGCGAGAGTAGGTTGCGTACTATTTCGCTCTTTAAGCCCAAACAACGAAGTTAATTTTTCAAGCTGTGAATAGGCGAAGGGATCAGGCCGCCCCTTCTGATGAAGGGATTGGGCTCCGCCGCCGTATTGACATTCATGATCACACTTTCCCCCAGCAAACCACCGAAGTAGGCGTGCTCACCGGCACCCTTGCCGGGGACGGGGATGATACGCGTGGCGGTGGTTTTTTTGTTGATCACGCCGATGGCCATCTCGTCGGCGATGATGGCTGCGAGGGTCTCAACGGTGGTGTCACCGGGGATGGCCACCATATCGAGGCCCACCGAGCATACGCTGGTGATGGCTTCGAGCTTTTCGATGGTGAGGAAGCCTTTTTCGGCGGCTTCCGAAATGTTGAGATCCTCGCTCACGGGCACGAAAGCCCCGCTGAGGCCCCCCACGTGGCTGCTTGCGAAAGCCCCCCCTTTCTTGACTGCGTCGTTGAGCATGGCCAGGGCGGCGGTGGTGCCGGGGACCCCGATGCTGAGAAGGCCCATGCTCTGAAAGATCTCACCCACGCTGTCGCCCACGTTGGGGGTGGGAGCCAGGGAGAGGTCCACCACGCCGAAGGGCAGGGTAAGGCGTTGGGCCACTTCGCGGCCGATGAGCTCGCCCACGCGGGTCACCTTGTAGGCCGTCCTTTTAATCACTTCGGAGAGTTCCCCCAGATCCAACTGAGGCTTGCTTTCGATGGCCCGGTCAATGGCCTTCTTGACAACTCCAGGTCCGGATACCCCCACGTTGATGACCGCGTCCGACTCGCCTACCCCTAGATACGCCCCGGCCATGAAGGGCACGTCCTGGGGGATGTTGGCGAAGACACACAGTTTGGCGCAGGCCAGGCCGTCCTTATCGGCGGTGAGGGTGGCGGCTTGCTTGATCTGGGCCCCCATCTTGAGGACTGCGTCCATGTTGATGCCGGCGCGGGTGGAGGCCACATTCACCGAGGCGCAGACCCGCTCGGTCTGGGTGAGGGCCTCGGGGATGGCGTCCATAAGGGCTAAATCCCCCCTGGCCATCCCCTTTTCTACCAATGCGGAAAAACCGCCGATGAAGTCGATGTCCACTTCGCGGGCGGTGGCATCCAGGGTCTGGGCCACCGCCACCAGCTGTTCGGCCGAAAAGGGCGCCCCCACAACAGCCATGGGGCTTATGGCGATGCGTTTGTTGACCACCGGGATGCCGTATTTCTCGCCCACCTCGTCACAGATGCTGACTTGCTGGGCCGCCAGGCGGGTGATTTTGGCGTGGATATTGGCCTTGAAGCGTTCGATGTCGTCACTGGCGCAGTCGAATAGGCTGATTCCCATGGTGACGGCGCGCACATCCAGATGTTCGTTCTGGAGCATCTCCAGGACACTGAGTATTTCACTATCGGTGAGCATGAGTGGGTCCTAACGTCTATAAATGGGACGATTTATTATTGGTTGACTACACGCGGTTGATGGCCTCAAAGACCCGAAGGTGCTGGATACTGATGGACAGCTCCAATTCGGTGGCCTTGCTCTGCAGCGCTTGCCGCAGGGTTTTGGTGTCCACCGTCACAGGGATATCCACTTCGTAGATCATGATATTGGCCTCGGGGTCGTCGCCACCCTTGAACACCGCCTGGAGGTTGGTCACGTTGACGCCGAATTCGGCGATGACCTTGGTGATGCGCGCCACCAGACCCTTTTGATCCGGTCCCCTGGTAGTGATCACAAAGGGTTCGCAGGTGGGGCATTCGGCGCTCTGCGCCGGCGGAAGATCCTTGACATGCACCATCATGTCGCGATCGGCAAAGGCGTGGCGCAGATGGCCCTCAAGCACTTCCACACCCAGGGCTTCTCCCCGGCCGATGATAAAGATACCCGAAAATTCGGATTGTAGAATGGTCTGGCTGACGTTTTCGATGTTGCAATCCAATTTATATAGGACGTCGGTGACCGTGGCGATGATGCCGGGGCCATCCTTGCCCAGTACCGAGATAACGGCTTTAATCATTGGGAAACTCCATTGGCTGTTAAAAAGACGTCGTTGCATATAGGCATGGTATGACCATGGACCAAAACCTTATGGCCGATCCGAACCTATTTTGCAATCCCAAAGAGATCGACGGCAAGGTCTTGAGGGCCAAGGGCGGGTATGTTAAAAGTACAGTTTAGCCCTTTAAAAAACTGGGGCAACCCAAAGACAAAGACGTCATCGGATTCCCATGAGCGAAAACCGCACCCTCAGCGGCATCATCCGTGAACACAAGACCGTCTTCATCATCCTCCTGGTAGGGCTCTTGCTCATCGAGCTGGAGATCTTCGCCCTGGCTGTGATGAAGTCCGGGCGCAAGTCCTGGCTCCAGGTGCTGGATCACAATGGCAACGTCATCCACGAGACCAGCGGCAGCCACCTGAGCGATTTCAACAAGTACTATTTCGAGAAGACCTTCGGCCCCTTCGAGAACTACCAGGTGAAGCTGGAGACCGAACGTGTCCCCTTTCCCTTCAGGGCCTGGTTCGTTGCCGCTGTTGGGCTACCCATCGGGGTGATGCTGCTCTTTGGCTTTATTGTCAAGGCCTACAGCGCCATTTTCATGACCGCCAAAACAGCACCTCCCTCAGAAGCGAACGGGTCTCGGCAGGCCTATGAAACCCGCCTTGAGATGGTCCTCGACAAGCTCAGCCGGTTGAACATCTTCCTCATCGGTTTTTTTATCCTTGTGGGGGTCCTGCTCTACTGGATCGTGCCCAACGCCCTGAGCTTCATCGGCCGCACCGGCATCGACACCATCATCCGTTTCAAGTGGGTCTTCATCACCGCCGCCGTCGTGCTGGTGGGCATCGTGCTGTGGATCATCTATCTGCGCTACCTGCTGGCCAAAAAATCCATCGAGACCCAGACCGAGATCGAAAAGCTGCGTCTGCAACTGGAAAGCCAGACGGGCCGACCGCTGTCACTGCCCATGGGGGAAAATGGCAGTCCTGCCCCCCAGGTGGGTTGGGACGGGGAGCCGTCGCCACAAACTGATCCACCGGACCGAAGCGTCTGATTAAAGGATTGGGCCGATCTGCCGATCTTCGGCTCAAAACCATGCAAGCGAATCCTCAATCCGTCATCACCACCCATCGCAACGCCGATTTCGACGCCCTGGCATCGGTCGTGGCCGCGGGGTTGCTCTACCCCGACGCCGTACCCGTGCTGCCCAAGCAGATCAACCCCAACGTCAAAGCCTTCCTCTCCATCCACAAGGACATTTTCGATCTCCCCCGGCGGGACGAGATCGATTTGGACGAGGTCCACCGGCTCATCGTGGTGGACACCAACAGCTGGGAACGCCTGGACCGTTTTGAGGAACTGCGCAAAAAAGCAGGCGTGGAACTCATCGTTTGGGACCACCACGCAGACTGTGGTGAGATGGCTCCAGGTGCCGGATGTATCCACGAGACGGGGGCCGCCACTACCCTGATTGTTCAGGAATTGGACCGCCAGCGCAAGCTGCTCACCCCCATGCAGGCCACCCTCCTGCTTGCGGGTCTATATGAGGATACCGGCAACCTGAGTTTCTCGAGCACCCGCGCCGAGGACGCCCACGCCGCCGGCTTTCTCCTGGACCGCAAGGCCGACCTGACCATCGTCAATAAATTCCTGCGTCCGGCCTATGGCGAAAAGCAGAAGGAGCTCCTTTTTGATATGCTCAAGGCCGCCCAACGCCAGAAGATCAACGGGTACACCCTGAGCTTTAGCCGCCTATCTGTGAAGGGACACGTAGCCAATCTGGCCATAGTGGTGGCCATGTACCGCGACATCGTCAATGTGGACGCCGCCTTCGGCATTTTTGAGAGTGGCGAGGGCAAGCGCTGTATGGTGATCGGGCGTTCGGGGGTGGAGGGGCTGGATATAGGCGCCATCATGCGCAGCCTGGGCGGCGGTGGTCACCCTGGAGCGGGCAGCGCCCAGCTAAAGGAGGTCCGGGCCGAGGTTGTGGAGACCATGATCGGCGACCTGATTGAGGGCAACCAGCAGGCCTCCGTCCAGATCAGCGATCTGATGAGCTTTCCCGTCCACACGGTGAACGCAAAGACCCCCATGTCCGAGGTGGCCCGCATCCTGCGCCAAAAGGGGTGCACCGGCCTGCCGGTGGTGGACGAAGACGATCACCTGGTGGGCGTCATCTCCCGGCGCGATTTCCGCAAGATCAAAAAAGAAGACCGGCTCAAGGCGCCCGTGAAGGCCTTCATGAGTACCAAGATCCGCACCATCGCCCCCGGCCTCAGCCCCATCCACGCGGCCCGCATCATGGTGCGCCACGACGTGGGGCGCCTTCCAGTGGTGGCGGAGGGCAAGCTCATCGGCATCATCACCCGCTCGGACACCATGCTGTATTTCTACGATCTGCTTCCGGATTGACCCTAAACCGCCGCTATGAACCGCTGCACCGGCTAAAGCCTGATGACTTTTTCGGCCAGCTGCATGGCGGTGACGATGTCCAGCACGTGGGTGGCCTGACCCAACTTTTGGGCGTCGAGGCGTCAGTTAGATGCCGCTCTGGATTCTGGACGGTGGTTTGGGACGGGTCCCGGGAGGTACTCAGGGCCAGGTGCTCGGGTCTGACGCCCAGAATGGCGCGGCGGGATGCGTCACCACCGCCGGCCAGCCGGGGACAATCCGGCGAAGCGTTCAGTGGTAGGCGGCCACCGGGGTGGTCAAACCACAAGCGCTCTTTCTCGCGGACGATCTCACCGGAGATCAGGTTCATGGGCGGACTGCCGATAAAGCGCGCCACGAAGGTGTCGGCCGGGTGGTGGTAGACGGTCAGGGGCGATCCTTTTTGCACACAGCGCCCCTGGTTCATCACCACCAGGGTGTCCGCCATGGCCAAGGCCTCGGCCTGGCCATGGGTGACGTAGGCCGTGGTGGTGCCCACTTCCTGATGCATGCGGATGATCTCCGAACGCAGCTCCAGGCGCAGAGCGGCGTCCAGATTGGAGAGCGGCTCGTCGAAGAGAAACACCCGGGGATCGCGGGCCAGGGCCCGGCCGATGGCTACGCGCTGCTGTTCCCCGCCGGAGAGCTGGGCCGGACGGTGCTCCAGGAGGTGGCCGATCCTGAGCATGGCGGCCACCCGCTCCAGGCGTCGGGCGATGCGCGCTGGCGCGCTCCTGCGTGCCCTGAGACCGAAAATCAGGTTCTCGCGGACGTTGAGATGGCCATAGAGCGAATACTGCTGGAAAACCACCGCCACATCCCGATCCCGTGGCGCGAGAGGGGTCACATCCTCACCACTAAAACTCACCCCGCCGGCCGAGGGTGTCTCCAGGCCGGCGATGAGTCGCAGGGTGGTGGTCTTGCCGCAACCCGAGGGGCCCACCAATACGGTGAAACCGCCGGCCTCAAAGGTGAGATCGAGGTGATCCAGGGCGAGCCTGGTGCCGAAGCGCTTGGTAAGGGAGGTCAGACGGATACGGGTCATGGGTCATGGCGCTCCTGCAAGGTCAGAGCATCTCCAGATAGGCTTCTATGCGCACGCGCAGCTGCTCCGTGTCGCTCTCGGCGTAGTCGCTTTCCAGATGCAGGCTGGGCACGCCGATGGCGTCCATGACCCATTCATTTACCTGAAAGGCCTCGACATTGTAGGTGTGGCAGGCCTGCCAGGTGAGGTCGATGACGCCGTCCACGCTGAAATCGAGCATCATCTCCTTGAGTAGGTCGAAACGGCCGCTGTTGGGGCTCATCACCGAACAGGGCGTGGCCAGATACTGCTCGGCCAGGGCATCCATGGGATCCATGCTCTCGTCCACCTGAAAAGCCTGTTTGTAGCCGGAGCAGTTCTCAAAGGCCACCACGTCGGCCCCTACTTGTTCGGCGATCCTGACCACTTTGTCGCTGCCCAGCCCCACGGGAACGCCGGTGACGAGGAGGCGTTTGCGGCCCTCGCTTGAAGACACCGGGCTCATGAAAACACCATCACGGGCAGCGGCGGCCGCCTGCCGCATGAGGCGGATGCCCTTTTCCTTGTCGGCCAGAAAACCGACCCTGAAGAGGATCTCCAAGAGCAGGCTGCCCTTCAGGGGGGCGGGCTGTGATCGATTCACATCCATCAAGGCCTTGCGGGCCATGCGTTCGCGGTTCATCAGGCTGATGGCCTGGGCTAGGTCGTCATCCGTGATGGCGACCCCCGTTTGCGATTCGACGATCCGGCGCATGCGCTCAAGTTCCGCCCGCCAGACGCTCAGGTTCGATTGGGCCGTCTGGCTTGAGGGCAACTGGAGCACATGGACGGGCTTGTGGCGCTCCAGCAGTTCGAACATCTTCTTTTTTCCGTCACAGGTGGTGTCGCCGATGATCACATCGGAAAACCGAAAAAAGGGGCAGGTGTCGGTGACTGCGAATCCGAAACTGCTCTTGATCAGGGGGCAGAGATTGCGCGGCAGGATCTCTTCGGCCGCCGGGATGGGGTCGTTGCGCGTACCGCAGAGGGGCAGGGGGATGGCCCCGGCCGCCACGGCGATTTCGGTGGGCGAGTAGAGGCAGTAGAAGCCGACGACGGTGCGGCCCGCCGTTTTGGCAGCCTCGATATCCAGGAGATTCTGGTCGCTGGCCTGCTGGAGAAGGGTCATAAGGTCCTGGGACACGATAACTGATCTCACTTTCTGCCGGCAAATAGATGACGTCTGTTATGGCCTCGGGTGTGATGGGTCGGATGTAGACGGCTATATACCCGTCAGAGGCGGGAAGGTGTCAAATGGATAATATTGATGGGGAGTTGCGATAGGTATTGGAAGGCCCGATAGCAGCAATGTCAGGCCGCTCGGCCTAGGCTTTGCCACGCTTGGCGTCGCAAGCTTGACCTATAGGGTTTAATAGCGCTTTGTTTCTTGCAGCCACACCCTCAACCGCGTCAGCCCCTCCTCGATACTGACCTTAGGGGTGTACCCCAGGTCGCGCTTGGCGGCGCCGATATCGAACCAGTGGGTGGTGGCCAGCTCACGGGCCGCCCAACGGGTCATGGGCGGTTCGCTTTTAATTCCCAGGCACTTATAGAGGGATTCCAGGATGGCGCCGACGCGGTAAGCGCCTTGGGGAGAGATGGTGCCCGAGACCGGCGGGAGGCCGCCGGCGGCGAGGAAGCGGTCCACCATCTCCCAGAGGGGGATGGGGGCGTCGTTGCTGATGAAGTAGACGTTTCCGGAGATCTCCGGTTTGGCTTCGAGGGCCCCTTCGGCCAGGAGGTGGGCCTCGGCGGCGTTGTCGATGTAGATGGTGTCCACGCGGTTGCGGCCGTCGCCCACCCGCTTGAGTCGCTTGGCCCGGGACAGGATGCCGGGCAAGATATGGGGGTCTCCCGGCCCCCAGATGAGGTGGGGACGCAGGCAAACGGTCTTGAGGCCATCCTTGGCGGCGGCGCGCACCAGTTGCTCGGCCTTGGCCTTGGTCTCGGGGTAGGGGGCGTGAAACGCGGTGGGGTAGGGGGCTGACTCGTCCACACCGGCCATGTCGCCGTCATTGAATACCACGCTCGGGGAGCTGGTGTAGATCAGGCGCTCGACCCCCTGCTGGCGGCAGGCGTTGATGA
>JBNKKA010000082.1:0-18543 GCA_050291585.1 Desulfobacteraceae bacterium
CATGAGAAACCGGCCATACTAAAAACGGAGAAGAGAATACCCAATATGATTGCTTTTTGCTGAAACATGATTTTGTCTCCTTTAGTGAGTGGGCGTATTTGATGGTGTCTGGATCTCATTGTGAATCCAGTGTAGCGTTCCTCCTGAAGAAGACAATGCAAAGAAGTGTAAAGGGTTAGAACTGGTTTTTTTACATAAGTTTTGCTTTGCGGAAAGGCTCGCTTGAGGTACATTTCAAGCCAGGGTGGGAAAGAGTAGAGCGCATATGGTGCAGATTTTGCGTTCGGGCACACTTTTGAGCTTGCGAAAAATAGGGGGAACAACGGTGGCCGAAGAGAAAGCGTCGATACTGGTGGTGGAGGATGACAACGCCATCCGCACGGGCCTCTTGGACGTGCTGGTATTCAATGGGTATGCCCCCAAAGGAGCAGCCGACGGTCTGGAGGGCCTGGCTGCAGCCCGGGGCGGCAATGTCGATCTGATCCTCCTGGATGTGATGCTGCCCGGCATGGACGGATTCAGCATCTGTCGCAACCTGCGCAAGGAAGACTCCGATGTGGGCATCATTATGCTCACCGCCAAAGGCTCGGAGGCCGACATCATCGCCGGCTTCAAGGCCGGCGCCGACGACTATGTGAGCAAGCCCTTCTCCTTGGGCGAGTTGATGGTGCGCATCGAGGCAGTCCTGCGTCGCAGGGTACAGCCGCCGCCCACGGAGACCATCTGCCACCAGGGCATCACCTTCGACGCCGATCTTCTTGAAATGGTCACGCCCGAATGCCGCCAGCCTCTGACCCGCCGGGAGATGGAGATCGTGGCCTATCTATATGGCCATCCCGAACGGATCATCTCCAAAGAGGAGCTGCTCGCAAAGGTGTGGCACTACGCCGACCCCAAAGTGGAGACCCGCACGGTGGACATTCACATGCAGAAACTGCGTAAAAAAATTGCCGCCCTCATCGGCAAGCGCCCCTTTCTGCGCACCATTCGCGGTGAGGGCTACCGCCTGGAGCCCGAGGCATGAAAAAGCTCCGCGTCGCCCTGCTGCTCTTTCTAATCGCCCTGAGCCTGCCCCTCTCCTACGTGCTCACCAGGACTTACAGCGGCCTGCGCCAGGAGGAGGTCAGCCGCCTGCGATTTTTTGCCACCGCCCTCTTCGACGCCATGGAGGTCGAGCTGGCCGAGCTGATGCTGCGCGAGGAGGGCCGCCCGGTAGACGCCTATGGCAGCGGTGATGGCATTCGCGGCGCTGATGATTCGAAGCCTCCTAACGATGACCTATTGAACGCCCTGCCCGAAGCCCCCTGGATGCGCGGCTACCTCCAGAACCAGCCGGACGGCAGTTTCCAGACCCCACTGGCCATCAGCGACGCCGACGCCCGTGAGCGACGGCAGGAGCTGGCCAGTTTCAACACAAGCTTCAACGCCATCCGCTATCAGGCCCCCCTGCCCGTCTCACCGCCCAAACCACAAGCGCCTGTACAAATGGAAATGGACGCTTCCAAAGATAAAAGCTACAGCGAATCCCTCTGGTACCAGACCAGCCCCTCAAAGGCACGTAGCGCCTTAAAACGCCAGAAGGTCCGGGTGGAGGAGATCACAGCCACACAAGCGCGGAAGGTGACCCGTCCGTCAGCCAAAAAAGAGCTCGCCCGTACGGCCGTCTCGGCCCCGTCCTCCGAGACATTGGTCCAGAAATCGCAGAACGTGGTCGGCACCTCCGGGCAGGCGGCGGACCTAAGCGCAGAAGGCGAAACCGAGATGCGCGACGCCCTTTCTGAGGAGGGGCCCCACACCGGCGCGCCCGGCACGGATGAGGTCAAAATTGATGCGGCCATTGACCCGCCAGCCCGGCAACAGGTGGAGGTGGCGCCCTTTCAAGGCCTCCTTCTGGACGAAGGCCACGCCTTCATCTTTCGCCGCATCCTCATCCAGGGCAGCGCTTATCGCCAGGGTTTTGTCCTCGATCTGCACGCCTTCAGCCAACACATGCTGGCCACCCATTTTGCCGATCAGCCCCTGGCGCGTTTCACCCAACTACAATTATGGACCCAAGACGGCCCCTCCCCGCAATTGCAGGGGGCCTTAGGAGTTGCCACCGATACGGTCAGCCTCGAGATGGAACATCAGTTTCCACGCCCCTTCTCCTTTTTAAAGGCCCACCTGGTTTGTAATGAGATTCCGCCCTCATCGGCCCGGGCGCCCCTCAGGCTCACCCTCATGGTACTGGCGGCCGTGCTCCTCCTGGGCCTCTTCGCCATCTATCGCAGCGTCAATGCCCAGGTTGCCCTGGCTCACCGACGCTCGCAGTTCGCCTCGGCCGTGACTCATGAACTCAAAACCCCCCTGACCACCATCCGCATGTACGTGGAGATGCTCGAACAGGGCATGGCCGGCGATCCTCAGAGTCAAAAGCGCTATTTCGAGGTCCTTGGCACCGAAACGGCCCGCCTCGGCCGCCTGATCAACAATGTCCTCGAATTGTCCCGTCTGGAAAAACAGCAGCGCCCCCTGACCTATGGCCACGGGGATCTCAGGGAAGTGGTGCAAAAGGTGGAGACCACCCTCGGCCCCCAATTGAAAGCGGCTGGCTTTGACTTTCATGTGGAAAACAGGCTAAGGGAGCCCTTCGCCTACGATGCCGAGGTGCTCGTGCAAGTGCTCATCAACCTCATTGAAAACAGCATGAAATTCGGCAGCGGCAGCGAACGCAAAAAAATCCATCTGGTCATTGAAAGGCGCAGGGGAGCCGTGAATCTGGCCGTGATCGATTCTGGACCAGGGATTCCCCGTAGCGATCTGAAACGCATTTTCGAGGATTTTTACCGCGCCGAGGATGAGATGACGCGCACCACCTCGGGCACGGGCATTGGACTGGCCCTGGTCAAGCGCTTTGCGCGGGCCATGGAAGGCCATGTAACTGCGACCAACAACCCCGAAGGGGGCTGCACCATCACCCTGAGCATCCCCGCTGATACAGACACCGACCACACCATATAGGATCAGGTATGCCAACCCTCCACCACACCGTGTACATCGAACCCGATGGCCGCAGGATCAGCGTCCCCGCCGGCCAACTCCTCATGGAGGCCCTCACCCATGTCGGCCTTTTCCTTAGAGCCGATTGCGGCGGCAAGGGCGGCTGCGGCAAGTGCCGTGTCAAACTGGTGCCCGGCCCCTCCCAGGAGCCCAGCGATCTGCCCCAGGCTGAGTGCCGCGGGTTGACCCCGCAAGAGCAGGCCCAGGGGCATCGTCTGGCCTGCCAGCTCGTGGTCGACCGCAACCTGCATGTGGAGATTCCGGAAAGCTCGCTCTTCAGCGCCGACGTGATCCAGAAGGCGCCCCTGAGTCTGCCACCCGAACTGGCCCAGGCAAAGCCCCTCTCTGCCGACGAACGCTTCGGCGTGGCCGTAGACCTGGGCACCACCACCATCGCCCTCTACCTCTGCGCTCTGGATACGCCCCAGGTGCTTGGATCGGTGTCCATTAAAAACCCCCAGGCCCAGTTCGGCGACGACGTCATGAGTCGCATCAGCGCCGTGCGCGACAAGGGAGAGATCCTGGGCCGCATGCAGAGTATGGCGGTCAACGCCATCCAATGGGGGGCCCTCACTCTGGCCGAACGCCAGGGGATCGATCCCCGGGAGATCACCCGTATGTCCGCGGTGGGAAACTCGACCATGATCCACATTCTGGTGGGAGAGAGCCCCGCCAGCCTGGGGGTGCACCCCTTTGAGCCCCGCTTTTGCGAGGCCAAAAAAATGCCCAGCCAAGCGCTGGGCTTCACCGACCTTCCGAATATGAGGGTGGAGACCCTACCCCTGATCTCCGCTTTTCTGGGGAGCGACATCATCGCCGCAGCCTTAGGCGTGGACTTCGAAGATTGCGCGCCCGGGACTGTCCTGGCCGACGTGGGCACCAACGGAGAGGTGATGCTAAAAACGAGTGAGGGCATCCTGGCCACTTCCTGCGCCACGGGCCCGGCTTTTGAAGGCGCTTCTTTGAGCTGTGGCATGCACGCCATCGCCGGGGCCATCGATGCCGTTGAGATCGAGAATGTCAACAACCAGCCCACCTACTCCCTCATCCAGCGCAAAGGCAAGGCCGAAACCCGCCCCGCGGGCATCTGTGGATCGGGTATCGTCAGTGCGGTGGCCGAAAGCTATCGCCACAAAATATTGAACCCGGACGGTCGCTTCAATACCAGATGCGGTAACCCCGCCCTGCAAACCGCCCAAGAGGGCCCCCCGTCACTGATCCTCGCAGACGCCCAGGCATCTGCCACTGGTGAGGCCGTAGCGGTGAGCCAGAAAGACATCCGCGCCATTCAACTGGCCAAAGGGGCGCTCAAGGCCGGCATCGACATGCTCCTGCTGGCCGGCGGTCACCAGCGTCCCCGCCAGATCCTCCTGGCCGGGGCCTTTGGCAGCTATCTGGCGAAAGAGGACGTCCTCACCATCGGCATGTTCCCCCCGGTGCGCGCCTCGCAGATCGTCATCATGGGCAACGCCGCCGGCGTGGGCGCGGTGCGCTATCTATTGGAAGAAGCCAGTGCGGCCCGCATAGGGGCCATTAAATCAGCCACGGAGGTGGTCCACCTGGCCATGGATCCAGATTTCCAGCAGGCCTTCATCGCGGCGCTGGCCTTTCCAGAACCGCCAGATACGGTATAGCGAACGCATTCTATCTACCTTATCTGGTGGTCGTCCCAGTGATAAATCAACAGCATTCGTTGAACGCCTCCGCCGCCTCCTCCACTGTATCGAAAAGCAACCACTCCCTGCGGATCAATCCGCTGCGGTGATAGCGGATCCGTTCGATGGCGGTGTTGCCGTGGTACTCATAGGTTTCCTGATAGTCGCTGTGGGAGATCTGACGGGTCATAGCATCCTCCTAGGGTGTATGATTTGCCTGCCAAATGGCCTGTATGATCCCACCATAGACCCCAGCTTTGACAGATCCGGTCACGCCATTTTAGAAAAATAAGATTTTCTGGATATGGAGAACCGATCTTACCTTCGCTGAGGGCCGAATGGTCGCTGCCTCATGTCGGTTCTAGGACAGAGAGAATTTGATCTGCAAGCTCCGCTTCAGGCAGGTGTTTGAACAGGAGGAAGGTTGATTCCGACAGATGCAAGGGTTGAGAAAGATCAGAGGCTGCGCCCGATAGAGTTCGTCTATATGGGCCAAAATTTGTTGGCTGTCTGTGATGGGATGGACGATTGGCATGGGTGATGGCCATAGGCTTCAGATAGTCGAAAGTACGTGTGTATAGGTCGTTCGCTGAATGATGTCGGGATGCGTCCTAAGGATCACTAAATACAATTTGAATATAAAGAATATCGACGAAACGCCGACAAACATGAGCCTGGCCATGGAGGCGGGGAAGGATTCAAAGCGGATGAATCACCGGGTGTGGCCATAAAAAATGGTCCAGGCCTCAGTATCAACAAAGTCCGTATATCAGTGTCGCCAGGGCCGCCATGGCCACCATGAGGGTCATGGAGAGGGCATCACCGAGGAGGGTTACGAGGTCAACATCTTGCCGCATCATCCATTGCGCAAACATTTTGGACCAATCGGTCATCCACATTGAGAACCTCCCTCATTCAGATCTGATTCTCCGTAGAGAGATCTTAGTGAAATCTATTTGCTTCCAATGATCTCACCCTAACCCAGGTCTTTGACAGATCCGGTCACACACCAAAGCTGTCGATCAATTTTTTATCCACTTTCCACTTTGGTGCATTTATGCGACCCAGGTGCATTTATGCAACAAATGCACAACATATGGTGTTTTACAAACACACCTATCGCCACATCATGTGATCACTTGAGGAATATCTAATCGCCGTTCTGCTTCGCAGCCGCCCCCCATAGACGAATTCTTTTCATCCATCACCCCTGCATCCAGACAATCAATTTTACATCCCCAATGGCATTTAATAGATATTTCTCAATTGAATAGGGCAAACAAAATGAAATGCCCACAAGCTGCTCGGCATCGCATCAAGCAACTAAAATCAACGGTGAACATGCCTGCCATCGCCAAACATCACTGGGCCCCTTGGACCATCCTCGATCTAATCCTGCGGTTGGTGCTGAGCGCCATTTTTCTGGTGTCGGGAGTTGCCAAGCTGATCGAGCCGCAGTCCTTTGCCGTCATCATCGAGGCTTACGGCTTCGTGCCCGAGCTACTCGTGCTGCCGGTGGCCTTGGCGCTGCCGGGCCTGGAGATCCTGGCCGCCGTGGGGTTGCTCATGGGCCAACGCGGGAGCCTGGAGCTGATGACCGTGCTAATATTGATATTTATGGCCGTCCTGGCATACGGCATCTACCTCGGATTGGATGTAGACTGCGGCTGCTTCGGTCCCGAAGATCCGGAGGCCGAGGCCTTTCACGGCCTGCGCCGCGCCCTCTACCGGGACATGGCCATGATGCTGGGAGTTTTATTTATCCATACCCGACGCTACCTTACAAAGATGAGGTCCTGGGCGTCGGAACAGATCTGATTCGAGGAGGAACAGATGCGTTTCAAAAGCTATGTAACCTTTTTGGCTGTTGTGGTTCTGATTACCTTGGGTGCGTCCCCTTACGCCTGGAGCAAGAACAAGTTTCAAAAAGAGGTGGACAAGGAAACCGCGGCCGTCAAGCTGGTCCGTGAAGTTCAAAAAGGGGATTACGACCTGGTCACCACAGAGGAGTTGAAGGCCTGGATGGACGCTGGGAAAGAGATGCTCGTCATCGACACCATGCCCTATGAGGCCAGCTACCAGAAGAACCACGTGCCCGGCGCCAAACAATTTCTCTTTCCCATCC
Organism: Desulfobacteraceae bacterium; assembly: GCA_050291585.1. Lineage (GTDB taxonomy): Bacteria > Desulfobacterota > Desulfobacteria > Desulfobacterales > Desulfosarcinaceae > JASJCL01. The sequence goes on from JBNKKA010000082.1 coordinate 6,820, forward strand.
CCGAAATGGATACCTGGGATACCAAGGAGACCGCTGGCAAGTCGCAGGCGGACTACGCCGCCCTGCTGGGCGCGAACAAGGATCGGCCCATCGTGGTTTACTGCGGTTTCGTTAAATGTACCCGCAGCCATAACGGCGCCGCCTGGGCCAAGAAGATGGGCTACACCCATGTCTACCGCTATTCCGGCGGAATTTTCGCATGGAAGGGTGCTGGATATGAAGTGGCTAAAGTAAAATAATCAATGTAATATTAAATAGATACTCGATGCATCCAACGACACCACAGGCTTTAGGGCCCCAGAGCGACCAACTCATCGATTTGATCAGCAAGCGCACCGCCAACCTGTTCGCAACGCAGCAGTTGTGGTGTTCCGAAGCGGTCCTCAGTGTCCTCAACCGCGGACTGGGCGGCGACCTTTCCCATGAGGTGGCGATACGCCTAGCAGCCGGCCTGGGAGAGGGCATCGGGGGCAGCGGCTGTACCTGCGGAGCACTCACCGGCGGCGCCATGGCTGTTGGTTTGTTCTGCGGCGCTGCGGGAACAGGACTGCACCGTTCCCGCAGCGCCCGCAGCCTCTCTCGCAGGCTCCATGATCAGTTTAAAAACAGCTATGGTAGCACTTGCTGCAGGGTACTGACCAAAGGACTAGTGAGGGGTTCGGAAGCCCATTTCGAGCAATGCGCCGAGCACTCCGCCTACGCTGCAGCGCTAGCTGCAGCCCTCATCCTCGATGTGCAACCCGAACGCATCGCTCAGGCGGACTGGGCCTACCTCAACCAAAGGGACAGCCACCTCAAAGCGCACTTGAAGATCGTGGGTGATTTTTTCAAGTGCTGAAGGGTGATCCTCCTCAGTGCCTGAAAGGTAAGGTCTTGCACCCGCTGCCCATCCCCTGAGCCAATACCAAATCTGGTAGAGCCCCCTTGCCAAGCCTACCGCCTCTTGTGTATTTATGCGTTAATGTAGATATTGTCCTGCTCCCTCACACAAAGGAAAATTCTTCATGGGGCTCTTGAAAGCATTCCAAAAACCCACCCTGCTGAGCCTGTCCAAAACCTGCGGCTGAGCGGCCAAAATCGACCCGGTCGGGCTCGCTGAGCTACTCAAGCGCCTCCCCCAGAACGAGGACCCCAATCTGCTGGTGGGATTTGGCACCAGCGACGATGCCGGAGTCTATCGTCTTGATGACACGACTGCCATCGTCACCACAGCGGATTTCATCACCCCCCCGGTCAACGACCCCTACCTGTACGGTCAGATCGCCGCGGCCAACGCCATCAGCGATGTATACGCCATGGGCGGCCGGCCCATCACCTGCCTCAACCTGGTGGCCTTTCCGTCGGCCAAACTGGACAACGAGATCCTCCACGGCATCATCGCCGGGGCCCTTAGCAAAATCACTGAGTCGGGCGCAGTGTTGGCCGGCGGCCACAGCATCGAGGACGACGAGCCCAAGTTCGGCCTGGCGGTCACCGGCATTGTCCACCCTGAAAAATATTGGCGCAACAGCGGCGCCCAGCCGGGGGATGCCCTGATCCTTACCAAACCCTTAGGCAGCGGCGTCCTGTTTAACGCCAACCTCAAAGAATGGGTGTCGCCTGCCGCCATGCAGGCCTGCTGCGAAACCCTCACCCATCTCAATCGACGCGCAGCAGAAATCCTGGCGAACTATCCGGTTCACGCCGCCACCGACATTACCGGCTTCGGCCTCTCCGGCCACACCATGGAGATGGCCCAGGGCTCCCGAGCCACCCTGGAGATAGCGGTGGAACACCTGCCCATCATGGATGAAGCCCTGGAGATGTACCGCAAAGGTATGAGTACAGGGGTCAACCTACATAACCGCCAGTTGGTGGCGCCCCACACTGAGATAGCGATCCAACTGCCCGCCTGGCATGAGGAGATTCTTTTCGATCCTCAGACCAGTGGTGGACTCTTGGCTGCCATTCCCGAGCATCAGGCCGAGGCTGTCATCAAAGACCTACATGCGGGGGGCGTCCCCAGGGCAGTGCGCATCGGCCGGGTGATCCCCTTTGAGGGCCCCATATTTCTGCGCTATAAATAGTCCAGCCACCCTTATCCGCCGATCTCCCCCCAATTTACGCCAATCCGACCAAGAAGGTCGCACCTTCGCACATGTGCGGCTGGCCTTTTGACAAGCACCCCACCGAAAAGGTATGCTGAAAGCAAATCAGGATATAGTAGCGGTACAACAAGGCTCGGCACAGATCCCTTCTCAACAACAGGAGGTGCACCGTGTCCAATCAACGCTTTCTCGTACCTGTGGACGGCTCAGCTTTTGCTCTGGCTGCAGCCCAATACGCCGTGCAGCTGGTCCGCCGCCTCTCCGGCGAAATTATCCTTCTGCACTGTCACAAACCCTTTCCCATCACCTTGGGGGAGCCCTATTTCCAACACGCCATTACCCGGATCGCAGAGAAGTCTGAAACCCTGCTAACGCCCTACCGCGAGCTGCTGAACAGCAGTGAACTGCCCTATGAGGTTCGCGTTTTGGAGGGACCCGCCCCGGAGAGAATTGTAGCCGTGGCCAAAATCGAAGCATGCGAGATGATCATCATGGGTTCCCGTGGACGCAGCGATATTCAGGGGCTGCTCCTGGGGAGCGTCACCCATCGTGTGCTGCACAGCGCATCCTGCCCGGTTCTGGTGGTCCGGGAAGAATCGTAGCTGCCCTAGCGTGCCTCAGAATTTCAGATGCCTGCCGCCCATGAGGAGCCAGCCACCCATATGTTCTCTATGCAAGCGTTTCATCAGCAGTACGCGACCCAGGAAAACCGCGTCACCATTAAAGGGCGTGAGTTTCAGTTTTTTTTGCCAGAATCCCTGGAACCTTTCATGAATGCCGACGACCCCTTGGCCGACTTTCCCCTCTGGGCCAAGATGTGGGAGGCCTCGGCTCTATTGGCCGGCCAATTGGCCGAGCGCCAGCCCTGCCCTGGAGAAACCCTTCTGGAAATCGGTGCCGGCATCGGCATGGTAGGTATCGTCGCCGCAGCCTTTGGCCACCAGGTAACCCTGACAGAGTACAACCCGGACGCCCTGAACTTCGCCCGAGCCAATGCCGAAACAAACGGCTGCCCCCAGGTGAAGGTCGAGTACCTCGATTGGCTGAAGCCCATCTCCCTGCCCAGCTTCGACCTCATCATAGGCTCCGAAGTGATCTATCAGGTTGGGATGGTCCCCGCCCTACTGAACCTTTTCCAGCGCTATCTGGCCCCCGGCGGCACCATCCTCATTGCCGAGCAGGTACGCGAGACCGGGCTGCATTTCTGGGAGGCGGCCCAGGCCGATTATATAATCAAAGCCAGGCGGCATACCATGCAGTCAGACGCAGAAAAACTTCATTTGGTGATGTTCGAGTTGACACGTAAATAGAGGAGTAGGCTTGCATGGCTCGCGGAGATCAGCTCGGCCGCCAATGGCACATCATCCAGACCCTCATCGCAGCCCGCACCGGCAAATCCGTGGCGGCCCTGTCCAATGACCTCGACTGTCACCCACGCACCGTCTATCGCGATTTGGAGGCCCTGGAAGTCGCCGGCTTCCCAGTATACACCGAAAAAAGCGGCGGGAAAAACTATTGGTATATTTTGGATGCCGCCAAACAGCAAATCCCGGTACCCTTTAGCCTGCCCGAGCTGATCGCCCTTTACTTCTGCCGGAACCTGTTGCAGGTCGTCAAAGACACCGTCTACGACGAGGCCCTTGCGAGTCTCTTTCAAAAAGTAAAAACAACCCTGGCGCCGCGCTATGGCGCCTACCTGGATCAGATCGAAGGGAGCTTGGCCGTGGCGCCGCGACCCGCCAGAACCTCCCCGCCCCCCAACCCCCTTTTCGACACCATCAGCGCCGCCATCATCAGCCGGCACAAATTGGAGATCGACTACTTCACCATGAGCAGTGGACGCCGCAGCCGGCGGCGGGTGTCTCCCTACAAATTGCTCTTCTCCGAGGAAACCTTCTACCTCATCGGTTTCTGCGACAGCCGCAGGAGGGTACGCACCTTCGCCCTGGACCGCATCCACTCCTGCCAGGTCACGGAGATCTCCTTCGAACCGCCAGACAGCGCAGACCTGGCGGAGATGATCGAGAGTAGTTTCGGCGTTTTCCAGGGCGATCCAAATCTTGTGAAGATCCACTTCAGCGAAGTTGTGGCAGGCTATGTAGAGGAGAAGATCTGGCACCACAGCCAGGCCACCGAGCGTCAAGCTGATGGAAGCCTCATCTTTACAGCCAAGGTGGCCGGTCTGGATGAGATCAAGCTGTGGGTGCTGCGCTGGGGGGCCGAGGCCGAAGTGTTGCAGCCGGCCGCCCTGCGCCAAACCGTGGCCGAGGAAGCCAGGCGCATGTGCGCACGTTATTCTACCGCATTAGATCGGGATAAAAATGCAGACGCTTAAGGTAACACTGATCCAGGCCGACCTGGCCTGGGAGGATGGGGCCGCCAACCGAGAGGCCCTCTGGGACATGATAGACGCAATCGACGCCCCCGGCGACCTTATCGTCCTGCCGGAAATGTTCGCCACGGGCTTTAGCATGTCGCCGCGAGATTTAGCCGAACCCATGACGGGCGAAAGCGTCCGCTGGCTCCACCAGGTTGCTAAAATGAAGAAGGCCGCCGTCACCGGCAGCCTAATGATCGAGGAGGAGAGACGCTACTACAACCGCCTCTTCTGGGTGACGCCCGATGGCGGGCAGCTCACCTACGATAAAAAACACCTATTCACATATGCCGGGGAAGACAACGTCTATACCCACGGCGACCGCCACCTGCAGGTCGCTTTGAAGGACTGGCAGATTCGGCCCATGATCTGCTACGATCTGCGTTTTCCCGTCTGGACGCGCAATCGGGAGCCCTATTACGACCTGGCCATCTTCGTGGCCAACTGGCCAGCCAGACGCGCCGACCACTGGCGTAGTCTCCTCAAGGCCCGTGCCATCGAAAACCAGAGTTACGTCATCGGTGTCAACCGCGTGGGCCAAGACGGCAACGGCCACGACTATTGTGGCGACTCCCTGGCCATCGATCCATTCGGCCGCATCCTCTTCCACCGCGCCATCGAGCCCTGCGTGCATACCCTCACGCTGGCGGAGGATCTAATGGCCCAATATCGCGGCGAGTTTCCCGTATTAAGTGACGCCGATGGTTTCGCCTGGATCGCCTCCTAGGACCCTTTGCAGAGTCCGCCATTAAAGATAACTGGCCCCGATGATATAGTCGACCTCGGACTGATCTTGATTTTCATCACACCAACGGACCTGGGCCAGTGAGGTGGATCGCAGGCCAACACCATTCCCATCGGCCCGCGTGGTGCAGATGTGGATGCACTGACCGGGATGGAGCGGCCTCGAAGACTTGAAGCACAGCCCAAACTCGTTGCAATTAAGGACCCTTGCACTGCACTTGTTGGTGGGGGTCGAGCAAAAGTGGCAATAAGAGATGTCTGCTTTCACATCGGTGCGTCGATCGAACCGCAACTCTGAATCGATTGACATGTGCGTCCCCCCTTCGTCCGCCTCATACTCCCATGGCGAAAGCTAATTTATAATTTACCTGAGCCAAGTGGCGTGATTGCGAGCTTGTCAGAGTCAACCGGACACCATTGCCATCTGTATCTGGTGGATTATGAATCGCTTATTTGAATCTGTCCATGGGGCGATGCATGTGATTTATCTGGGAGGATATCCCGTCCAGGAATTTTACCCATGCGATCTATGGGGATGTAACAGGGAGTTGAGACCAGGGATCACCGCAAAGCATCATTTCCAGAGGTCGACATCGATAAGGCCTATTTTGGCGGCATAACGCACCAGTTCGATCGAATTGTGCAGGCCAAGTTTCCGCATGATATTGGTGCGGTGGTTTTCAACGGTTTTTTGGGAAATACACAGCTTTTCAGATACCATGATAGAATTCAGCCCCTCTGCCAGCAAGGCCAAGACCTCTTGTTCTCTGGGGGTCAGGACCTCATATCCGCAAGGCTCAGGGATCGATTTTTTAGGGGCAATATGGGCAATTTTTCGCACGACTTTCTGGGAAACAGAGGTATCCATGTAATAATCGCCCTGTAAAACCGTCTCTAGGGCCGCCAATAGGGTATCCGCAGCGGACTCCTTCACGATGTAGCCCATGGCTCCGGATTGGAATGATTTGACGATGTGGTCTATCTTTGAATGCATGCTGACGATCAGGATCCTCGTTTGAGGGGATGATCCAATGATATCATTGATCAGGCTGAGGCCGCGCCTATCGGGTAAAGACAAATCCAGCAAAACCAGATCCGGCTGTAGTTCGCTGGCCATGCGAATCCCTTCGCGGCCCGTCCCCGCTTCCCCGATCACTTCATAGCGGCTGTTCCGGCTTAAAATCGTCTTGATGCCTTCTCTAAACAGGGGATGGTCCTCGATGAGGATGATTTTTTTTCTCTCATCCATCTATTGTATTCCCCTTTGGCAGCGGAATTCGGACCAGTATCTTGGTGCCATAACCCGGTTTTGTCTTTATTTTGATATTGCCACGCAAGAGGTTGACCCGCTCGGTCATGTTTCGAATCCCCATACCTGTCTTTGCACAGCCAAGGGCATCTCTGGCCTTATTCTCAAAACCGATACCATCGTCCTGGATTCGTAGGGTCACATTTGCATGCGAGGCGATAACAACAAGCTTCACATGGGTGGCCTTGGCGTGCTTTCTGATATTATTGAATCCCTCCTGGACTAACCGGAAAATATTTATCTCCAGCAAGGTATCCGGTTTTAAAGAGCTTAAACCAGTGGGAATATACTCAACAGGCAACCCGGATGAGTCCGCCAACTCCTCGCAGAGCTGCAGAAGGGTTTGTTCGAGTCCAAGTTCCTCCAAGCTCGGCGGGTGCAGCCCATAGGAGAGCTCCCGCACCGCCTTGATCGTCTGCATGATGAGTTTTGAATGCTGGCTCATTTTCTCAACTAAATGTTCAGGTGTTTCGGGCTGATTATCAAAAAAGGTATCGCAATCGATCTTCAGATAGGAAAGGTTCTGGGCGATGGAGTCGTGTAGCTCGTAAGAGATCAGTTTGCGTTCATTTTCCTGTGCTTCTATCAACATATGGGAAAGACTTCGCACAAGATCTTCCGCTCGCTTTCGATCGGTGATGTCCATCACGGCAACAATAATGCCCTTGGCCGGATCTGCGGTGTCCAGCAGGCACCCCTGGAGATGGCAGTGAATCTGCTCCCCATTTTCCTTTACCCACTTCGTTTCTATTTTACCAATGCCCTTGTCCATGATTTCATTGTAAAACTCATTTCCAATCCGTTCATAGGCTTGATCATTGGGGTAAAGAATTCGCGTATCGCTTCCCACCAGGGAACCATTTATATTGCCCCAGATGCGGTGAATGGCTTGGTTTGTCCAACGGATGGTACGGTTTCGCACCAAACAGATGCCAATGGGGGAGGTGGCCAGGATCGCTTTCAGCGTCGCTTCACTTTTACGCAATGCTTGCTCAGATTTGATCCTCTCGGTTATATCGGTGATGACGCCGACCAATCCGACGGGTTTTCCCGCCTCATCTTCTATGGTGGCCTTATCGAAGATGACATCCCGCAGGGAACCGTCGGCTGCCTGGACCTGCCATTCGTAATGCTGTTTGCCGCGGTTTTTGAAGAGCGCCAAGTCCATTTCGTGGTATCTGGCGGCGATCTCCTTGGGCCCCAATTCATAGACGGTCTTGCCGATGATCTCCGCGCGCGATTTGCCGACGAATTCCTCGAAGGACCGATTGCACCCGGAGTATTGTCCGTGGATATTTTTGTAAAAGACAGGATTGGGAATCGTTTCAAGCAAGGTGTTTAAATACTCTTTCTGTTTTCTCTGATCCGCCTGTGCCTTCTTGCGCTCCGTGATTTCATGACAGGTGTAGAGAATGGTGCCGTTCTTGATGGACACCCTTTTGACATTCACCAGGACGATACGGGGATGACCGGAGCTGTCCTTGACGGATCTCTCGATGTTGTAAAGCGCATTTGAAGCGGCGAGTTCCTCCGGCTCGAACAGATCGGTACCCAACAATTTTTCGATGTGTCTTAGGGCCAAAACCGCTTCATAGGAATATCCGAAAATAACCTCTACGTTTGGACATATATAGGTAAAGCAGCCATCATCGTCGGTAATGAATACGGCGTCCGAAATATTACTCAGCGTAATTCGATGCAACTCTTCGGATTCACGCAGGGCGTCATTGGCCTGAATGGTTTCGGTGACATCTTCACCAAATGACTGGTATTCGTAGATGTTTCCATCACCATCGAAGATGGCACGGTTGGTCCAGCGGTGGTAGCGGATGCCGCCGGCGGGTGTGACCACCGCGTGTTCATGGGATTGCTGTGGAGATTCGATAGACAAGGCCGAAATATTGTCCATTACCCATTGTCGATCCTCTTGGGGAATGTGAGCCAGGAAATTCGAACCAACCAGGTCTCCGTAGGATCGGTTGAAATAATGACAATAGTTTTGGTTGACGAAAGATATCTCGCCCCCGGGGAAAAAGGTGCAGATGAGCAAGGGCAGATCATTGATAATGGTCTGATACCGTTCAATTGTACGCTGGACCGGTTTGCCATCGGCGTGCCCCCTTACTTTCTGACCCTTCTCTGGGCCAGAGGGGTTCCCGCTCTGCTTGGACACCCGCATTGACGCCCTTTTTATTCCCATAGCCTACCCGTCGTATGGAAGAAGAGATGCCTCGCTCAGGGAAACCGGCGGCGCACTCACCAGTATGGATGTGCACGGATCTAAACCCCAGGTTGCGCAATGGTCGAGTAAAAGAGGTGCCGGTGCACTTCAATGAGAGGTCAGTTGGCGTGGTCGCTTTGGGGGAGGCGCGCCGGAATCGAAGGATACTAGCTATATTTTGCACCAAGCGTTCGGGGTTGTCAAAGCGGGAGATCGAGGCGGTGATCGAGCTTGGCCGGCTGTCGCCCGGTAAAGGGCTCTGCGCCGATACCTCCGGCGGTGGCTTGCGGTCGCATGGGATGTCGAAATCGGCTCAGAAAGCGGGTATCGGGTCTCCAGTTGACGATGAAGCCAGGGCCTGGCTGCATGGCGGTTCGTCTTTTCTCGCCGCGGATATCAAACGATCCAGCTCTTGCGGATGCTGCGCAGGCTGACGCCAAAAAGCAGCAGGCAGAAACCGGCCAAAATGGTCAGGTCGAGGGCAAAGGGCATGAGGTGCCGGCCATGCACGGCGCCGTGAAGTACATCGGCGCCATAGGTCAGGGGGAAGATGTATGAAAAGGGCTTCAACAATACGGGCAGCTTCTGGATGGGAAAAAAAAGACCGCAGAGGAAAATCATGGGAAAACGAAAGAAGTTGGAGAAGGTCTGGGCTTCGAAGACCTCACTCACCGCCACAGCGATAAAAAGACCCTGGAAGGTCGACGCCACAGCGATCAGGACCACCGCCGGAAGAAAAGCACTCCAGACCACCGGTGACAGGTCCACGAGAAAGGCCGCCATGATCACCGGTATAAAGGCGTTGACCGTACCGAACAAAATAGCGCCGCTGGTCTTGGCCAGCATGAGCAACTCCAGTGGAATGGGGGCCAGCATGAGGCGCTCAAAGGAGCGGTTCTTCTTTTCGAAGGTTACCGTGACGGCCAGCATGGAGGTGGTCCCGAAGAGGATGGAGACCGCCACCACTCCTGGCAGGACATTGGTAATGCTCTCCAGCCCCTGCCCCGTTTTGACGAAAAACATACCGGTCCAGGCCAGAGGAAAGATGATGCCCCAGCTGATATTTGGCGGTTTCAAGTAGTAGGTGCGCATATCCTTGACCAGTATGTTCCAGAAAGCGATCCAGCGCTTCACTTACCCGCCCTCCCCTTTTTTCCTCTTTTACCCTTCTTACCGCCCTTTTCACCCTCTGCGCGCATGTCCCGAACCTCGATGCCCGTTATCTCCACAAAAATATCCTCGAGGGAGGGCCGCATTCGGCGAGCCTCGGAGACGTCGGCCCCATGATCTTCCAGAAAGCGGACCAGGGGTCCCACACGAATGGCCTCGGCGGCTTCCACCCGGATCACATCTTTGCCGGGAAAGCTGAAGTCAACGTCGGGGAATGCCGCTTTGAGCGTGTTCTTCAGACCGTTGACAGGACCGCTACAGGATATCTGCAGGACATGCCGGGCCTGGATGGGTTGAAGCAGTGCCTCCACCGTCTCGATCTGAACGATACGCCCCGCCACAATGAAGGCGATGCGGTCGCAGAGCCGCTCGGCCTCCTCGATATAATGGGTGGTCAGAAAAATGGTGGTGCCGCTATGGTGCAGGTCGGCGATGAGCTGCCGCAACTGCCGGGCGCTGGCCACATCGACGCCCGTGGTGGGCTCATCCAGAAAAAGGATGGCGGGCTCGTGGATGATGCCAGCGGCGATGGTGAGCTTACGCTTCATTCCCTTGGAATAGCCGCCAAACTTGCGTTCGGCGGCCGCCTTCAAACCAAACTCCGATAGAAGCTTGCGCGCCCGCTCCTGGCGCTCTTGCTTGCGAATCCCGCTGAGGGCCGCACAGAAGCACAAATTTTCAAACCCGGTCAGCTCCGGGTAGAGATTGCTTTCGTCCGGAACCACGCCGATGAGTTTCAGGGCCGCCCGGGGATTGGTGCTGCAGTCGATGCCACCGATGCGAATGGTACCCGCATCGGCACGCGCCAGCCCCGTCAACATGTTGATGGTCGTAGTCTTACCGGCCCCATTGGGGCCCAGAAAGCCGAAGAGCTCCCCGGCGCCCACCTGAAAGTCTATTCCAGCGACGGCCTGCACCGCTTCAAAGCGCTTGGTGAGCCCCACAACCTCTATGGCCGCTCTGGTTGCCTTGTCTATGCTTTCCACTCGCCGTTCAGCATAAAGTGTATCCACTGATCTCCTCAATAGGTTATCGTTTGAAGGCCTTCGCCTTGAGATCTCGCAGCCGCTTGCCAGTTTCGGCGAGGATCTCCTCGTTTCTTGAAAAATGTAGCCTGATCAGGTGATTGACCGGTTCATGGAAAAAGCTGGAACCGGGTACGGCGGCCACCCCGATCTCTTTGGCCATCCAGCGACAGAAGGCGACATCGTCGGTCACGCCAAAGGCCGAGCAGTCCACCATCACGTAGTAGGCCCCCTGGGGTTTGGTGTAGGAGAGGCCGGCCGCGTCCAGGTAACCTAGAAACAGATCCCGTTTGCGGGTGTAGTCGGCTGTGAGTGCGTCATAATAATCCATGGGCAGTTCCAGGGCCGTGACGGCGGCCTCCTGGAGGGGGGCCGCCGCGCCAACGGTGAGGAAGTCGTGCACCTTGCGGGCGCCGGCGATCACACCCTCACTGGCGATGACGTAGCCCAGGCGCCAGCCGGTCATGTTGTAGGTTTTGGAAAGGGAGCTGCAGGAGATGGTGCGCTCAAACATCTCCGGCAGGGCGGCCATGTAGTGGTGGCGGTATGGCGGGTAGACGATGTGCTCGTAGACCTCGTCGGTGATGACGAAGGCATCGAACTCCTTGGCAAGGTCGGCGATGGTTTCAAGTTCCTCCAGCGAAAACACTTTTCCCGACGGATTCGACGGATTGCACAAGACAATGGCCTTGGGCCTTTGCATGAAGGCGGCTCGCAGTTCGTTCATATCGAAATTAAAATCCGGAGGGTGCAGGGGAACGTAAACGGGCCGGGCGCCGCTGAGGATGGTG
>JBNKKA010000083.1:0-18317 GCA_050291585.1 Desulfobacteraceae bacterium
TCCTCGAAAGCGACGCCTGCGGGAATCATGGTTTCAACGTCCCCCTCTTCAGGGTCGTAGACATAGCCGCAGGGGCACTCGTACTTATCCATGGGTGTCTCCTTCGTGAAAACGGTGTGATGTGCGTTGGCGTTGGCTTGAGGTTCAACGCTTGGATTTGCGAGACCCGTGCCAATGGTACTGAATCGTTGTAACTATTAGGTATCTTATCCCATTTGGAAAACCACACCCCGCCATCCGGGGCCGAGAAACCGTCGTTTTATGCCGCCGCAAGAGACCGAGGAGCGGAGGAATTAGAACCTAACTACCTATAACAATAACGAATAATAAGTCATGCTGCTAGGGGCCGGTGTGCCAGAGTGTCTCAAGATACAAATTAAAGACACCGCTTTCAGGGCATTGACTCAATAGCCCTCCGGTTGCAGCGCTTATATTCGGTCCTCCCATGTGATGAGGCATGCTGAGAAAGGAGACTTCATGCGGCGAATATCCCTCGCAATCGCAATGGTTATGGTGGCCCTGCTGTTTGGGGGTTGCACTCAGGAATCCCAAAACAAGATCGGACGCTCGATTCAGAACTGGACGGGCACGGACGGGGTCCTCGATGTTTACGCCGGGGATAAGCTGGTCAATCGGTTTATCAAGATCGACAAGCTCTCCACCGCCACCGGCACCAACAGCAATACGCCCAGGCCCTATCGTTTCGGCTATGGTTTTGCCGATCTGAACTTCAATCTGATGAAAGATCCGGGTGAGAAGAAGGTCTATTTCGAGTTCAGTGACTACAGCACCAGCTACATCTTCTATGAGAATCCTTCCTGAGCCGACCGTTCGCCCCCTTTCTCCCCGCGCTCATTTAGGGCTCAGAACGGCGGTTCGCCTGCTCTTCGCTCCCTTTGGCGCTTTCCGGGTGGAGGGGGTTGAACATATCCCTGCCCAGGGAGGCTTTCTGCTCCTACCCAAACACCAGAGCTGGGCCGACATCCCCTATCTAGGCGTGGCCTGCCCTCGGCGGCTGTGCTACGTGGCCAAGGTCGAGCTGTTTCAAACCCGCCTCAGCTATCGCTTTATTTCCACCTTGGGGGGCATCCCCTTGGACCGCCGGCGGCCGATTGCCACACGTCACTCCCTGCGCGCCATCAGAGATGCCCTACTGAGGGGCAGTGGGGTGGTGGTCTTTCCCGAGGGCACCTATGTGCCGGGCCGTATGGGGGATGGGCGCAGCGGCCTCCTGCGCTACCTGATCAAAAACGCGCCGGTTCCCCTGATTCCAGTGGGCATCTCCTATGGGGTGATCGATGGGCGGCGGACTATAACCCTGCGCTTCGGTAAGCCTCAGGTGCCGGCTGCAGGTGCCTTTGCTGATGTGGTAATAGAGGGGATTTTCAGGCGGATTGCGAACCTGTCGGGTCTATGACAGATTGTCGATGCATGCTTCGGGGCCGCTACCAGGTGCGCACGGGGCCCACGTCCACATGGACGAAATTAGATTTGGGATAGTAGCCAACCCCTCCGGCATGAGCCTGGATACAGGTATCGCGCAGCTTATGGGTGGGGCAGCCCCGCAAGCGGATGTCGATGGCCTTGCCCTTCATGTGGAAGGAGTTTTTGGCCACACCGCTGGTGATCCGTCGCAGCATGGCGTTGGTGGCCGGAGAACGGTAACCGGAAATGACGCTGAAGGTTCCGCATTCGCCTAGTTTGCAGCGGATGGCGTAGAGGGTGTCGAGCAGCTGAGTATCTATGGGGGTGATGTCGCCGGTGCGGTAGTCCCTGAGTATATGGTTGATGCGTGCAAGGCCGCTGGGCTGGTAGTCACCATTGGCGTAGTAGCAGGTCTCAACAAACTCCTTGGTATGGATGTTGTAAAAAGCCAGCTCGCGGGGCGGGGCTTCATCTGCCGATAGCATGGCAGCTTTTAGCGCTGACGGCATGGCACATAAGAGGCCCGTCTGGAGTGACCATTTGATAAAGCGACGTCTGTGGAGATCAACCGGTTTCATCATAATCTCTTTATCGGCCTTTGGCATCATTGGTTAAACTCTCTGCTATTGTGAAGCGCCCCAATAATCACCTCTCTGCTGGATGCGCCCTCGCATCGCCCGTGGCAAGGCGCCTCTCCTTGAGTACTGCTTCGACTCCCCTCAGTGATAACGCTCCAGTTTTCTTTCGATAATGGCGCGTCCATGGCAAGAGCGCCAGACGACGTGGATTTTGCAAGAACCGAACCATAGGCGTAATACGCTATTGGCCAACCGTATTGTATCGCGTAAGTTTCTGAATTTAAGGCAATAGAGCTCCATTAGTGCGAACAGCAGTCATGGGGAAGGGGGGTCTCCTTGACGGCCGCCATGCCAAATTGCGTCAAAACTAAACGCGTATTTGCAGTTTATTGCGCGGTGTTCGCTATTTGTCGAATCTGCGGTGTTGACGTGATCGAAGTAGGAGGTTTGTCGCCTTATTCAGCGTATCGCCATGTTTGGCGCATCGATATACGTCAGTCGAGGCCTCTGCTTCCTGCACTATAGCGCAGAAAAAGACGCTACCAAGAATTTGGCCGAGTTGCAAGCCTGCTTTTCCCGGCAAAGACGGTGTTCATCCAGAAATAGTGGATCTCGATCGCGTTCAGAGCGGGCAACAGATCCAAAGCGGAATGTTATTATTGCCAAACGCCTGAAATCTGGCGGGCCAGCCAACCTTCTGGGAGGCACCTTTTCTGGGTTAGGGGTGCTGGCGGGCGTATTCGTACATGACCACCGAAGCGGCGATGCTCACATTGAGACTCTCTGTGCGGCCGCTCTGGGGAATGGTGAGCGTTTTTACGCCAGGATAGGCGGCGGGATCGAAGCTCAGCCCATACTCCTCATGACCGAAGATAAAGGCGCTATGGGCGGGTAGGCGGGCGTCCACCAGGGGTTGGCCCCGTTTCGGTTCCAGGGTGAAAAGGGTGTAGTTGGCAGCGCAGAGGGCCTTGTAACAGCTGTCGAAGTCTGGGTGGAAGCGGGCTGGTACCCATTTGAAGGCCCCCATTGCGGGTGCCGGGTCGAAGAAGTCGATGCCCACCAGATGGATTTCACGTACCCCGAAACCGTCGGCGCTACGGAAGATTTTGCCGATGTTGAAGTTGGGCTTTAGGTGATCGAGGACGACGATGGACGTCCGTGGACCTGGGGGCGCCATCTGATTGATGCGCTTGTGTTTGAGAAAGCGGCGCTCCGCCTGAACACGTTTACGGTGGGCGCGCAGGCGGATGCCGCGGGTGCTCATGAGGTCTTACTCCGGGAAGTGGGCACAAGGCAGCGCGGGGCGCCGAAGAAGGTGGAGTGGATGGCTGTTACAGCCGCCGCCAGGTCGGCCTCCCGGCAGAGGAAATAGAGGGCTGCCGGAGACGGTCCGAAAGAGATCATCTCCACATTGACCTTGCATGCGGCCACGGCCGTGAAGCACTGGGCGGCGATCCCTTGACGCTGGAGCAGGCCTTCACCAACGATGCTGATCAGGGCGATGTCTGTCACCGTTTCGATGCGTCTGTAGGGACGCGGACGGGAGGCCTTGAGTCCCTCGTGGGCCCGCTCAATATCGGAACGGTCAAGCAGCAAGCTAATACAGGTCTGGGAGGTCACTACCGATTTGATGTTGACCCCCCGCTCGCTGACGGCCCCGGCCACCTGGGCAAGGATGCCAGGGCGGGCGCCCACACCGGAGGCATTCACCTTGAGGATGCCGATATCGTTTGCATGGGCGACGCTTTTGATCACCTGGGGGCTAAGGGGGCTGCGGTGGTGGATCACACTGTGGGGGCCATCGGGGTCCAGGGTGTTTTTAATGGCGATGGGGATCTTTTTGCCGCGCACGGGCTCCACGGTGCGCGGATGGAGGATGCGGGCGCCGAAATAGGCCAGCTCCGCAGCTTCGGCATAGGAGAGGGTGGGGATCAGAGTGGCCTCGGATACCATGCGTGGATCGGCGCTCATGAAGCCCCGGGTGTCCTTCCAGATCTCAAGCACCTCTGCTTCCAGGGTTGCTGCAATAACGGCTGCAGCGTAGTCGCTGCCGCCGCGGCCGAAGGTGGTCAGCTCGCCCGCCTTGCTGACCCCGTAGAAACCGGGGATGAATATCAGGGAGTCCTCTCTGAGGTGGGGCCGCAGGCTGTCGGTGATGTTGCGGCTCGTCAGGGACAGGTTGGCAGTGGCATCCCCATATTTGCCGTCTGTGATCAGGCCGATCTCCTCGGGCAGATGACAGGCGGCCGCCAGGCCCCTGGCCTGCATCACTCCGGTGAGCAAGCGGGCGCATAGGCGTTCGCCGAAACTGGCGATAAGGTCCTTGATGCGGGGGGTAGATTCGGCGGTAAAATTGAGTCCGAAATAATAGCGCTTCAGCCGTTTCAGAAGTATCTCTAAGGCTTCCAGGGTGGCCGTCCGCTGGGGGCCTTGGTGGATGAGTCGCTCGGCCGCCTGGTGATGCAGATCGCGCAATCCTTTGATGTGCCCCGGGATGGCGGCTTCGTCCGCCAGGGCCAGGCGCATGCCGGCGAGCAGCTTGTTCGTAACGCCATGGAGGGCCGACACAACGACCACATTGCCCTTGCCGTGGGTGGCGAGCAGATCCATGATGCCGGCAATGGTGCGGTTCCCATTGAGACAACCACCGCCAATCTTGATCACTTTCATTCAAAAACCTCTGTGCAGCCATAGATCGAAGAATAGGAAAAATATAAGCCACCATGCGAAAACAGCGAAAAGCGGAAAATGGACCTCCTCTTAGCCTTCCGAACCAAGGCTTGTCAAATGCGGGTGGTGAGATGAGGTGGGTTTCGAATCCGTTGACTGGTCCAAGGGTGGATATAGATTTGACTTTTGAGGACAGTGGTTTAGAATCACACCATGGAAGCAAAAGGTGATCATCAAAAAGGATTTCGGCTTCTCAACCTGCCCCCCCTGAAACACCCCCTATGCATCGCCGCCTTCGATGGTTGGGGAGATGCTCTGAATGTCTCAACGGCCCTGGTGCACTACCTCATGCGGGTGACCTCGGCCGCCCCCCTGGCCGAGATCGATCCGGATCCCTTTTACCGCTATGACCAGCAACGACCCACGGTGCGCATCAGTCAGGGCCGCCTGGAGGCCTTCACTCCTCCGGAAGCCAAGTTTTTTTATGCCAAGACGGCTAGCAATGAAAAACCCGATCTGATATTCTTCAGGGGAGAGGAACCCACCTTGTGCTGGCAGCAGTTTGTGGCGCGTTTCTTTGAGGTCTGCGGCCGTTTCGGTGAGGTAACCCTTTTGAGCGTGGGCGGCCTTTACGACCGAGTGCTCCACACGGAAGCGCTCTTCTCCGCTTTTTATACCTCCGGTGCCCTGCTAACCAAACTCCCCGGACGGGTTCAACCAGCGACCTACAGTGGGCCGGGGTCCATCCACGCCCTCCTGCACGCTGAGGCCAAACGGCGCGGTCTACCGGCTTTGAGCCTATGGGCCCATTGTCCCCATTACATCCAGAACACGACCCATTTTGGGCTGGTGGCCGAACTAGTTGCGATGGTGGCGGCCTTTACGGGTTTCGACCTGGATAACAAACCGCTTATGGCCCGTTGGGAGAAGGTCGAGCGACAGATCGAGGCCCTTGCTGATGAGAACGAAGAGGTTCGCGAAGTGATTGAGGGGCTGCGCCAGGAGCACCATCTGGGCACCCTGCCCGAGGGGGGCCACACGGCGTCCGAAACGGAGACCAAGATTTTTCGTCTGGAAGATTTCCGGGGAGACAAGAGCTAAGACGCCAAAAAACGGAGTGAGGTGATGTTTACCATCAAGGAAATTAGTGAGTTGGCGGTCCAGATCGAATCCAATGGAGAGGCGCTATATCGCGAGGTTGCCTCTAAGATTGCGGATATGGACCTGAGGACGCTCCTGGAATTGATGGCCGAAGATGAGGCGCGGCACGGGCGCTGGTTTGGCCGTCTGGGTGATGAGACGGTCAAGTTTGCCCCCCCTAACCAAGATGCGGACACCGAATTAGAAGCTATGGGTCGCGTACTCCTGACACAGATGCTTGGCGAGCAGACCTTCTCCCTGGATGCCGACAGCCTGAAGGGCGCCCATACGGTGGCTCAGGTGATCGAACAGGCGGCTGAGTTTGAAAAGGATACCATCGTGTTTTACGAGATGCTGGCTGATTTCATCGAGGAGGCCTCTGTAGCCGCCCACCTGCAGACCATCATCACCGAGGAGAGGGACCACATAGAGAAGCTAAGGAATTACAGCATAGGCTAAGCGTTCAGGTTATATATCTGCAAAAGTGACTGGCGGACGGGTGGTGCCTAAGCAGGTGTTGTAAAATACAAAGGGCGCCTGGGGTAGGGGCGCCCTTTGCAGGAGGTTGAGCGTGGAGCGATGTGCTTTGGCTAAAGGAAGCTAAGGTTCGAAACGCTAGGTTCTGTCTTCAATCTTAAGGTTAGGTTGGGTGATTAACGGGAAACGGGGCTTTTTGTCTGCCGAGTTTGTGCATCGTCCGTTAAGTTAACCTGCCACCTGGGCTCTTGCCGATTGGAGTTTGGGGTGGCGCCTACGCGCCACCCCAAAAGAGAGAAGAGGAAGATGATGTGCCCTTCTAAGATAGCAAGTGGGGTGCCATCATCAAAAAAATCGAAAAAAACAATATTTATATAATTAATACGGTAAGATAGAATTGTTTCCGTTTAAAACTCAATGTGATCGATCTGAAAAGAATCAAGGCTATTTGCGAATTGCATATGCAAGTTGCAAATAGCCCTTTGGATACAATCAAACTGATTGGTTCTTTTACCACGAACGAAAAGTGTAACGCTCGGCTTAGCTTAAAAAAGTCTTGTGCGGCAGGCTCTCCGTCCGGCCCGCCGGGGTGATGCGAATATAGTCCAGCTTTCTCTGAAGCTCGCGGATGGTCGCAGCCCCGCCGTAGGTGAGGCCAGAGCGCAGGCCGCCGATGATATCGGCGAGGATCTGGTCCTCATCCTCACGATAGGCCACTTCGGTGCAGACGCCTTCGGCAGTCTTCCACTCCGCCATCCCGCCGTGATAATCCTCCTGAACCTCCCGGCTGGCCATGCCCCGATAGCTCTTGACCTTGTGAGTTCTGCCGCTTGGATCGGTTTTGATGATTACCGGCCCCGGAGTAGGGCGGGTGCCGGCCAACAGACTCCCCACCATGGCGAAATCCGCACCGAAGGCGATCGCTTTGACAATATCTCCCGGTGTACGGATGCCGCCGTCGGCCACGATGCTGCGATCCACCCGGCAGCACTGCCGGATGGCCGTCAGGTTGGGCACCCCAAAGCCGGTCTTGATGCGCGTCGTGCACACCGACCCGCCGCCGATGCCCACCTTGATGATGTCGGCGCTACAAGAGGCCAGGTAGTCTGCGCCGGCGTAAGTTGCCACATTGCCGGCCATGATGCAGGCGTCTTTACCGATGAGATCGCGGATGCGTTTGAGGGTGCGTCCCACGTAGCGCGCATGGGCGTGGGCCACATCCACGCAGAAATGGTCCGCGCCGGCGTCTCTCAGGGCCTCGGCCCGCTCAATGTCCACATCGCCGCAACCGATGGAGACAAAGACAGGCGACTCGCAGCTCTTGACCATCTTCACATTGTCCTCGATGGTCATGAAGCGATGCAGAACACCGATCCCGCCTTTGGAGGCGATATAGTCCGCCATCTGGCATTCGGTGATGGTGTCCATGTTGGAGGTCATTACGGGCAGGCCGAGGGACAACTTGCCGCTCTTGTCGGTGATGGAGATATCGACGACTTTGCGCGATTCCCAGTGATTATAAGAGGGCACCAGTAAGACATCGTCATAGGTAATGGCTTCACTCATGGTCGCTTGGGTTCTCCTTGATCGGCAGTGGACTATCTGTTCGGTAAAGGAAATCTATCAGTTCAAAGAGGTAAATTGGCCATTTGGGCACTATGCGTCCTGTCACAGCTCTGCCCGTTTCGGTTGGCACGAGGACGTTAGACACACTTACTCATGAACCCAATTAGGGTCCAGGTCAAGAGAAAGGGTAATCGAGGGGATCAGGCTGGGGCTAACTCTTGGGGCGCTGGCAGGGGCACCCGCCCACCAGGTCTGGGAACCCACTAGTCCCACCACCGGTCGACCTGTGCATCACTTCCAGGTCCAGGCGGTCGGGTTTTTGATTGGAGATAAGCATTCGCTGCTCCTTCATGAAACGATTGTGGGGGATGTAGCAGTGCAGTGCCAGACCGACGCGATCGTGCTGATGATGGACCACATCGCCGGCAACTTCAAGATATTCACCATCGCTGAAACGGATACGTCCCAGGAGAGGGCCCGAGAGGGGTAAGCGGCCATCGTGGTGAAAACCCAGTCCCGATTCGGATAGATCGTAGATCACCAGCTCGTGTTCGAGGGGATGGTTGAAATTTGCCTCCTGAATCTCCAGAACTGGGCGTGACTCAGGGGGATAGATGATGCGATAGGCATCGCGCAGGTTGGATGCGCGCGCCGTTTTTTCGGATGCTGTGTTAACCCTCATCTTGTACTGTTGGGCATGTTGATGTGACTGCCGTGCGACATATAGGAACTTGGCAATTTCAAAGCAACTGACCAGAGTGGTGATGGCTACCAGGACAAAATAGTAGATCCGTTGGTCGTCTGACAGCTTTGGAAAATATAGGCGCTTGGTCGCGACGATCAAGACGGTCAACAGGATCATCGCGATGGGGTTTAGCTGATGTCGTGTCATAGGCGCTATGGCTCCAGGAAAAACAGATAGCCCCGGATTCGAGGCCTCACTACCTGAATCGGCCTCAGTGCCGGCAACTTTAGCATAATAAAACGAAAGGTTATCAATTGCTACCGCCTAAGACCGTGTGGGTTCCGCACCGATTGGCAAGTCGTGGGTGGCAGGACTGGCGGATTATCCGCTTGCCTTGCGCTAAATCATGAATAATGTTTCAATGTTTTCAATAGAGGCGGACGGGATATTTCCCGAGATTGTAGAGGAAAAAGGAAGATGGAACAAAAAGATTATTATCAGGACCTTGGTGTCCAAAAAAGTGCAACCCAAAAGGAAATCAAGGAAGCTTATCGCAAAATGGCCCTGCGCTATCATCCCGATCGCAATACTGACAGTCAGGTGAGCGCCGATCGCATGAAGGGTTTGAACGAGGCCTACGCAGTCCTCTCCGATCCCGCAAAGCGTCGGGAGTACGATCTGCTCTGCGATCAGTTGGGTGCCTCTGCCCAGGAGCAATTTCGCCAAACCTATTCAGACCAGGAGATATTTAGCGGCTCCGATGTGCAGCAGATATTCGAAGAGGTGGCCCGCTCTTTCGGTTTGCGTGGTTTTGATGAGATTTTCAAGGATATCAATGGTTCGAGCCGGGGTGGCTTTCAATTTCAGCGCAAGGGCTTCAAAGGGCGCGGTTTCGCTTTTCAAGCTCGTTTCGGACAGGCGGGGCACCGCTATGGAAGACGCTACGGCATGGGAGGGGGATCTGGTCGACGGGGTCGGCTGGGGCCGACCGCCTTCAACTCCATCGGACTCGATCCCAGCCGCTTGATTGAATTCGTCCGTCGCTATGTGGGCGCCATGCGTCCCACCAAAAATGGTAGCCATCAGCACGATACCATCGCCCTGACTCCGGAACTGGCCCATTCAGGTGGTCCATACGCCTATCTTGCGCGCCACAGCAAAAAGAAGCTGGTGGTCAAAATTCCTCCCAACGTGCGCGCTGGTCAGATGATCCGCCTGGCTGGCATGGGGCAGGGGGGGAAAAATGGCGGCCGCAGCGGTGACCTCTATCTCCAGGTGCGGATAAAAACCTCACTTCGGGATAAACTCAAGACCGGGCTGACGCGCCTGATCGGGCGACCATGAACAAGTTAAGATACGTTTTGTACGCAATGCTTTGCTTGACAATCCGAAGACAGTGACTTTATTTAATAAATAGGGGTTCCAGCATGCCATTTAGGTGTTGCCAATTTACCTATCCGGCATCAGACGGCCGGGTCCGACCGATACTGTCAGACTCGCAGCCGTTCCTTAAAACGGGGTGGAGAAGGCCATCCCATTTAATATCAGGAGGTTATTATATGCAGCTATCGGTTACTTTTAAAAATCTGGACTCGTCGGATTTTTACAAACGCTACCTCCAAGAAAAATTGGATCGCTTAGACAAATACCTTTACCATACCGGTACTGCGGAAGTTGTCCTGCGGTCTGAGAAGCTACGGCGCATTGCTGAGATCAGCCTCAGCGGCGACAAGTTGGGTATCCATGCCAAGGAGGAACATACCGATATGCAAGCGGCCATAGACCTCGTTCTGGATAAAGTTAAAAAACAGATGGTCAGGGGCAAGGAGAAGCTCCAACGTCATCGTGCCTAAACCCGCTCTCTCGACCTCACCACCTTCGCTCTGAAAGATCTGCCCGCTGGACGCACCTTGCCGCGTCCAGCGGGCTTTTTTGTTTTGGGATACCCCGACCTCGGGGCACGAAATCTGCATCCATCTCCCATATTTTATTCCAATAATTGACCCTGCGGCGATCCGGCGATGACTACCGGGTGCCGTGGTAATTGAACGAGAACTCAATTCTGTGGATGGAGATGCGCATGGAGATTCGTTTCGAAGACCCCCAGACCACTGACTTCGACCCAGAGCTTTACGTCAAAATTTTGATCGCCATCGCCAAGGCAGATCCCAACAACGGCAGGCCGGAGTTTGCCTTCATCTGCCGCCAGGCACTTGCCCTTGAAGTGGATTTTGCCCACTGGGCCAAACGCATCGACAAGAGCTTCGCCATCGAGGCCGCCCAGGTATCGCGGGCCACCGCCCTGGCGGTCCTCAGGGATTGTATCCTTCTGGCCTCCATGGATCGCAATTTTACCCTCGCCGAAAAAGAGCGCGTTTACACTTACGCCGCCAAGCTGGATGTGCCGCGTTCCGACCTCGACCGTCTCGAACGCTGGGTGGCAGACTGCCGCGAACTGGAAGCCCAGTGGAACGCACTGGTTCAATCCGATGGCTTGCCTTAAAGACTGCGTGTTTTCCAGACTTCGTGCTGTGATAACCCTGGCCCGTTGATGACGGACCAGGTCTCAACTGCCCTCAGCAACCTCATCTGCGAGCTCGCATGTCAACCGATGCACTTCTAAACCATATCCAGCCGTTGCTGAACCAGCTTAAGGCAATCGCCAGCGGTCCATATGGGGCCCCGCTGGCGCTGGCCCTCTTTATCGGTGCCAGTATCCTGCTGCTCTGGCGTCTGGAAGCGCTCCAGCGCCAGGGGCTCGAGGGTACCGCTCTGGGTACCCTTGTCATGCCGTATTGCTCGGGGCTGCCCAACCTGATCTTCGCCGTGGTGATGATCGGGACCCCACAAGGGGGTGTTGTGGTTCTGGAGAACTGTCTAGTCAACAATGTCACTAACATGACCCTGCTTTTAGGGCTACCGGCCCTCATTTGGCCCCTGGAGATTCTTGCTGGACGCACCACGCGGGGCAAACGCCGTAAGGCTAGCGTTGCCCAACGCATCAACCGGCTCTCACTGCTCCTTACCTTGGCGGCCGCCCTTTTTTTTGCCGGTAGCCTCTGGGCCCTGGGCCAGGATGGCAAGCTCAATTTCGGGGATGGCGTCATGTTGGTGGGAATTTTTCTCTTTTGGCAGGTGTTTCATCTCTACGACATCAGCAAAACCAATTTGCGTCAACGGCGCACTTTTACCTGGCGCATGGGGGCTGACCTCGCCCTGATCCTCCTGGCCGGCTATGGGATTTACCTCAGCATCGACACCCTGGTCGCCTGGGTATTGCAACAGGACAGCCACCCCTGGCTGAACATGACCACCCTCGGCTGGGTGAGTGGATTTCTCATGGTGCTGCCCAATGCCCTTCTGGCTTTTTACTACGCCTACACCCATCGGGCGGATGTGGTTTACAGCTCTCAGGTGGGCGACGGCCACATCTGCGTCCCCATGTGTCTGGGGATCTACGCCCTTTTTCAGAGCGTGATCGTTCCCGTCACCACCCATTTGGGCGTGCTGATCCTGCTGGGTGCCATCGGAATTCATCTTGTGGTGGTGGGGTTCATGGGGCGTCTGGCGCGTCCCCTGGGCGCAGCTCTGGTGGCCGCCTATGGGATTTTCCTCTACCAGGGCCTGATAGGCGGCTGAATGCAGTCCATGCAGGTGCTGAATCTCTATGAACGAATAAGGTGTCTCAGATCGGGCAGATCGAGGCTCTCGGCCTTCACCTTCCACGAACCGTCTTCGGCTTGCTCACCCAGAAGACGGCCGCTTTTTAAAAAGTTTCGTACGCCGAACTCGGTGAGGTAGGTTAGGGCGCTGAACTCCGGAACACTATAGGTTCGGTGTGGCGTACCGGCCTTTTGTTCCGGCTTTGGCGTGCTGTTCTGGGGCGTATTCGGTGGTGTCGACGTAAGCGCCAACTCGCTCTCGGGAATGTACCAGCGGCGGTTTTTTTTGGTGCCGGTCAATTTTCCATTGCGCAGCCATTTTTGCAATGTGGACGTTGGTATGCCGCTACGCTTCGAGAACGCCTTGGTGGACAATAGTGCATCCGTTGAGGTCATGGGGGCTGCTCCTTTTCCTAAGACAATTTCATTTTGGGCGGCGGACAGCTTTTTTACAGGTCGCGGTCTGCTTTGCACTTTAGGCCTGATAATACGGCCGGCCGTTCGGGGCAGTAGTGCCGAATAGCGCTCAATGAGGAACTGGAAGCTAGGTGGACAAAAGCGATTTACGACGATTCTTTTAGCATCAAAGGGTAAAGCATTGCAAATGCCCGCCCACCGAGGTGCATCAGATATCAATACAGGCGGTCGTTGGACCATGTATGGCCCATTTCAGCGCAACCTTATGTTCTGCTTTGTGGGGTTAATTGACAGGTCTGCTCGGCGCCGTTACCTTGATAGAGCTTCAAGCCGTTCGTATTCAGGCCTGTGCCAACCTTTCTCTCAGAATCATTTGCTTAAACCTTGCGTGGTATGAGCGGCACCACCTAATATCTAACAACGCTGTTTCCCAGTGGAGGTTTCTATGGACAAAGCGATTCGTATCCACGCCACCGGTGGCCCGCAACAATTGGTCTGGGAATCCGTCGATCCGGGCCAACCCGGGTCGGGAGAAGCCCTTATCCGCCATGAGGCGATTGGGCTCAACTTCATTGATGTTTACCATCGTACCGGCCTTTACCCCCTTCCTGAGCTGCCGGCTGTTCTTGGGCTGGAAGGGGCTGGCGTGGTGGAGGCGTTGGCGGACGATGTGGACGATCTGGCGGTGGGAGATCGGGTCGCTTATGCCGGTGCGCCAGTGGGTGCTTACTGCCAGCGGCGCTGCATCCCCGCCCATCGCCTGGTCAAGTTGCCCGATGCCATCGACAGCGTTCGGGCGGCGGCCATGATGCTCAAGGGGATGACGGCCCGCTACCTGCTCTTCGGCTGCTATGGGGTCAAGCCTGGCGATACCATCCTCATCCATGCGGCCGCTGGGGGCGTGGGCTCCATGGTCTGTCAATGGGCCAAGCATCTGGGGGCCACCGTCATCGGCACCGTGGGCTCAGCCGAAAAAGCAGAACTGGCTGCAGCCGCCGGATGTGATCATCCCATCGAATATACCCGCGAAGATTTTACCCAGCGCGTCATGGAGATCACCACTGGCCGAGGGGTTGCAGTGGTTTACGATTCCGTCGGGCAGGCTACTTTCGACGGCTCTTTGGCCTGTCTGCGTCCTATAGGAACCCTGGTCTCCTTCGGACAGTCAAGCGGCAGTGTGCCTCCCGTTGACCTGGGCCGTTTGGCAGCCCAGGGCTCGGTTTTTCTCACCCGGCCCTCTCTGCTCACCTACACCGCTGCCAGGTCCGACCTCCTCAACCATGCCCGCGACCTGTTTCAAGTGGTTGCCAATGGCGTCGTGGATGTGAAGGTCAACCGCACCTATCCCCTGGCGGAGGCCGCCCAGGCCCATACAGATCTCGAGGCGCGCAGAACCACCGGGGCTACGGTGCTACTGCCATGAAAGGGTAGGTCGGCGCTGTTTTAGGTACATAAAAAAGCGGGTCGCCGCTATTGCGACGACCCGCTGAACAATTTTCATCTGCCTGCCAAATCACCGGCTGCGGCGGGGCTTGTGAGGCGATCCGGCCGACATTGCGTTTACCCCACACAGTGGGGCACACCACTAAGGTGGGTAGATTTGGGGGGAAACCCACGCGGGAGTTTCCACAATGAGGATCGCAGCCTTCTAAAGTAGATAATAATCACCCACGGGCCGATGGCCAGCCCTGAGCCTAAAAAAAAAGCGCTTCCAGGGGGCTCTCACCTCGAGGGCGGCGCTAAGCTGAATGCGCAGGGGAAATGTGCCCATGACTTCCAGGAAGATACGGGTTTGAGGACTCCAAGGGATCGGGGCGGCCATTCGAAGGCTGCTGAAGCGACGGAGGTGTTAAACCGGATCGGCATCCAGGCCTTTGCGGAACAGAGGCTCCACCACATCGAGGGTGGCTATGGCAACCCCTTCAACCCCACCCAGCGACGCGGTCTATGGCCGTTTCTCAAGTGGCGCATCTTCTCCGCCAACAGCTATCGCGCGCAATACGCCCGCGAAGTGGTCCGCCCGGTGGATCTCAATGGCGGGAGGCTCGCGACCGTCTCCCGCCCCACCATCACCTATATCAGCCATGCCAGCGTCCTCATCAGCGATGGGGGCCGCAGCCTGCTGTTGGACCCAGTATTTAATGGGTTGTCAGCGTTCCTGAAGGATTATACCCCCCTAAGCCAACTGCCGGCCCAATTGAAGCGGCCCGATGTGGTTCTCGTCACCCACGGTCACTACGACCACCTCGACAGCGCTTCTCTATCCCTGTTGGACCCAAGCGTAGGGGTGGTGGCACCTCTGGGGTACGGGGCCCACTTTGCCAAGCTCGGTCTCAACAACCATACGGCCCTGGACTGGTTCGACACCCGTGCGGTCAAAGGGTGGCGCGTCACCTGCCTACCGGCAAATCACTGGACCATGCGCAACCCCCTCATAGGTCCCAACCGATCCCTGTGGGGTGGGTTTAGTGTGACGACCCCCAGCGGCTATCGGATCTACTTGAGCGGCGACACCGCCTTTTTCAACGGTTTCGAGCAGATCGGCAACCTTCATCCCTTTGATCTGGCCGTTTTCAACCTGGGAGCCTACGAACCGCGCTGGTTCATGCGGCACAGCCATCTCAACCCCGCCGAGTGCGTGACGGCCTTCGAGCAACTGGGCGCCCGCTGGTTGATGCCAATCCACTGGGGCAGCTTCCGTTTAGGGGATGAACCCATATTCTTGCCTCCCGAGGAACTTAAGGCGCAGATGACGGCCAAGGGGCTGGCGGCGCAACTTTTGGTTCTGCAACATGGTGCCTCCTGGGAACTGGCCTGAGCACATTTCACCAAGTGGCGGCAACTGAGGGCAACAGCTGTGCATCACAAATGAACTCTGCTCAAAAAGGGTCGATTTGACAGCCCTTTGCGGGTTGAGCTACATTGATCACCATCTGTCGCAGAGAACCCTTTTGCTCGAAAATACCGACGTATAACATCCAACGCATCCAGCCAAACCACCAGGCAAGACCGACAACTGAAGATCCCATTCCAACCAGCCAGGGAGGCGCTACAAGTGCCGCCATAGGGATACAAAGCCATGAGCGATATGAAACTGTTCCGGGTAGGGGATACCCGGATCAAGGAGTTGGAGCGTCGTTCGGGGGGCATCGAAAAGTCCCTCCAGACCTTGATCGAAAACAACCTCGACACCCTTCTGGGGGTTCGCCTGGTGGCCAGTGAATATGCCCCCACCGGCCTGGACGCCGACCCCATCGACACCCTCGGCATCGATGAAAACGGTGCGCCCGTGGTGGTCAAATACAAACGCGCCCTCAATGAAAACGTCGTCACCCAAGGTTTATTCTATCTCGACTGGCTCAGTGACAATAAAGAGGACTTCGAGGGATTGGTGGCGACCGTCATGGCGCCAAAAAGCGTGCCTGGCTTGTATTGGCCCGGCCGGCGCCTGGTATGTATATCTGGAGATTTCAACCGCTTCGATCGCCACGCCGCCGCTCAGATGACGCGCAATATCGACCTGGTGGAGTACTGCCAGTTCGACATCGGTTTTCTCATGCTCTCCCTGACCGCCAGCAGCACGGATCCGGCCGTGGCGGTCTCCAGCGGTGAGAGGGCCGATACGGCCACGGCCCAGTTGGAGGCGGCGCCCAAGGCGATTTTCGACCTCTTCCAGGCCCTAAGACATTTCGTCAAGGCTTTGGGCGACGATGTCCAGGTGCAGGCCCTCAAGAGCGGCTTCGCCTTTCGGCGCATGAAGAGCTTTGCCTGGGCCGTCGTGCAGCCCAAGGCCCGCAAGATCAGTCTCTACCTGCCTTTGGACCCGGAAAAGACCGAGCTTGAAGCGGGTTTCTCGCGGGACATGAGCAAGCGCGACCACCCAGGCAGCGGGCGATTGGAGTTGACCCTCAGGAAGCCAGAGGATCTTGAAAAAGCCAAGCCCTACTTGGTGGACGGCTATCACAAAAGCTGATACTGGGGGCCAATGGGCTTGGCTGTTCCATAAGCCGCCCCGGCATCCTGGAATATCTGTCCCAAAATGAAGCGAAAGCGGGCGACCCCTCATGCAGCACCCCAATCTCAAATTGATTCTCCTCATGGCCCTCACCGTGGATGGCAGGAGCGGCCTCAACGCCGACCATTTCCCCGACTGGACCGGCACGGCCGATAAAAAGATGTTCAAGGCCCTCAGCCAGCGGGCGGGCGTCGTCATCATGGGGTCGCGCACCTACGACACCATCGGAAAACCCCTGCCCGGGCGCCTCAACATCGTCATGACCCGCAACACTGAGCGCGTCTCCTCAAACGCTGCTTTGCGCTACACCGACCAGTCTCCCGCCGAGATCATCCAGATGCTGGCCGAGCAGGGCTACCAGGAGGCGATCCTGGCCGGGGGCGCCACCATCAACGATCTTTTCATCGAAGCCGACCTGGTGGACGAGCTCATCGTGACCTTCGCGTCCCTCACCTTCGGCCAGGGCCTGGGGCTCTACAACACCCCCAGGACCCTGCGCCTCTCCCTCCTCGACCACAAGGCCCTCGACGCCAATACCCTCATGGCCCGTTACCGGGTGGAGAAGCGGGGATAATGGGGAGGTCGCCTGGCGCTATCCGCCCATCCTAGGCATCGGCCCGCTATTCCGACCGCTTTTTATAAAAAATTGTAATAATAAACAGATAGATAAATTAATCATCTTCATGCTTCAGGTTAATAATTAGGCTTGCCCCTTAGGCTTCGCCTGAGATGACGGTGTGCCGCCAGGGGCAGGTGTAGGCATGGGCGAGGATGGTGAGCAGGTTTTTCTGCACCGGTCGGTCGGTGGCCACCGGGACGACGATGTCGGGCGGAAGATCATCGAGGGGCTCGAAGGCCCTTTTGAAGGCCTCAAGGTGGGTAAGGCGCGCGTCGGAGACCTGTCCGTCGGGGCGGCGTCGGCTCAGGCGCTCCTTCAGGACCCGCTGGGGGACGGTGCAGTGGATCACCACCAGGCCGCTGCGGGTCTGGCGGGCCAGCTCCAGGAGGTCTTTGCGGTTGTCTCTCCGACCATAGGTGGCGTCCAGGATGACGCTGCCGCCATGGCGCAGGTGCCGGTGGGCCTGTTGGAGCAGGCGGGCATAGGTGCGTGCCGTGGCGGCCGGGCTGTAGATCCCTTTCTGGTAGGCGCTGACCCTGCTCTTTTCCCGGGGAATATTGAAAAGGGCTTTGCGGACGTCATCGGAGCGCTCCACGGGCAGGTCGAACACAGCGGCCAGGGCGCGGGCAAGGGTGGATTTACCACTGGCCGGGAGGCCGCAGGTGACGAAGAGGACGGGACGGTTGAGGCGCCGGGCATAGTCATAGGCACAGGCCAGGAGACTCTCTGTGTCGCGTTTCAGACGCATCTTGGCGTGCATCCCCAGGCCACCGGCGGCCAGCTGCAGACAATTGACCTTGACCCGCACCATGGCACGGTAACATTTGTAGAAATCGATGAGGGCGTAGATGTCGGGATCTTCTGCCAGGGCCGCATAGGCCGCCAGGAGAGCGCTGGCCAGGCCGGTGGCCCCGTTGCGGTCCATGTCCATGAGCAGAAATCCCAAATCGGCGGCCACGTCGCCGCAGCGCAGGTTGGCATCGAATTCGATACAATCGATAATCTGCAGGCGAGGTCGCAGGTAAACGTGTTCGCAGCGCAGGTCACCGTGACCCTCACGGAT
>JBNKKA010000084.1:0-18211 GCA_050291585.1 Desulfobacteraceae bacterium
CACTCAGGGTGGCGATGAGGATGCTCGAGGGCGTGGCGCGGAAGGCCTTGGAGAAGAGCTCCTCGGACAGCCGCAGCGCCTTCTCCGAGCGCCGGATGGCGGTGATGTCGGTGAGGACGGCAAAACTGCCGTCAAACTGGCCGGTCGCATCGTAGCGCACCCGCGGAGAGACGCGGCAGTGAGTTTGTGCGCCATCCTCGCTCTGCCAGGTGATCTCATAAGGTGCTGCCACGCCTCTGCGCCTCTGGACCATCTGTTCGTCCCAGACCGTCTTGCTCTCCGGGGCCACGAAGCGCCGCCCGGGCTGGCCCAGCAGTCCCGAATTGGGGTGACCAATGATCTCGCAGGCGCGCGTATTGGTATAGCGGATGCGCCCCCGTCTGTCGAGGATGACAAGCCCCTCGGTCATGGTCTCCACCAGCACGCGATAGCGCTCCTCGCTGTCCTGGAGGGCTTTTTCGGCGGCCAGGTGTTCGCTGATGTCCATGAGGGAGGCCACGCTCTGGTCGCTGCCGGGGATCATGTCGATGGTGATGAGGACCTGACGCATCTCCCCTGAGCGGTTTTTCAGGCGGAAGGCATAGGTGTTGGGGGCCTCGCCCGGCGCCTTGCGGCGCAGTTGGTGGTACCCCCGCATGCGCTCCAGGTCATCGGGGTGGATGAAGTCGGTCCAGGGTTTGCGCCCTTCGATCTCCTCCTTGGAATAGCCCAGCAACTGGGCGAAGCGGGTGTTGATGGTCGCGATGGTGGTGTCGGCGTCGATGAGGAGGGTGGCCGTGCCGGTGTTCTCGAAGATGGTGCGGTAGCGGATCTCCGAATGGCTGAGGTGTTCCAGGCGCCGACGGCACTCTTTCAGGGCCGCAGCCAGTGCTGCGGGGGAGTTCTGGTCGGCAAGGGAAGAGAGGGCCGGTGCGGCCATCTCTGGGGGGCGGCTCATCTGCCGAGACCCAAGCGATGGGCGATCTCCTGCACCTGACGCAGGACGGCCGGATCATCCGGGGTCTGCTCGGAAAAGGCTTCCGGGTCAATACCCCTTAGGAGCAGCTTTGTCCGCAGGGCCTTGACCCTGCCGGGACCTGCGGCGTTGCGCTGTTGGAGGATGCGGTCTAAGACAGCTTTTATGCGGCCACGGGTGGACGGTGTCCTGGGGGCAGGTACAGAGGGCTGCACCTCTATCCCTAATTGACGGGCCAGGCGATGGATATCTTCCACGGTGCTCGCTTCCACCGGTTTGTCCAGGTTGAGGCTGCCGGGGTGGATCCCTTTCAGGCGCAACCGGCTGCGCAGACTGCGGGCCAAGTCCGGGGTGTCCCCATGGCGCTGGAGGATAATGGTGTCGAGGATGCGCTTGAGTTCCCCTGCGCTCCGGTGGTCGTTACCCACTTGTACCGTCGTCTCCTGTGAAGGCAGGTGAACCCCTGTTTTGCGGGCCATGCGTTCGAGGCGTGCCACCACCTTGGGGTCATCGGGGGTGTCCGCCCGGTAGCGGTCGGGCTCGATGCCATAACGCCTGAATGCGTTTTTTAAGAGGGCCACATGGTTGGGCTTACCCTGGCTGCGGGCGGTGATGATGGCGTTGATGATGGTTCGGGTACGTCCCCGGCTTGCGGCTGCTGGCGGATGGGGCGGCTTTGCGGCGCTGGGTGTTAAACCGGCCGGCTGGCGTTGCAGCAGCTTCACTGCCTGGGAGCGAAATTGTTGGCGGGCTTCCCCATGCTGGATGCGGTCACAAAGATGGTTGAGAAAGGTGCGCGCCTGGACCAGGTTGATGTGGCGGCCGTCTTCGCTCAGTTGCCGAATGATCTGACGCATGGCGCTGGTGGCACCTGCCCGACTAAACATGGCACGTCCGAGATGGTGTTGGATCAGAGCCAGGGTGTCGGCCGAAAGGTAGGGCCCTTGATCGGACAGCGGGGCGATCATGCCCTGGGAGTACAGACGTTCCAACCCCTGGCGGGCATCGGTCAGGCGGATATCGAGCTCGGCAGCGATCTGAGCCACAGAGCGGTTTTCTTCGACGGCGAAAAACAACTTATACAAGGACCCGTTCAGGGCGAAGGATCCTTTTTCCTTTTTGAGTGTCTTTCGGAAACGCAGCTTGGCAAAATCCGGTGAGAGAAAGACCATGGAACACGACTCCAAAACAAATTGGGATGCCATCAATGGGGCATCGTCTTAGCTATTTTCGTATTCTTATGGCGATGCCAGCGTTAAGTGGCACTATAGAAAGACGCTGGCGAAAATGCAAGCATCCAGCCGGAGACGATCCATCGGTACGGGCTTATGCCAGGAAAAATACGGACGATATAGCTATCTAATGCCTTTGTCAGGGGCTCGAGTCATTCGATTTCGGATCTCATTGGGATAATAACACTTTAAGTTATTCGACACACCTAAAGCCAAGGATGGGTTGGGCGAAGATTCGGGTACCACAGTCTGGTACTCCCTGCGGGCCTTCGGGCTATTTAATAACGTCTCAGGTTGGAGGAACTCTCATGTTAAAGAAACTGACGGTCAAAGGGCGTATGTATATCATCCTGGCGGCTATTCTGGGGCTTTTTGTCACCATGACCTATTTTGCCGTTTCGGGCGCCTATGGCGTCAAAGCGATGGGGATTAAAAAGAGCGGTGCGGTGATGCTGGATGACCAGAAGTCCAAGCTGCAGGTAGCATCCCACACAATTGCGCTGGCCCTCGGCCATGCAGTGGCGACGGTGGCGGAAAAAGATGAGAAGATCGACATCATTCGGCGTCTGATTGACGATATCCGCTTCGAGACAGACAAGTCGGGTTACTACTTCGTCTATGAGAACACTACCAATGTGGCCCTACCACCCAAAAAGGAGCTTCAGGGCAAGGATCTGGGGCAACTCAAAGACCCAAATGGGGTTCAGCTGGTGGTCGCTTTGCGTGATAAGGCCAAGCAAGGCGGCGGTTTCGTGCAGTATGTCTGGCCCAAACCCGGCGCTGGCGATGTCCCCAAACTGAGCTATGCCGAGATGATTCCTGGCACTCAGATGTGGATCGGCACCGGCGTATACCTGGACAACATCGAAGCCTTCCAGGCCGGCATGACCGCCGAGATCGACAAAGCGGTAACGGGCGATATCATCAAGATGGGCATCTTCGCCGGGCTGATCTTTGTGGGCATCATCGCCCTGACCCTCGTCATCGCCTTGGGGATCACCAAGTCTCTAAAGGAGATGGTCCTAAGCTTTAAGGACATCGCAGAAGGGGAGGGGGATCTGACGAAGCGCATCGAGATACGTTCCAAGGACGAAATTGCCGAACTGGCCGGCTGGTTCAATACCTTCCTGGAGAAGCTCCAGGGCATCATCCGACAACTCGCTGAAAACGCCGGTCTGGTGAATCACTCCTCCGACCAATTGAGCAATATCGCTGGTCAGCTGGCCGCAGGTGCCGATGACACCTCCCAGCGGGCCGAGAACCTGAGTACGGCTGCCGAGGAGATGAGTGCCAACCTCAACAACGTGGCCGCGGCCATGGAAGAGTCTTCCACCAATACCACCATGGTGGCCACGGCTGCCGAAGAGATGACGGCCACCATCAACGAGATCGCCCAGAATGCCGAAAAAGCCCGTAGTATCTCCGATCAGGCCGTCACGCAGTCCAAGGACGCTTCAGGGCAGATGGCCCTCCTGGGTCAGGCGGCCCAGGCTATCGGCAAGGTCACTGAAACCATCACCGAAATCTCCGAACAGACCAATCTCCTGGCCCTCAACGCCACTATCGAGGCGGCTCGCGCCGGGGAAGCCGGCAAGGGCTTTGCCGTAGTAGCCAATGAGATTAAGGAACTGGCCAAGCAGACCGCTGGCGCCACCCTGGATATTAAAAAACAGATCGAAGGGATCCAGGGCACCACCAGCGGTACCGTTACTAGCATCAATGAGATCACCGCGGTGATCACCAACGTCAACGAGATCGTGGCCACCATCGCAACAGCGGTCGAGGAGCAGAGCGCGGCCACCAGCGAGATTGCTAGCAACATCAACCAGGCCTCCCAGGGGATCCAAGAAGTCAACGAGAACGCCAACCAGAGCAGTACCGTGAGCGCAGAGATCACCAAAGATATCGCCACCGTCAACCAGATCACGACCGATATCTCCCAACATAGCAGTCAGGTGAAGACAAGCGCCGGGGAGTTGCAGCGTATGGCGGTTGAGCTGAACGGGATTGTGGGAGCGTTTAGAATCTAAGGCAAGTGGGCGTTTAGCCCACGAGAGTAATTTAAAAAGGCCGGTCCCGTTTGGGGCGGGCCTTTTTCATGGGCTTATTATCAAGGCACGCGGCTTAGGCTCCGCCACGCGGCTTAGGCTCCGCCACGCTTGGCGCTCCCACCCGGACCTGCTGACACTGACGTACGCATCTTGCGCCGGTCAGGCTGAGATCACATTGACTCCCCCCGGCAATTCTCCTATAGTGCCCGGCATTTCTATCAATATTGAAAGCATCATTCAGGTACAGGTGTTTGCCATGCAGTCGGCCGATCGTAAAAAGATGATGGTGCGGGTCAAACGCGTCGTCATCAAAGTGGGCTCGGGGGTGCTGACCCGCCGCAACGGGATCAACCTCAATGTCATCGATGACCTCTCCACCGAGATGAGCGTCTTGCGCCAGAAGGGGATCGAGCTTATCCTGGTCTCCTCGGGGGCCATTGCAGGTGGGCTGCGCAAGGCGGGCCTGAACAAACGTCCCGGCTCGGTCTCGGAACAGCAGGCCCTGGCCGCCATGGGGCAGAGCCGGTTGATCCAAGCCTACGAAGACGCCTTCGGGCGCCACGGCGGGTCGGTGGCTCAACTGCTCCTCACCCGCGACGATCTCACCCACAGACGCCGTTATCTCAACGCGCGCAACACCCTGCGCACGCTCCTGGCCTGGAAGGTGATCCCCATCATAAACGAGAACGATACGGTGGGCACCGACGAGATCAAATTCGGCGACAATGACAACCTGGCCGCTTTGGTGACCAATCTGGCCGAGGCCGACCTGCTCATCAATCTCACCGACATCGACGGTCTTTATGACAAGGATCCCCGCGAGCATACCGACGCCGCCCTCCTGCCGGTCATTAAAAAAATCGATCGCCGCATCGCGCGTATGGCGGGCACCATCCCCGGTTTTTTAGGGACTGGCGGCATGGGCAGCAAGATCTCGGCGGCCCGTAAGGTGGCCATGGCCGGGGCCCCCACGGTGATTGCCAACGGCCTGCGTCCCCATGTGATCAAGGATATCTTCGCCGGACGCCCGGTAGGCACCCTGTTCCTCTCCAATGCGGTCTCCCTCTCGCGGCGCAAGCATTGGATCGCCTATACCAAAGCCCCCAAGGGGGAGCTGGTGATCGACCCCGGTGCCGAGGCCGCTTTGCTGCGTAACGGCAAAAGCCTCTTGCCCAGCGGCATCCAGGCCGTGGAGGGCCGCTTCAGCATGGGGGACACTGTGGAACTGAAGGATGCTGCGGGCCGGTGCCTGGCTGTGGGGATGGTCAACTACCACAGCGGGGACCTCAAAAAGATCATCGGCGCCCATACCCATGAGATCGAAGGGCTCCTGGGCTTCAAGCACGACGACGAGATCATTCACCGTGACAACATGATTCTGGCCAGTGAGCTGGAGGAGGAATAGAAGATGGACCTGAAGGATCAGATACACCAGATGGGTGTGGACGCCCGTGACGCCGCACGGCAGTTGCGGGGCATGGGCACCGATGCCAAGAACGCCGCTTTAGCGCAGATCATGGCGGGGCTAGACGCCAGACGGGCAGAGATCGTGGCCGCCAACCAGAAGGACCTGGCCGCCGCGCGCGAGAGCGGGATGGCCTCCGCCATACTTGATCGTTTGACCCTCTCGGACGCCGTCATCGACGGCATGGTCGCCGGGGTGGCCGAGGTGGCCGCCCAGGAGGATCCCGTGGGTGCCATCAGCGAGATGAAGAAACGCCCCAATGGCCTCATGGTGGGGCGCATGCGCATCCCTCTGGGGGTGATCGGCTTTATCTACGAGAGTCGTCCCAATGTCACTGTGGACGCCGCCATCCTCTGTCTCAAGGCCGGCAACGCCGTCATCCTCAAAGGCGGCTCCGAGGCCTTCCACTCCAACCTCATTCTGGGAGAGGTGCTCACCCGGGCCCTGGCCGACGCCGGGTTGCCGGAAAAGGCGATCCAGGTCGTTCCCACAACCGACCGCCAGGCGGTCAGCGAGCTCATCGGTCTGCATGAGCTGGTGGACCTGGTCATCCCCCGGGGCGGGGAGGGCTTGATCCGCTTCGTGGCGGAGAACGCCCGGGTACCTGTTCTCAAACACTACAAAGGGGTCTGCCACGTCTTCGTGGACACCAGCGCCGACCTGGATAGCGCCCAGGACATCAGCTTCAACGCCAAGGTCCATCGTCCGGGGGTCTGCAACGCCATGGAGACCCTCCTGGTCCATAAAGCGGTGGCCGCGGATTTCCTGCCGGCCATGATCGAACGCTTCCAGGCCGCCGGGGTGGAGATCCGTGGCTGTGCCGAGACCTGCCGCATCGTCTCCGGCCTGACGGCGGCCCAGGAGACGGACTGGCCGGCAGAGTTTCTTGACCTCATCCTGGCCGTGCGGGTGGTTAAGGACTTCGATGCCGCCCTGGAGCACATCGACACTTACGGCTCCAAGCACACCGAAGCCATCGTCACCAGCGATTACCAGCGCGCTCTGCGCTTTCATGCCCAAGTGGATGCCTCGGTGGTGCTGGTGAACGCCTCCACGCGCTTCAACGACGGTGGTCAGCTGGGGTTGGGGGCCGAAATCGGCATCAACACCGATAAGCTGCACGCCTTCGGCCCCATGGGGGCCACCGAGCTGACCACTACCAAGTTCATCGTCTTCGGCGAGGGGCAGATCCGCAGTTGAGGGCCTCGGCTGCGATGTGACGTCGGGTCCATAAGCTTGTGACCTGAAATTTAGGGCAGGGCTCGATGGGCTAAACATCGCCGCCGAACTGCCGATTAGTATAAATTGAGAATCATCCTAGAAAAAGGCAAAACCGTTGAAAAACGGTGACGCAAAACCACGGGTCTACCGCTTCACAAAAGCCAGGACGGCCGGGTTGCCAAGCACAGATCTTCGCTATCCGCCCTTTCATCATTAGCACGGGTGGCAACATTGGTGACCGACGTCCACAGCATTGCGTACAGCTTGGAGGACGCATCATCCATGTTATCCCTTTCGCGAACATGCGATAATCTTTATTGCAGCGCCATTTCCAGATTCTTTTGCCTCTTCGCCCTCCTTGGTCTGATCCTCCCCTTTATGACGGCCTGCTCCCACAAGATTCCCCACAGCCAAACCTTCCAGAGCGGCAAACTCGTCTACCAGGTGGGCAGCACGGCGCCTTTCACCGGTATCGTCACGGGAAAGGCCCGCGAAGGCTACCGCCGTCAGCTGTGCACCTATGAAAAAAGCTATAAGGACGGTCGTCTGCACGGCTTCGCACGCTACTGGTACCCCAACGGCCAGCTCGAGAGTGCGGTGCCCTATGTGCACGGAGAGATGAACGGTATGGTCTCGCGCTACTATCCCGACGGGCAGATCAAGGCCAGGATCCACTTCGTCAATGGGATGCGCGGCGGTTCTAAGGGGGAGAGCTTTTGGGGACCGGATGGCGAGCGTCGCTAAGACTGAGGTTCAACCCAAAAACAGTGCCTTTCAGCACCATTTTTCACAACACGTTTGCCCCCTCAAAAGGGCCACAATTTCGGAATCCACCAGGTTCCCCCCAGGAGGATAATCAGGTTGAGGGGTATCCCTAGCTTGAGGTAGTCGCTGAAGCGATAGCCGCCTGGCCCATAGACCAACAGGTTGGTCTGGTAGCCGATGGGGGTGGCGTAGCAGGCGCTGGCTCCGAAACAGACGGCCATGATGAAGGGCTTTGGGTTGACGCCCAAACCGATAGCCGTGGAGACGGCGATGGGCATAAGGAGCACGGCGGTGGCATTGTTGCTGAGGAGCTGGGTGCTGATGCTGGTGAGGAGCATGAAGCCCCCCAGGATCACTGCCGGAGAGTGGCCTTCGAACACGCGCAAAAAGGCATCGGCATAAACCTGACTGGCCCCCGTCTTTTCCATGGCGGTTCCCAGGGCCAGGGTGCCGGCGATGAGGACCAGGACATTGCCCTGGAGGGCTCGGTAGGCGTCGCGCATCTGCAGGCAACGGGTAAGCAGCATGAATAAAACAGCGCTCACGGCTGCCACCATGATGTCCAGCACTCCGCTGGCGGCCAGGACCACCATGACGGCGAAGATCAGCGCGGCCACGCCAGCCTTGTGCTTCTGCACGATCTGCTGATGCACCTCCTCCACAACGATGACGTCTCCGCGGGCGCGCAGGGTGTCCATCTTTTCCCAAGGCAGGCTAACCAGGAGGATGTCGCCCATCTTGAGGACCATCTCCCCCAGGCTGCGCCGGTCATAGTGGGAGCCGCCGCGCTCCACGGCGATGACGTGGAAATGGTCGCTTCCCAACAGATAGGTCTCGGTGAGGCGTTCGCCGATGAGGGCTGACTGGGGCGGGATGACCACCTCCACGGTGATGCGCTCCACAGATCCGCCGACAGTACTTTTGCCCGTCAGCGCTTCCGGACCGGGGGCGTGGGGTAGTCGAGTCGTGTCGGTCTCATACAGCCTCAACAGGTCGCTGGCGCCGCCTTTGACCAGGAGGAGGTCGCCAGCCGCAATCACCAGAGGGTCGCGGTCTGGATGGAAGACCGTTCGCCTACGGATCACCTCGATCACTTCGATGCTGGGATGGCGCCGGGCAAAGGCCGATTTAGGGGCCTGGCCCACCAGGGGGCTGTCAACCGGGATCTGCAGCTCGGCCAGGTATCGCTTTTCTCCGTTGCGTTTAAGCTCGCAGGCCGGGTTGCTGTGGGCGGGCATGAGGCGCGGGGCGGCCACCAGCAGAAAAAACAGCCCCACCACAGCCAGGGGTACCCCGAGGCGGGCCAGCTCGAACATCCCCAGGGCCTCGAAGCCGTAGCGTGCGCTCATGTCGCTGACCAAAAGGTTGGTGGAGGTGCCGATGAGGGTGGAGGTGCCGGCCAGGATGGAGACATAGCTTAGGGAGATGAGGTACTTGGAGGGGCTCTGGCCGAACTGGCAGCACATGCTGATGACCACTGGGATGAAAAGCACAACCACCGGGGTGTTATTGATGAAGGCGGAACTCACTGCCGCCGTGAACAGCACCAGCAGCATGGCCATGCGGGCATTTCCCCGGGCGATGGTGACCACCCGGCTGGAGAGGTGCTCCACCGCTCCCGTGCGGATCAGTCCCTGGCTGATGAGAAACATGGCCCCCACGGTGATCACCGCCGGATTGGCGAACCCGGCCACCGCTTCGGTGGGAGCGAGAATCCGGGTGAGGGCCAGAAAAACGATGATGCCGATGGCGACGACATCCACCGGGAGCTTCTCCGAAATCAAGAAGTACAAGGCGAGGATCAGTATGATACTGACGATCCAGATCTCCATGGGGCGTCCTTATCGGTTGCTGAGGTATCCGGGTTGACAATGATAGCAGGGGGACACTTGCGTATGGAGCAACTCTTCTATGGTAAGCACAAAAATATAAATGCAAACTGGGATAACAAGCGTTGGCCTCAGTAGCCTGCTGTTGAGAGCCCTTTGTTTTCGCTGATTTTTATGCCCCTGCCCTTAATGTTGGAACCACAACTGTCGATATATCAATCGTCAGAGTTGAGATCGCGTGTGGCTGAGATCCACCACTTATAAATCTCAAACACATCCGGAACCGACATTCCTCACCCCACGCCTTCTTTAATCGGATCGCTTTACATGCCTGTCGTATGTAGAGCGATCGAATTGTCTTGGCTCAATAGCCCCTTATCCACCTATTCCTTTAAAAATAGGAGCGCATCATGCATCGCTTTCGTTTCGCCTGTGGCTTTGTCGTCCTTTTGACCGCTTTCTGCCTGGCCATATCCGCCACAGCGCCAACCAACGCAGTAGCGGAGCAAACTTACAAGATTGGTGTTCTGGCCAAAAATGGGCCCGTCAAGGCCATGAAAATGTGGAAGGCCACCAGCGATTTTCTCAATGCCAAACTTCCGGGGAAGCGTTTCGACATCGTGCCCCTGGATTTTGACGCCGTCAATCCAGCCATTCAGGAGGGGCAGGTCGATTTCTTCCTGGTCAATTCCTCCATGTTTATCACCGCCAAGGTGCGCTATGGCGCCAAGGCCATCGCTACCATGATCAACTCGCGCCAGGGCCAGCCCCTCAAAGCTTTTGGCGGCGTCGTGTTTACCCTCGAGGAGAACGATGCGATCAACACTATGGCAGATCTGCGCGGCAAAAACTTCATGGCCGTTAAGGCCAGCTCCTTCGGCGGCTGGCAGATGGCGTATAAGGAGCTCCTTGGGGCCGGCATCGATCCGAATCAGGATTTCGCCAAAATGAGCTTCGGGGGCAAGCACGACGATGTGGTGTATGCCGTCATGAATGGTGCGGTCGAAGCCGGCACCGTGCGCACCGATACCCTCGAGCGCATGGCCGCCGGCGGTGAAATCGACATGGAAGAATTCAAGATCATCAATGCCCAGAGCCATACAGACTTTCCCTTTGTTTGCAGCACGCCGCTGTATCCCGAATGGCCCTTGGCCAAGGTGGCTCACACCGAGGATGCCCTGGCCAATGAAGTTGTGCAAGCCCTCAAAGCCATGGGCGCTGACGAACCCGCCGCCAAGGCCGCCAAAGTGGTCGGCTGGGTGGATGCCCTGGACTATGCCCCAGTGGAGGCATTGCAGCAGACGCTCAAAATTGGCGCCTTCAAGTAGATCTTCTTCACAGTCCCTAGATCCTTGAACTGACAAGCAACTACGCTAATACATAAGGGAAGACCGATGCCTGTCTGGTTAAAAAACTTCAAGCAAAGCCTGCGCTTTAAGCTGCTTGCGCCTCTGACCGCCATCGTCATTGTGGCCTTCATCATTCTTTCGGTGGTGATCGGCACGGTCCAGAAGGGTCAGCTGATCCATCTGGGCGATCAGATTCGCCACGGACTGGACGAGCAAAGCGAAATAATGACTTCCGACCTGAAAGCCATGAATTCCAAGGTCGATGCCAATATGGCTGAGATGACGGTTTCTGTCGGAGTGCTTCTCGACCAACACACCCGACGGGCGCTCGACGCTGAAAAAAAACAGCTCCAAAGTGAGATGGAAAAAAACCTCTCCAAGAGCGCCCAGAGCCTAACGACGCTTCTCGCCCAGGTGGCCCCCAAGGCGATCTTGTCCAATAGCTATACCGATTTGGTCACCTATGTGAAGTCCGCCACGGCCGATCCAGATGTGGTTTTCGCCATTTACATGCGGCCCAATGGAAAAGCTTACACCCGCTATCTGGATAGAAAAAATCCCAAAGTTAAACGCTATCTTGATACTGGCAAGGGCAAGAAGAAGTATGAGAAGGCCATCGCCGGCGCCAAGGCGGATGGGTCCGTCATCCTGGTTGAGAAGCCTCTCGTCACCGAGGGTAAACAATTGGGTAGTATTCTGCTGTGCATCAGCAAGGACGCCGTCAATCAGAAGATCGCCGCCCTCACCGAACGCTTCGACAACTTGATCAAGACGAACGGCAGTACGATTCGTACAACCCTCACCCATGAATCCGCAAAGGTGGTCACCGGCATCGCTGCGGCGGTGGGTTCCCTGGAGTCAAAGAGCGACGCAATGATCCAGTCGACTCGGGAGATAATCAATACTGCCTGCGACGCCGCCTGTCGTGAGACCCAGAGAGTGCTGTTGATCACGGGCGTTTTGTTTGCCCTTGTCCTGTTGGCCTGTGTGGGCCTTTCGGCAGTGTTGCTGGTGATCCGGCCCATCGAAACTGTGGTTCACAGCATTAAGGACATTGCCCAGGGTGAGGGCGACTTGACCACTCGCCTGGATGCTAGGCGGCGGGATGAGGTGGGAAATTTGGCCCACTGGTTCAATGTTTTCGTGGAAAAGCTGCAGGGTATAATTGCCGAGGTTGCCGCGAACGCCAATACCATGGCCGATGCTTCCCAGGGCCTGTCTACGGTGTCTGAGAAATTGTCCAGCGGGGCGACCGCCATGTCCGCTAAAGCCGAAGGTGTAACTATCGCTTCTGAAAGCATGAGCGACAACATGAGCTCGGTGGCCGCAGCGACTGAGCAGGCGGCCACCAACATCAACCGGGTCGCCGCCGCAACCGAGGGCATGAGCGCCACCATCCATGACACCACCGAGAATTCAGAGAAAGCCAGAACCGTTGCCAATGACGCCGTCGTCAAGGTCACCCGCACAGCGGAAAAGGTCTCTGCCTTGGGCGACGCTGCTGCAGCCATCGGCAAAGTCACGGAAGTGATCACCGAGATCTCGGAGCAGACCAACCTGCTGGCCCTTAATGCCACCATCGAGGCCGCTCGAGCCGGGGACGCGGGTAAGGGGTTTGCCGTTGTCGCCAACGAGATTAAGGAACTCGCCAGCCAAACCGCCGGCGCCACCAATGACATTCGTGCCAAAATAGAGGGGATCCAATCCTCGACCAATGAAACCGTGGCGGAGATTGCCACTGTCTCGGAGGTGATCGATGCTGTCAATGCGACGGTTACCAATATCGCCACCGCAGTGGAAGCGCAGAATGCCACCACCACTGAGATAGCCACAAACATAGCTCAGGCCTCTGAAGGTATCCAGGAGGTCAGCAGCAACATCGCTAATACTTCTACTGCCGCGGTCGAAGTGGCCGGCGATATGGGCGTTGTGAATCAGGAAGCCGCCCAGATCAACAGCAACAGCGGCCTTGTTGAGAGCCGTTCCCAGGAGTTGGCCACTTTAGCGGATAAACTCAGCAGTCTCGTGGGGCAGTTCAAGGTGTAGCCTGAAGCTAACCTGAAAACTAAATAGTGTCTATCCATGGGCGGCATCTCTCAGAAGGCGGGTGTGCCCGCCCGATTTCAGGACTTGGGCACTAACTAAAAAACAGGCCTGGCTACTTTTTCAATTTGCCTTTTGCTCAAACTCACAGAGCCGGCGGGTTCGTTGCAACGCCATGCAGCGAATCTGCTGGCTTTCTTTATTCACCGGCCACCCCTGCAGACCGCTCTCGCCGGATTGAAAAGCTTCGCTATCCAATCTACTTTTGCTATACCATAGACAGACCCCATCCATAGAAGGATCGTTGACATGACACCCACCGCCTATCCCATTCCCGCGCGCGCCACGTGCAATGAAACGGTGATCAAGCGCAGCCGCTTCATCACGACCCTGGCTCACGCCCCATCTTCAGCGGTGGCCCGTGAGTATGTCAACGCCTTGCGGCAAAAGTATCCCACTGCCAACCACCATTGCTGGGCCTTTGTGGCCGGTCCGCCAGGGGAGTCCCGGGTGATCGGCTGCAGTGATGATGGGGAACCCCACGGCACAGCGGGCAAACCCATGCTGCAGGTATTGTTGAATTGTGGGGTGGGGGAGATCGTCGCCGTGGTCACGCGCTATTTCGGGGGCACCAAGCTGGGCAAGGGCGGGCTGGTTAAAGCCTATACCCAAGGGGTGCAGGCCGCTTTGGAAGCCCTGAACGTGACAGAGAAAAGGGCGTGGACGGCTTTGGAGGTGCGCTGCGGCTACGCGCAATTGGACAACCTCAAGCACCTCTGCCACCAATTCGACGCCCGCATCACGGATACCGCCTTTGGCGAGCAAGTCACCGTGCAGATCAAAGTGGAGGCCCATCAACGCAAGGCGCTCAAGGCGGCTTTACCTCGTTGACAGGGGCGGCGCTATTGGCTGCAGTTGCCGGTATCAGCCTCCAGCGGCCTGCAGGGGGGCGCTGTTGGCATCCATTTGCAAGTGGTGTCCATTACCATTAGGCGGGTCGAGGGGCTGGAAGAGCAGAATCCAATTGCTGCCCGCCGGTCCCGGGGCCAGTTGGGTTCCAGAGATATGGTAGCGCACCTGGTTCTGGCACATATCGATAGACCAAAAAGGTTGTCCGCTTTGGCGTGCGGTCGTCAGGGCGTTTGATACATCCACGGGCAGCACATCGTGGCTGTCCTGTCCGGGGAGTGACGTATTCAGCACCGGGAACAATTGGGTCGCGGCACGGTTGAAGCTCAGGAGGCGGTTGGCCACGTCGACCACCAGTAAGGGGGCCGGCAGCTGATCGAGCACCTGGTGACACGCTTGGTTCTCACGGCTGGCGGCCAATGCCGAATGGTATTTCAGGGCCTGGTAGAGTTCTAGCTTAAGGGCTTCGGCATTCCACGGTTTGAAGAGAAACTTGTAGACCTGACCATCGTTGATGGCGGCCATGATGGCCGCTTCATCGGTATACCCCGTCAGGATGACGCGCACCACATCGGGGTAGAGCAGCTTGACCTGAAGTAATAGCTCGGTACCCGTCATCTCGGGCATACGCTGGTCGCTGATCACCATCTGGACCGAGTGGGTGGCCAACAGGGTGAATGCCTCCAGGGGGCTCGTGGTAGTGAGCACGCGGTAGGGTTCGTGGCGCAGCACGCGTTTGAGGGCATCCAAGATGCTGGGCTCGTCATCGACGATGAGCACCGTGT
The DNA here is from genome assembly GCA_050291585.1 of Desulfobacteraceae bacterium. Classification (GTDB taxonomy): domain Bacteria; phylum Desulfobacterota; class Desulfobacteria; order Desulfobacterales; family Desulfosarcinaceae; genus JASJCL01. The sequence continues at coordinate 14,605 of JBNKKA010000084.1, forward strand.
GCTGTTGGGCCTCCGGTGATGTAGATGGATCCTCAGGCGATGAGGATTGCGTGCTTTTGTTCTTGAAAAAGGTCTTCAAATTCATAGTCGTTTTCAGCCTCCGCTAAGGCCGAATAGCGGATTCTTAAGAATGCGTAATACGCCACCGAAAAATGGAGCCGCTTGTTTGGCCATCAGATTAAGAATTGTGGTGCCGTTTCGTATACCTATTCTATCGGCAGGTCATGGTTCAACATGATGGCCAAAAACCAATTACCCCCTATCGAAGCATGTTTTTCGAGCCTGCTTGCCCCGCCCTCGGATGGATCGAAGACGGCCTTAACTTTCGGGTGAGTTGAGAACTTCATTCACCCAACGCATGGCCGATATCATATTTGGGAACCCGGTGGTGGTCAGGGTTAGCAGGACGGCATGACGCACTTCGTCCTCCGAGGCACCGGCGGAGATAGCTTTCCGGGTGGAGGACATCACACCACCGCGCGAATTGGCGCCCATGGCGATGCCCAACTTGATCAGATCCTGGGTCTTCTCGTCCAGGGGCCCGACCTGGCGCGTGGCGATCCCCAGCTGTTTGTAATTGTTGAACACATCCGGGAACTGGGTTTTGAACCGCTCGTACACCTTGGGAAGGTACATGTTCGCTCTTTTGCTGAGTTTGATGGTATTGGGGCATTCAGTCCAGGGACCATTGCCAATCTCATATTCATTAAAAATGACCAGCCGGGTCAAGTGGTGCCAGCCTGGAGCCTGTGACACCGTGCCCCTTGCAAGGGTATCCCCCAAACAAAAAAGGGGAGCCGCCTCAAGGCAGCTCCCCATATCGTTTTGTTTTCTGGTCGGGGCGAGAGGATTTGAACCTCCGACCCCTTGAACCCCATTCAAGTGCGCTACCAGACTGCGCTACGCCCCGACGAGAAAGGTGTGACTTAGCAACAATGGGGGGTGATGTCAAATGGGAAATTCGCTAAATTCGGTGTGTTGAAATTGGGGAACAGAACTCCTGGGTGACCGTGGGACGTGGATGTGTTAACCTGAGGTTCATTGGCCCGCCTTGGTTTGAATTTGAGGTTGGATTCGGCACCCGCCAACAACCACCCCGGGAAAGCCGCATGACCGAAGTTGAAAACAACATCCTCAAACGTTCGCCCCGATTGGTTGCGGGGGACCGCATTGCCGTGGTGGCCCCGGCGGGGCCTTTTGATCAGGAGAAATTCGAAGCCGGGCTGGCGGTGATTCGGGGGTGGGGTTTGGAGCCGGTCCTGGCCCCCCATGTGAGCGCCCGTAATGGGCATCTGGCCGGTAAGGATGTTCAGCGTGCTGAAGACCTCAAGGCTTGCCTTGCGGACCCGGACCTCAAAGCCATCATCTGCGCCCGTGGGGGCTATGGTTGCCTACGCCTGCTGCCTTTGATGGAGACGGTAGACTTTGGGGGGGCGGCCAAGTGGCTGATCGGTTTCAGCGACATCACCGCCTTACACCACTATTTTAACACATCGGGTTGGGCCACCCTGCATGGCCCCATGGTGACCACCCTGGCATCGGCAGACGCTGTCTCGCGCGATCTACTCTGGGCGATTTTGCGCGGGGCTCGGGATATTTCACTCCAATACACGCTGGGTGATCTGCTTTTGCCCGGAAGGGGCAGGGGGCCGGTGGTGGGCGGCAACCTGGCCACCCTCTGTCACCTTTTGGGGACGCCTTACCAACCGAATTTTAGCGGATGTCTTCTTTTTATAGAGGATGTGGGTGAAGCCCCCTACCGCATCGACCGGATGCTCACCCAGATGGCGTTGGCTGGCTGCTTCCGCGGCCTGGCCGGTGTGGTATTGGGACAATTCACCGATTGTGGTCCTTGGGAAGTGATTCGGGACCTCTTCTATGAACGTTTCGCACCCTACGGGGTTCCCCTGGTCGCCGGCCTGGCGGCCGGTCACGCCTCGCCCAATTTGGCTCTGCCTCTGGGGCTGGAGGCGACTTTGGATGCCGGGGCCTTGAGCTTGATTTACGACCAAGGCATTACGGAGGATGCATGACGGCCTGCGGTTTTACCCCCGAAGGCAGCACCATCATCGATCGTTTCATGCGGCGCGCGATCAGTCAGCGCGTCTTTCCAGGTGCTGTGCTTTTGGTCACCCGGGAGGGGGAGACCTGTTTTCACAGGGCTTATGGTCACGGAGATCTCTTCGATCATCAGGCACTGACCACGGAGACGATTTTTGATCTGGCCTCCCTGACCAAACCTCTGGCCACGGCCCTGGCGGTGCTGGATCTCATCGATCAGGGAGGCTTGAGGCTGGGGACTCGCCTGGGCGATCTCTTCCCCATTGGTGACAACGCACCCACGGCTACGGCTTCAGCTACGGCTTCAGCTGCGGCTTCAGCTGCGGCTTCAGCCGGGATCACCCTGCGCCAACTGCTCAACCACACCAGCGGCCTGGCCGCCTGGCGACCCTACTTCCAAATGTTGAAGAAGCTGCCTGTCCATGAACGGCGGGCGCACCTTCTGGCGTCGCTCCTGGCGGAACCGCTGGAGGCCTCCCCGGGTAGTCGTTTCTGCTATAGTGACCTGGGTTACCTGCTCCTGGGGGAGATCGTTGCAGCCGTCAGCGGCGAGAGCTTGGACGATTACCTGGCCGGTCGGATTTTTGCTCCTCTGGGGCTGGACAGCCTCTGTTTTGCCCGCCTGTCTCGGCCGTTGCCTTTTGATTTGAACCGGGTGGCGGCCACAGAGCTTTGTCCCTGGCGGGGAAAAGTGCTCAAGGGGTGCGTCCACGACGACAACGCCTATGTCTTGGACGGGGTGGCCGGTCATGCCGGGCTTTTCGGTACGGCGATGGCTGTGGGGAAGCTTCTGGAGCGCTTGCTCAAGGCGCACTGCGGTGACAACCAGGGACCCCTATCGCCGGCCATGATTCGATACGCTTGGCGGCGCAAGAGCGATATGTCCCATGGGCTGGGTTTTGATTTTCCCGCCGCCACCCAATCCAGCGCCGGCGGCCGTTTCTCCTTTGCCTCAGTGGGTCACCTGGGCTTCACTGGCACCTCCTTCTGGATCGATCTTCCGCGCCGCATAATGGTGGTGCTGCTCACCAACCGGGTGCATCCCACCCGATACCACTGCGCCATCCGGGATTTTCGCCCCGTGCTTCACGACGCCATCATGGACGCTCTGTTGCAAGCTTGATCGAGATCGTTATTCCCACCCCTGTGGCGCCATCTGCCCCGGCAAGTACTAAACCCCCGATCTTTTCAAAAAAAACAGTCCCTTGGTGTTGCAAACTCACGACGGCGGGGCTACAATCATAATTTCATATAAATTAAGTATAATTATATATAAAATAACTAATGTTCGGCATGGGGATTGCCGACATAAAAATAAGGTTGCTGTCTGGGCCCGATCCCGATTTGCATCTTGATATTACACATAATATTTGATAGCCAGTCGGATCGTCGCATCGATATCCAACCGCATCTGCCGCCGACTCATCATCGGCGGACACTTCGGCGTTATTACAAAAATTGACAGCGCATCATGGCGCTCCACGAATGAGGCACTATGAATTTCTTTCTGGATTCTCTGCTAGGGGTCTTTTCCAGTGATCTGGCC
>JBNKKA010000085.1:0-17985 GCA_050291585.1 Desulfobacteraceae bacterium
ATCTATGCAGGAACCAATATCGCGGCGCTGGCGGAAAGACTCGAAGGGTCCATTGCCGAGCTCCAGGAACGGCTTGAAGCGGAGGCCAAGGCCAAGGCCGAAGCCCAAGCGAAGGCCAAAGCCGAAGCCGAAGCGAAAGCCAAGGCCGAAGCCGAAGCGAAAGCCAAGGCTGATGCGGAAGCGAAAGCCAAGGCGGAAGAAGCGGCCAAACTGAAGGCCGAAGCCGAAAAACGCGACGCAGAAGAGGATGCCCTGCGCCAGAAACGGGCCGCCGAGCGCGAAGCCATGTTGGCCAAGCGCAAGGCTCAAGAGGGCGATACCGAGATCACCAAGACGGCCGCCGAGATCCAGACCGATCCGCTGGAGAAGATGATCGGTATGCTGGATCGCGTCCATCGCCGAGTGCCCTTGTATTAGTAAACCTTCACAAGGGATACCCGCACATAGCTGTTCGTTTATTAAATAATTACGAGGAGGAACCTCTAATGGCAGAAGCAATCAAGGCCAAAAAGGCAGCCAAGGCCCCAAAACTGGCTGACCCCATTGGCGCATCCATTGATCCCGCCACCCAGGAAATGATAAAACGTGCCCAGGCATTGGGCATCGACACGGTGTTTGACCGGGCCGCACAGATGAAACCGTGCCAGATCGGCATCCAGGGGATCTGCTGTAAAAACTGCGCCATGGGCCCCTGCCGCCTGCCCCTGCCCAAGGGCGGCATAGAAGGCGAGGACACCCGTAAGGGCCTCTGCGGCGCCACCGCCAACACCATCGCGGCACGTAACTTCATCCGTATGATCGCCGGCGGTGCGGCCGCCCACTCCGATCACGGTCGCGCCGTGGCTGAGGTGTTTCTGTCCGCCGCCCGCAAAGAGAGCGACGCTTATAAAATCAAAGACGTCCCCAAACTGCTGGCCGTGGCCCAGGCCCTCGGTGTCGACACCACCGTGACGGTGGACGGCGAAGTGATGGATCGCGACATGGATGAGATCGCTCTGGAAGTGGCCGAGATCGCCCTGAACGAGTGGGGTAAGGCCGAAGGCGAGCTCAAGTATTTGAAACGGGCCCCCGAGCCCCTGTACGAAAAATGGACCAAGACCGGTGTCAAGCCGCGCAATATCGACCGCGAGATCGTCGAGATCATGCACCGCACCCACATGGGCGTGGATCAGGATTATAAAAACCTCATCAAGCAGGGCACCCGCGCATCCCTGGCCGACGGTTGGGGCGGCTCCATGCTGGCCACCGATCTCCAGGACATCCTCTTCGGCACCCCCTATCCCCTCCAGGCCGAAGCCAACCTGGGCGTCATGAAGGCCGACCACGTCAACATCATCGTCCACGGCCATGAGCCGGTGTTGTCCGAGATGATCGTGGCCACAGCCCAGAAACCGGAGATGGTGGAATACGCCAAAACCAAGGGCGCCAAGGGGATCCAACTGGGCGGGATCTGCTGTACGGCCAACGAGATCTTCCAGCGCCACGGCGTTCCCCAGGCGGGCACCTATCTGCAACAGGAGCTGGCCATCATCACCGGCGCCTGCGACGCCATGGTGGTGGATATCCAGTGCGTTTTCCAGAATCTGGCCAACGTGGCCAAATGCTTCCACACCAAGCTGATCACCACCCACCCCATCGCCAAGATGGAGCAGGACAACGTGATGCACATCGAGTTCGACGAACACCACGCCCTGGAAGATGCCGAAAAGATTGTCAAGCTGGCCATCGACAACTTCCAGAACCGCGGCAGCGAAGTGATGATTCCCCAGCACAAGGCCTCGGCCATCGGCGGCTTCAGCGTGGAGTCTGTCGAGTACCATCTGGGCGGCACCTTCCGCGGCACCTACTACACCTTGAACGACAACATCATCAACGGCCGCATCCGCGGGGTCGCCGGCGTGGTGGGCTGTAACAACGCCCGCACCCGCCACAACGAAGCCCACATCAAGGTGGTCAAGGAACTGATCAAGAACGACGTCATCGTCCTGACCACCGGCTGCAACGGCATCGCCTGCGCCATGGAGGGGCTCCTCACACCGGAAGCCGCCGGCGTCTACTGCGGACCGGGCCTCAAAGAGGTCTGCGAGACCGTGGGTATCCCGCCGGTCCTACACATGGGCTCCTGTGTGGACAACAGCCGCCTCCTGCTGGCAGCAACGGAAGTGGTCAAGGCTGGCGGCCTGGGCAAGGACATCTGTGACTTGCCGCTGGCCGGCAGCGCCCCCGAGTGGATGAGCGAAAAGGCCATCTCCATCGGCCACTACTTCGTCGCCTCGGGCGTCTACACCATCTTCGGCCTGCACCTGCCCACTGCTGGAGCGCCGGTCTTCCACGACTACCTCTCCAAAGAGATGGAAAACCTCTATGGTGGCAAGTGGGACCTGGAAGCCGACCCCATTAAACATGCCCACTTGATGATCGCCCATATCGACAAAAAGCGTAAGGAGCTCGGTATCGACAAGGCTCGGGAGCGTCAGCTGATGTCCATGGAAGACCGTCAGCAGCTCGAAGCCTAAGGTTTAACCGAAATAATATCCTCAACGAAGGAGGAGTGTATGTCTCGCTTAGTTGCTTTCGCCGCCATTCAAGGTGGTTATAATATTGTTTCCAAGGTTGAAGGTAAGTATCAACGAGCCTTGCAAACGTTCGATGCCGACACCAAGGTGGGCTTTCCCAACACGGCCTACTACCTTCCGGTGATCTACTCTCTGACGGGGATCAAGATCGAAACCCTTGAAGATATGAAAAAACCCTTGGACTTTGCCCGCAAGCTTCTGCCCCCGCATGTCAAGGGCCACAACCACCTACCCTACCTGGGACCCCTGCTGGATGCCGGCATGGCCGCCTTGTTTGCCTTTGAGATCGAAGAGGCGTTGCGCTATCTGAACGATCCGGATTTTTACCTGCCCACGGAAGAAGTTGACCTGGATGGCGGCAAGATCTGGCTGGGCGCTGCCGACGATACCGTCATGCGTAAACGCGGAGTGGAGTTCGTTGACGGCTCGGCACCGGGTTTTGCCGCCATCGTCGGTTCCGCTCCTACGAAAGAGATTGCCAAGGATATCATCGAGGAGTACCAGCGCCGCAGCCTCTATATCTTCTGCGCGGCCAACCAGAACGGCACCACTGCCATCGAGCAGCTCATCGAAGCCGATGTCCAGGTGGGCTGGAACACTCGTATCGTGCCCTTCGGTCCCGATATCTCTTCGGCCATCTTCGCCCTGGGCTTCGCCAACCGTGCCGCCATGGCCTTCGGTGGCGTCCAGCCCGGTGACCACAAGAAGATTCTGCACTACAACAAAGACCGTATCTTCGCCTTCGTCAACGCCTTGGGCGATGTTAACGCCGAATGGGCGGCGGCTGCGGCCGGCTGTGTGAACTGGGGTTTCCCCACCATCGCCGATACCGATATTCCCGAGATTCTGCCCACCGGCATCTGTACTTACGAACACGTCGTGGGCAACATCCCCCACGCTGAAATGGTCCAGAAGTCAGTGGAAGTGCGCGGCCTGAAAACCACGGTCAGCGAGATCGAGATCCCCTGCGCCTTTGGTCCGGCCTTCGAGGGCGAGCGTGTACGCGGCGCCGACCTGCATTGCCAGGCTGGCGGCGGCAAGACCCAGTGCACCGAGTTCCTCCGCATGGCCGAGATGAGCGAGATCGAGGACGGCAAGGTCACTGTGGTAGGCGCCGATATCGCCGACATGAAAGAGGGCGACACCTTCCCCATGGCCATCTTCATGCAGGTGGCCGGGCGTGAGTTCCAGGAAGACTTCGAGCCCATTCTGGAGCGCCAGACCCACCATCTGATCAACTACATCCAGGGCATCATGCACATGGGCCAGCGCGATATCGCCTGGGTGCGTGTCAGCAAGGCCGCTATTGAAAAAGGCTTCACCCTGAAAGACATCGGTGTGGTGCTGCACGCCAAATTCCATCAGGATTTCGGCAAGATCCTCGACAAGGTCCAGGTCACCCTCTACACCAAGAAAGAGGATGTGGACAAGATCACCGCCGACGCCCGTGCCGCCTATAAACACAGAGACGAACGCGTGGAGAACATGACGGACGAGGATGTGGAGATCTTCTACTCCTGCACCCTCTGCCAGAGCTTCGCCCCTACCCATGTGTGCACCGTCAGCCCGGAACGCACCGGTCTGTGCGGCGCCTACAACTGGATGGACTGCAGGGCTTCGTACGAGATAAACCCCACCGGCCCCAACCAGCCCATCGAGAAGGGCGAGGTCCTGGACCCTGTCATGGGCACCTTTGCCGGGGTCAACGACTTCATTAAAAAGGCCTCCCGCGGTGCCATCGAAAGCTACAACTTCTACTCCATGGTAGTCGATCCCATGACCACCTGCGGCTGCTGTGAGTGTATCGCCGCCATGCTGCCTTCATGTAACGGTGTTATGACGGTCAACCGCGAGTACGCCGGCGAGACCCCCTGCGGGATGAAGTTCACCACCCTGGCCGGTGTCATGGGCGGCGGGGCCTCCTCACCAGGCTTCGTGGGTCACAGCAAGTTCAACATCACCCAGAAGAAGTTCATCCTCGGCGACGGCGGCCTCTTGCGCATGGTCTGGATGCCCAAGAGCCTAAAGGAAGAGCTCAAAGAGCGTCTGGAGAAACGCGGCGCCGAGATGGGTCACCCCGACCTGATCGACAAGATCGCCGACGAGACCGTTGGTATCACCGAGGAGGAGATTCTGCCCTATCTCCAGGAGAAGGGCCATCCGGCCCTCTCCATGGATCCCCTCATCGGGTGATGCGGCCTCATTGGCTAGGCGATTCGAGCGGTTCTGCTGATAAGCGCCTCGGCAGGTTCTGCCACCTGCCGGGGCGCAGGCAACCGATAGCAGTAGTGGACTGCTTGTGAGCTCAGCACTTTATCCTGAATTCGTGATCCGGAATAGAATAAGGAGACGATAATGGCATTAACCGGTATTCAGATATTCAAACTCTTACCGAAGACAAATTGTAAGGAGTGTGGGGTGCCCACCTGTCTTGCCTTTGCCATGAATCTGGCATCGGGCAAGGCCGAGCTGGACAGCTGCCCTTACGTATCCGACGAAGCCCGTGAAAAGCTGGCCGAGGCATCCGCCCCCCCCATTCGCCCGGTGGTCGTGGGCAACGGTGTTCGCAAGGCAACCGTGGGCGGCGAGACCGTTCAGTATCGTCACGAGAAAACCTTCTTCAACCCCACCCTGCTGGCCGCCCAGGTGTCCTCAGACATCGCTGCCGGTGATCTGGAAGCCAAGCTTAAGGCGTGGAACGCCTTGCAGTTCGAGCGCGTCGGTCTCAATCTGCGCCCCGAACTGGTGGCTCTCAAGGATGTGGGCGGTGACAAAGCCGCCTTTGCCGCGGCCGCCAAGACCATCGCCGAGACCTCCGAGTTCAACCTGGTTCTCATGAGCGAGGATGTGGACGTGATGACGGCAGGGGTTGAGGCCTGCGCTTTCAAGCGGCCCTTGATCTACGCGGCCACCGAGGCCAACGTGGACGCCATGGGTGAACTGGCCAAGGCCAAGGATCTACCCATCGCCATCAAGGCGGATTCGGTGGATGGTCTCACGGCTCTCTCCGACAAACTCACCGGCATGGGCCTCAAGGACCTGGTCCTCGACCCGGGTTCCCGCGATGTCAAGCAGTCCAACGAAGACCTCATCGCCATCCGCCGCGCGGCCCTCAAAAACGCAAACCGTTCTGTGGGTTTCCCGGTGATCACCTTCCCCTGCGAGATGGCGGCCAACCTCGATATGGAGACCATGATCGCGGCCATGCACATCGCCAAATATGGTGGTATAGTCGTCATGTCCGATTTCAGCGGCGAGAGTCTCTTCCCCCTACTCCTCGAACGCCTCAACATCTACACCGATCCCCAGCGTCCCATGACGGTGACCGAAGGGATCTACGAGATCGGAAATCCCGACGAGAATTCTCCCGTGCTTGTGACCACGAACTTCGCCCTGACCTACTTCATTGTATCCGGGGAAGTGGAGGGTTCCAGAGTGCCCACCTGGCTCCTGATCAAGGACTCCGAGGGCCTCAGCGTTCTGACCGCCTGGGCCGCCGGAAAGTTTGCCGGCGACGATGTGGGGATGTTCGTCAAGAAGAGCGGCATCATGGACAAGGTCAAACATCAGGACCTGATCATTCCGGGCTACGCCGCTGCCATCGCCGGCGATGTGGAAGAGGAACTGCCGGGCTGGAATATCGTCGTTGGGCCGCGTGAAGCCGCGCACCTGCCGGGGTTCCTGAAGGAGCGTTAAATCGACTTGCCACGCTCGGATCTCCATGGGGAGGCCCGGGCCACCTTTGTTTTTTTTAGACAGGAGGAGTTATGCTACTCATTGGTGAAAGCTTGAACGTCATCTCCACCAAGATCGGTCGGGCCTTCAAAGAGCGCGACGCCAAACCGATCCAAGAGGAGGCTCTTTTCCAGAAGGGAAAGAAAATGGACTACATCGACATCAACTTGGGCCCGGCCAAAAAAGACGGCCACGAGTTGATGCCCTGGGTGGTTGAAGTGGTTCAGGAGGTAGTGCCCGATATCCCTCTGGCCCTGGATACCTCCAACATCGACGCCATCGAGGCGGCCTTGAAGGTCATCAAACAGGTGCCCAACGGTACCCCGCACATCATCAACTCCATCATGGTGCGTCCCGAGCGCTATGAGCGCATGGTGCCCCTGGCGGCAGAGTATAACGCCGATTTTGTCGCCCTGATGTGGGGCCCCGAAGGCCTGCCGCGTGATGAAAACGAGCGCGCCGCCCTGTGCGTGGAGCTGCTCTACTTCGCCAACGAGGCCGGCATCCCCAACGAGAAGATCTGGGTGGACGGCATCGTCACACCGGTGAACATCCAGCAGCCCCAGGCCCTCAGCTTGATGGAGTTCCAGAAGATGATCCCCGATATGTCGCCGGGTGCCCGCTCCACCTGCGGTCTGTCCAATATCTCCAACGGTCCCCCCGAGCACCTTCGCCCCATGCTCAATATCACCTACATGGTGATGCTGCAGAAATGCGGCATGGAGTCGGTGATCGCCGACCCACGCGACGCCGCCCTCATCAGCGTGGCCAAGGGCGAGCGTCAGGACATCGTCGACGTGGTTTATAAGGTCATGGACGGCGAAGCGCTAGACCGCGGCAGCCTCTCAAAGGAGCTGCTCGACTACGCCAAGACGGTGGATGTCATTCTCGGAAAGACCCTCTACTCAGACTCCTGGTTAGAGGTATAATTTCATTTGATAGTGTTGAATTAAAGGCCCCTCCTCCCATCGGGAGGAGGGGCTTTCTGCTTAGTGCTCAATTTCTACATAGGAGTTTGTTTTGGCGAGAACGGATGATTATCAGGGCGCCATCGATCTGGCCGCTGCAGAGTTGGCCAAGGTCCCTCTGGAAATATTGGTCGAAGCCTCGGGATTTGTCGCCGATGGCGAAAAGGGTCTGCTGACCCCTTTTCTCGATCGGACCTACTGCTGCTCCTATCCCGAATTTAGTTTCAGCGACCCCGATGCTAAAGCCGCAGACAAGGGGATCCCTCTCCAGGAGCAAGTGCTGATCCTGCATTACCTATTGGGGGCGGCTAAGAGCCGCCTTGTCGGGAAATGGGTGGCCTATCGTGATATTCCCGGGGCTGGTTTTTATTTCAGTGTTTTCGCCAAGCGCGCCATCGAACCGCTCAAAAAAGTTTTCGGAGAGCAACTGGATGGCTTCCACACCGCCGCCGCCGTCCTGGACGGCACTCCCATCGAGGCTGGCGACGCAGGCTATCAGTTCTCCCTTTTTCCCAAAACCCCCATCCAGCTGATTATTTATCGTGGTGATGAAGAGTTCCCCTCAGAAGCCAACATCCTCTTCGATGGTGGCATCAAAGATCAACTCTCACCAGAAGATGCCGCCTGGCTGGCCAGTCTGCTGGTGTATCGCCTTTTGGCCAGATCACACGGCTGATGATGGGCGGTTTCAAACTGAGCCACGACACTTCAACAGCTTTGGCACTTCGAAAACGGGATGAGGGTGCTTGTCGTTTTGAATTCAATCCACTGTAGACGGCAGGCAGCCTAGTTTGATATGCATCTAATGTTATCCATCCACCACCGGCCCATATTGCCTGAGATAACATTCCAATCTATACGGAAAAGCTGAAAAGGCCTAATTTTTTTAAGTTTTTCCTGAAAGTGCCAACATAAGAAAGAGGATGCTTAGAGCGAGCAATGGGGGGGGCTTTGCCTGGCCGACGCATCGGTTAAAAGACAACCGACCTTGACTTGGCGTCGGTGCCAAGGGGCAACCCTAACCAGCAGCAAAAACACTTGCTCGACTCAGCCAGTTCACAATAAGGAGACCTTAGCCCAAGTTGTAGGGGCCCTGCACGAACATCGAATATGATAACCACCGCGGAGTTGAGATCTAGCATGCAGGAGGAAGTAGCACTCTACAATAGTCGTATCGCCAAAACCTATGTCGCCTATGTGGCCCATTACTACCCCCATCTGAACATGGAGACGCTGCTGGCATCAGCCGGCATCCAAGTTTGGGAGGTCAATGACAGCGCCCACTGGTTTACCCAGTCCCAAGCCGATACCCTCAACTGGGTACTGACCCAAGCCACCAACGACCCCAATTTATCCCAAGCGGCCGGCCGCTATATAACCGCTACCCACGGTTTGGGGCCCATCCGCCAGTACACTCTGGGACTCCTCAGTCTGGAAAGTATCTTTCTATGGATGGAGAAACTCTATCCCCTCATTACGCGGGGGGCTTCGGTCAAAACCCGCAAACTCGCCGCGCGAAAAATCGAGATTATCTCAACGCCTAAGCCGGGAGTACTCGAAAAACCCTACCAGTGTGACAACCGCATCGGCACCTTTGAGTCTCTGGCAAGGCTTTTCTCCGACCAGTTCACAAGCATCGAACACACCCATTGTTTTCATAAAGGGCAGTCTCACTGCCGTTACATCGTTTCCTGGAAAAGATCGCCCGGCCTGATGTGGCGTAGAGGATCTCATCTGGCAGTGTTGATTGGTGGCCCCTTGGTGCTGTTAAGCCTCTTCTGGCTGCCCCTTTGGATCTGGTTCTATCTGTGTCTTGCCTGGGCATTGGGGGGGGCTGTGGCTGGCGCTGTCGGCTCTATGGCCGCCCGCCGGTCATTGGCAAAAACCTTGCAGCAACAGGGGCGGTTTGCCGAAAAACAGCTTGATGAGTCCAACTTGAGATACGACAATGCCCTCCTGGTCCAGGAGATCGGTCAGGCAACGGCCAGCCTCCAGAGCACGGCTGAACTGATGCGCCGCACAGCGGCCATCATGCACCGGCGTCTGCGCTTCGATCGTGGCTTGATCATGCTGGCCAACAAGAGGCGCGACCGCCTCGAATTTGCAGCGGGATTCGGTTATTCGGCTGATCAGGCCAGGATCCTGCGCCAGACCCGCTTTCATCTGGACGACCCGGAGTCACGCGGTCATTTTGTCCTCGCCTTCCGTGAACAGCGCCCCTTTTTGAGCAACGACCTTAATGCCGTCAAGGAAAATTTCTCACCCAGGAGCCGTGACCTTTTGCAGCAGATGGCGGTTAAGGCCTTGGTCTGTGTGCCCATTGTGTATGAGAAACGGTCCCTGGGCATTCTGGCCTTCGATAACTATAAATCCCGGCAACCCTTCAACCAGAGCAACGTGAGCCTGCTCAACGGCATCGCCGCCCAAGTTGCCATCAGCATCACCAATGCGACGGCCTTCCAGCAATTGTCGGAGAGCGAACTCAAATATCGGCACACCCTGGAGAGCATCGAAGAGGGGTATATCGAACTGGACCTGAGGGGCAATTTTCTCTTTATCAACAACGCCGTCAGCCACATTATGGGTTATTCACGGGAAGAGCTACTGGCCCTCAACTATCGCGATTACACCAAACCGGAAATGGCACGTAAAATCTATAAAACCTTCAACGCGGTATACAATAGTGGGATCCCCGCCCGTTTTGTCGAGGTCGAAGTGATCGGGAAAAAACAGACCCCCATCACTTTAGAGCTGTCGGTGTCGGCTATACTCAACAAAAAGAGCGTAGTGATCGGTTTCCGGGCGGTGATGCGAGATGTGACGGAACGGATGCGGGCCGATCAGGAGCGAAAACAGCTCGAGTCCCAGTTGTTACATGCCCAGAAAATGGAAAGCGTCGGCAATCTGGCCGGCGGTATCGCCCATAATTTCAATAATATGCTCATGGGGATTTCAGGTAACCTGGCCTTGATGCAATATGATTTGGATGCGCAGCATCCCTGCCAGGCGCGCATCACCAGTGTTGAAAAAATTGTTCACAGCGCCTCGCAGATGACGCGCCAGCTTCTGGGATATGCCCGCGGGGGGAAGTATGAGGTTAAGGTGTTCAACCTCAATGAACTGGTCGGGGAGACCGCCCAGACTTTCGCCATGACGCGCAAAGAGATTTCCTTGGAGCAGGCGCTGAGTGATGATTTGAAACCAGTGGCGGCGGATCGCAACCAGATCGAGCAGGTTCTCTGGAATCTTTTTGTCAACGCTGCCGACGCCATGCCCGACGGTGGATCACTGAGGCTCGAAACCCGCAACATCATGGCGACTGACAAGATCGTCTGGGAGCCGCCCCTCAAGCCCGGGGATTACGTCTATTTGGGCGTCACGGACAACGGGATCGGCATGGACAAAGCCCTGCAGGAACACCTTTTCGAGCCCTTTTTTACCACCAAGGAGGCGGGAAAGGGTACCGGCCTGGGACTGGCCTCGGTTTATGGTATCATCAAGAGCCACAACGGATATGTTTTAGTGGACTCGGCCCCTGGCAAGGGGGCTAGTTTCAGCATCTACCTGCCCATTTCGAGCAGACGAGAGCCGCGCCAAACGTCCATCGGCAACGGTCTTGTTTCGGGCAGCGAGCTGATTTTGATCATCGACGATGAGGAGATGGTCGTGGATGTCTGTAGAGAACTTCTCGAGGAGCTCGGCTACCGTGTTCTCATTGCCCGTTCCGGTGAAGAAGGGATAGAGCGGTTCGCCGCCCATCAAGAAGCCGTCGACCTCGTGATCCTCGACATGATCATGCCGGGAATGAACGGCGGCGATACCTTTGACCATCTGCGCGAAATTGATCCGGAAGTAAAAGTCCTTCTTAGCAGCGGGTACAGCCTCAATCGGCAGGCGGAAAAGATCATGGCCCGTAGCTGCAACGGCTTTATTCAAAAACCTTTCAGCATCAGTGAGCTATCGCTTAAGATTCGCACCACTTTGGATAGTGAGAACACCGGCCTTGAAAAGAGGAGCGCTTGAAGCCAGGCATGCGCATCCGACAAATCGATCTCTATCTAAACCAGCAACCGTTTCGTTTCAGCTTCGTCTCCATGCATACAGACCGTCGACAGGCCGACGGGGTGCTGTTGAGGATGGAAACCGATGACGGTGTGGTGGGATGGGGGGAAAGCACCCCACGAGTTTATGTCAGCGGAGAAACCTGTGAGAGTGTCCTCGCCCTGATACGGACGCGTTTTGCCCAGCCCCTCTTCACCGTTGACCTGGGATCGACTCGACAGATAATGGATGTACTAGATACGCTGGAGGCCCAGGCACGATTGCCCTCTCCGGTACCCGCGACTTCGGCCCTGGGGGCCGTTGATCTGGCGCTCTGGGATGTTTGGGGGCAGATATGCCAAACGGCGGCGTGCATGTTCTTCGCTTCTGAGCTATTGCCGCGCCCGGCATTATCTCTTTCGGTACCCATTATGCCTCTAGAACAGATGCGCCAGCTCCACCCCCTAATAGACGACCTGGGTGTCTCCCAGTTCAAGCTCGTCCTCAGCGCAGAGGTGGAAGAAAATGTGGCCCGCTTGGCACTGCTGCGCGACCTAGTGGGACCGCAAGCCATTGTAACCGCCGATGCCAACGGCAAGTTGACGTCCGGCCAAGTGGAGGGGATGTTACCCGCTTTGCTTGTTTTTGGGCTTGCCGCCATCGAGCAGCCGGCCCCAAAATCTGACTTTGAAGGCATGCGGCGTCTCCGCAAGAGGATCGATCTACCCATCACGGCGGATGAGTCCGTCTGCACCCTGGCCGATGCCCGGCACGCCGTTGAGCTTGAGGCCTGTGACACCCTTAATCTCAAACTCTCAAAATGCGGCGGTCTTTATGCCACCCGCAAGATCCACCAGCTGGTCCGCCAACACGGAATCGCCTGTCAGCTTGGGTCCCATGTGGGCGAGACAGCCATCCTCGCCGCTGCAGGGGCTCAGATGGCCAGGGTCCTCCCCGATCTTTGCTTCATGGAGATCGGATCAACCTTCCTTGATCCTTCCCCTGTGCTTTGCCCGCCAGTGGGCACTGCGTCCGCGACCCGACCCGGGCTTGGCCTTTCTATTGACACCGACACCGCAGAAGCCCATTTTGGGCCACCGGTGATGACACTCCGCCGTTAAGCCATCCGGCAACTGCACTTCTCAGAAGGCGAGCTTGCTCCCAAGCCTCACGCAAAGCGCATGATGCGGTTGATATAGTTGAAGTAGGCGTCCGAGGCGTTGGTGTCCAGGACCCAGAGGGTGTACTGGCGCTCCCCGTCCAGGCAATGCTCGGTGGCGTATTTGCTCGGGTAGAGCAGGACGGCCACATCTTCCTGTTCAAAGGGCTCGGCCAGCGTCTGCAGTATTTGCTGAAGGGCCGCTGCAGGCATTTCGCTGTTCGGCATGATTAGCACTTGGATGTTGTTAATGAGATCGGACAGATTCAGCCCGGCATCGGTCTGGACCACCATGCAGACGGCCTCGAGTTTGGAGCCTCTTTTAATCGAATAGAGCTTGCGACAACGCTGCAGCTGCATGCGTTTGTATTCATCCGAGAGGGTGCTGGCGTTGATTCGCTCGGGGACTAAATCCAGGGCCGACAGCATCAGATCGCCATGGTCCAGCCGGTAGGCCGCCTGCAAGGCCGCCAGATCTTTGCGCTGGCAAGGGAGCAGCTTGTAGCCCTCTTGGGGCAGGTTTAGCGAGCTAATGCGATTGTGGATGCGCAGGTAGGTGAAGACATATTCGCAGCAGCTTTTAGGGGCGTCGATGCGGCGGGTGACCCCGCCCCAAAGGCGCTGTGAAAACTTCTTCTTGGCCTGGTAGTAGTTGAGGACATACTTCAGGTGGCTGGAAGTTAGATTGCTGGCGGCCAGCAAAAAATGCCCCACCTGTTTGAGGACGGCCAACCCAGCCATGGGGTTGATTGAGGTGTTGGCCGCCAGGTGATGGATCATCCAGCTGTCTTCATAGGCCCTGATACCGGCCACATGGCCAAGAATGACCCCGTCTTCCTGGTAGATGAAGTGGCGTGAAATATTGGACGGGTTTAGGTAGAGCCTTTTATAGGTGGCTTTTATCTTTTCGGATTTTTCGCCAAAGCTGACATATTTCTCGGGATAGATGAAGCCGGTCTCGAAGAAAAAGTGCCACAGGGCGTCCATGTCCACGGGGTTACAGACATAGGTGCGCTGATTGCGGGCGTGGGTCAGATAGGCCAGTAGGTGGGTATGCTCTGCCGGGGAGATGTCCGTAATCACCAGCCCGCAACGCATTTTAGGCTCTTTACTGCAGGCACTCTCATCGCAATTTCGATAAACCACTAGGACTTCACACTGGATGCTGCGACTATCCTGGAAACGCAACTCCAGATCGTGGACGCGCATCCCTGGCAGGAGAACCGAATCGGGTTGGGGTTCACATACCGCGAACCCACCGCCGGAGAGGTCTTCAGCCTTGAGCACTTGAGGGCGCTTGAGCAGGGGGTGGGTAAAAGTGACGTTGGGCCGCAGATCGGGCTGATAGCGCTCGCAACGGTGGCGTTTGGGTGTTTGGCATTTTACCGGCTCATTGAGGGGCGCGAGCACCAGGTCGTCGCGGGGTGTTGTCTGCCGCTGGGGCATGACGCGGCAGGGGCCTGTGTAGCTGGTGTTGTTGCCCTCGCGCAGGCTTAGGGTGACGATCTTCCCCGGGTGCAATCTCATTTTGGATGCGGTGTTGAGACGACCGAGCTTGATCAGAAATGATTCGGCATTGAAATTGACTAAACGGCCTACTCGCAGCCACTTGCCATCACCAACACTGGCTTTGATACCGCTTACGGTATGCCTTTTGAGGTGGCGCCGATTGCTGTCCTCGCAGGTATCGGGCAGGGCGAAGCGCAGGCCCTTGGGGCCCACCTGGCCCTGATGGGGGGCGAAGGCGAAGAGGTGGCAACCATCGGGTATGAGAATCTCTTTGATTCGGTATGTATCCAAGCTCTCGGGCGGATTTTTCTCCGTTTTGGACCATGCGCAGAAGAGCTGGTGACGTATGCAGGGGGTCGGGTATGCTGCCCGTGTGAGTATCGTGCCGTCAGTGATATGCTCAAGGCGAGCTATCAGGGGCAATTGCTGGAAGTTGAAGTAGTTAAGCTTGTTGGCGATGAACTTGCGTGGATAGAGGCGTTTTTGTGGATGCGGTTCTTTGCTCGAATGCGAGTCGACAATACTCAGTGCTGGCCTGTCGTCTATCATGCTCGGCCCCTTTTCGTTGGTACTCCGTGTCAGCTCAGTGGGGATATAAACTCGGGATTCGATGCCGGGTGATATTTTCGGGGGGGACGGCTGCTTTTTTCTTCTCCTTTTAAATTAGTGGGACGCCGCGTACCTGGAGCGGATTCGGGTCATCTCTTTTGCATATGCTTGGTGATTGATTGAGATCGGGTGACCCGTTGGCAAGCAACTACTTCTTTCAGCGTAACTGTTTATATCACAAATGAAGGCTATTGCAAGTCGAATTGACGGATAGAGAGCGCCCGCCTAAGTTTAATTCAACTGGGGTTACAACTATTCCAGAAAGCGCGTCAGACGTTTTTCTCCCCAGCGCATGGCGTAGAGAATAATGGCCACGTGGATCACCAGGGAGAGTCCGAAGTTTAAAAAGATCCATAGCTGTTCGCGTCCATTCAGGAGGCGTCCATCGAAGCCGGCACGCAGGATGGTATATACGGGTCCTGCCTCTAGAACCAGGACGGTGCCGATATAGATGGCGGCGAGCATCATGAAGAGCAGGCCTCCAAAACCGGTGGCCGCTTGGGTCGGATTCTCGGCCTTGAAGTTGGGATAAGCGGCCCCAAGTCCCACCGCCAATGAGACGACTCCGGGCACTATCAGGAAGATGGTGGCAGTGGAGATGGCCATCATGAAGGCAGTGACATTGAGCAACAGGTTGGTGACCACTACGAGGATCTCCGTCAGGACGAGCAACGGCACCAGATAGACCAGGTATTTAATCCACAGAAAAGACTTCAGGGAGAGGGGGGCAGCATGGATGATCCAGATGGCTTCACTCTCGTTGCTCACCGCCGGAAAGGCGAAACGCGCCGCAATGGCAGTGAGTACGAAGCTTGCCAGCCCCACGTTGAGGAAACTGAGCAGATTTTGTAAATAGATGGCTTTGATAGGGGCTTTTTCCAGGGGCAGGGCTTTGAAGTTGAACAGATAGATGATTACGAGGGCGCAAATGAGAAAGAGCTGGGTCCATTGGGCCTGGTCGCGCAGAAATGCACGCACCTCTTTGAGAGCGATGGCCGTCTTGGGCCCCAGCACCCAGCGTTGCAGACCGCGACCGCTGAAAATGCCTTGCCCCAGGGGGCGTGGGGCGGCGGTTTGGGATTTGGAATAGCCTATATAGTAGCAGTATCCGGCTGCCCACACCATGAGACCGGTGAGCATACCGGCGCAGCTGTAGAGCAGGGCAATATCAATGAGGGGGAGGGCGGTCGTTCTTGTCAGGAGGTCGTGCAGGGCCTCGAAGGCCCAAGTGCTGGGCAGGTAGACAGAAGCTGGTGTTTGCAAGGTGTCCAGATAAGCCACCACCGTGGCAAAGGCCTCGGGGTCGGCCAATCTTTCGGGGCGCAGCATGCGGAAGGTCAACAAAAGGACGACGAAAAGAGTGATCCCCAAGAGCAGAAAAAGCGTGCGGATACGGCTGGCGGGGACCCACAGGACAGAGAGAAATACGGCGCCGGAGCTCAACGCGGCGGCGATGATGGCCAAGGCTACCACAACAAGCAGCATGACCAGGTAGTACTGGGGCGCCGCTGCGAAGACAATTCCATAGGCGATGAGCACCGGCAGGCTGAAGAGCACCACCATCCAGGCGCTGTCCACGGTGGCCTCTATCCAGCGGCCGGTGTAGAGCAGATGGCGGGGTAGGGGCAGGGCGTGAACCAACTGCAGATCGCGGCTCAGGTAAAGCTTGGTCAAAGCGGCCAGGATGTTGCTGAAGATCAATAGGGAGAAGAGGGTCACCAGTAGCATGGCCAGCAGTTTGAATGCCAGCAGGTCACCGAGTATTTCGATGTTTTTAAAGTAGGTCAGGACGCGTAAGCTGACGCTGAAGATCAGGGCCCAGAAGAGGGCGCCGATGAGGGTGATCACGGCCTGACGAGCGCCACGTCGGGAGCTTGCCTGACGCGAAACACCTTTAAACCGAATTCCCAGGGACCAAAGGCGCGGCTTGAGCAGGGTCGCCAGTATGGCCAAGGGGCCCTGTGCCGGGTTAGACATTCGTTTCTCTCCCGACCTCGGCCGTGAGCTGCATGAAGATCGCCTCGAGGCTTCCCTGGTCCCCCCCATACGCCCTGCCCGCATCCTTGTCGGAGACCTGATGGCGCAGCTCCCCCGGACTGCCCAGGGCGATGAGTCTGCCGCGGTGGAGCACACCGATGCGATCACAGAGGTCTTCGGCTACCTGGAGGGTGTGGGTGGACATGAAGATGGTGGTGCCCTCGGCGGTGAGTTTGCGAAAGAGAGCTTTCACCTGCACGATGGCTGAAGGGTCCAGGCCCACCATGGGCTCGTCCACCACCAGTACGCGGGGTTCGTGCAAGAGGGCGGCCGACATGATCAGGCGCTGTTTCATCCCGTGTGAGTAGGACTCAATCAGTTCATGGCCCCACTCGTCCAGGTTGAAGCTAGTCAGCCAATTCTTGGCGCGCCGCACCGACTCGGCGGGGGGCACGCCGTAGAGATCACCGATGAAACTGAGGAACTCGCGGCCGGTGAGCTTTTCATAGAGATAGGGGCGGTCGGGGATGAAACCGATCACCTGTTTGGCCAACTGGGGCTGGTGGGCCAGGTCGATATCGTTGATCCAGATCCGCCCCCGGGTGGGGGCCAGGAGTCCTGTCATCATCTTGATAGTGGTGGTTTTACCTGCGCCGTTGGGGCCGATGAAGCCGAAGAGCTCACCGCGCGCCACGGTAAAACTTAGATCATTGACTGCCGAAGTGCGCCCGTAGACTTTGCTGAGGTGTTCTATTCGTAGCATTGCTTTTCTATCCTTCAAGATGTCTAATCAACCCCCTTCCAATACCTTTATTTTCAAGCGTCCTAATACCCCGAGGATGTCCAGTTGGTCGGCGGCCGTGCCGCGGGCCAGGCGGATGTGGGTCACATCGGCGGGCAGTTGTTGAAACAGGGCATCCACCGTCACCCAGCCATTCAGGTAAACCCGGTTCCAGGCGTGGTAGTAGAAACGGCCCTTCAGGTAAACGATGCCGGCCTCCACCTGGGTGGGAATCCCGGCCGCCCGGGCCAATGCGGCGAAAAGGACGGCGTGTTCATTGCAGTCCCCACGCCGTTGTTCAAGAGTGGCCAGGGCGCTGGGTACGGACACCACCGGGCGACGTTCGATGTGGGCCTCAAGCCAGGCTAGAATTTTGTGAACGCGGGCCTTAGGAGACTCCCCTGGGGTGATCAGCTCTTTGACTAGGTCTCGGATCTTGGGGTGGTCACTCTCGATGAGGGGGGCAGGTTGCAGATCCGCCGGTCCAGGGGTGGACGGGTCGACAGAACTTTCCCCGGAGTCCCCCTCGCGTTCGATCAACAGCCGCTGGCCGTCCCACCGCTGACGGCCGCCGGTGAGGCTGGGGTAATCATGGGGGATGCCCTGGATCTCCACCTGCAACCGGGTGCG
>JBNKKA010000086.1:0-17421 GCA_050291585.1 Desulfobacteraceae bacterium
GTTTCAGCATCACCGGCATCGACATTACGCCCAGCAGCACTACCGACGCGCCGATGATGCCGGTGGAGGCGGCGAGAATCACCCCGATCAGGGTTACGGTGATCGCCAGTCCCCCCTTGGTCTTGCCGAACAGCTTCTGCATGGAGTGCATCATGCGTTCGGCCACACCCGACTTGTCCAGCATCAGGCCCATGAAGATAAACATGGGCAGGGCCACCAGGATCCAATTGTACATGATGCGGTAGAGGCGGTTGACCACGATGCCGATCATCTGGAAGTCGAGTCCGGTGGCGGTGTCCACCCACAGGTCGCTGAAATATCCCACCACGGTGAAGAGCATGGCGACGCCCCCCAGCACGAATGCGATGGGGATGCCGGTGAACAATAAGGCGATAAACACCAGCAACATGCCGAGGACCAGGAGGCTATTGATGTCCATTGGAGAAGTCCCCTGATTGTCCGAAGAGATTATGGAATGCTTTGAGCATGCGGCTCAGGGCCGCAGCGAAAAGCAGGCCGAAACTCAAGGGGATGACGGCCTTGATGGCCCAGCGGAAGGGTAGCCCCATGGGGGCGTCGGAACGTTCCCCCAACCGCCAGGCGGTGGCCACAAAATCGATGCTGTGGGAGAAGAAGACGTAGATCAGGGGCATGAGCAAAAAGAGGATGCCGGCGATCTCAATATATTCCTGGGTCCGCTTGGATAAACGGGCATGCACTATGTCCAGGCGGATATTGGCGTCTTCGGCAAGCACGTAGGCCATGCCGAGCATGATGGCCGTGGCGTAGAGGTGCCACTGAATCTCTTCGAGGATCACCAACCCCCTGCCGAAGGCGTAGCGCAGGACCACCTGAAGGATGATGACCCCAATCAGGACCGCATTGAGCCAGGCCGCCACCGCACTGATGCGCCGGATCCCGCCATCGAGGCAGAGGGCCAGCTTTTGACCGCACCTGACCATGCGTTGCAAGCGTTTCATAACACCCCTTCCAAGGGTCTGTGCGCACCGAGACCTTTTTGGCCTGGTGCCTGGAGTGCCCCTGCAAACCCTCCGGATAGTCAGGCGAGCTTAGTTCCCGCGGGGCAAAAAACCGCGCGAGGACCAATAGGCGTAGTCCTCCCGGAATTTACTCAGGTCCTCCCAAACACGCTTGAAAAATTCATCCTTGGCGGCCTCTTGGGCGACCACTTTTTCCCATGCCGCTTTGAAGGCCGCCAGCATTTCCGGAGACCAGGTCATGTTTTTCACCCCTCTTTCCTCGGCGTTCTTCCGTATCACGGCACCCTGAATCGCTTCCGAATAGGCCAGGGTATGGGTGATCCCGGCCATGGCCGTCATCTCGAGGAGCTTCTGCTGGCCGGGGCTCATCTTCTCCCAGGTCTTTTTATTGATCAGCAGTTCCAGCAAGGTGGCCTGCTGGTGCCAGCCCGGATAGTAGTTGTACTTGGCGACCTTGTAAAACCCCAGCTTCTCGTCAATGGCGGGAAAGGAGAATTCGGTGGCGTCGATGGCACCCTTCTCCAGAGCGGGGAAGATCTCACCGGCGGGCATCAGACTCACCGATACGCCCAGCTCCTGCATCGCCTTGCCTCCGAAACCGAAGAAGCGCATGCGCAGTCCCTTGAGGTCGTCCACCGTCTCGATGGGCTTGGCGAACCACCCCGATGTTTCCGGAGAGATGATGAAGACGGGGAGTACTTTTACCGCAAACCCGGCGCGGTCGTACATCTCCTGATAGAGTTTGAGCCCGTTGCCCTGGTAGATCCAGGCCAGATATTCGGGGGCCTCGGGCCCGAAGGGGACCGAGGAGAAAAAACTGGCCGCGGGCATTTTGCCCTGCCAATAAGCTGCCGAAGCCAGTCCGGCATTGATTTTTCCATCAGAAACCGCCTCCAGAATTTCGAAGGGCGGCAGCAGCTTGCCCGGTTCGAAGATCTTCATTTTGATGGAACCACCGCTGGCGGTCTTGAGATTATCCGCCAACCAGACCGCGCTGTCACCGATCACCGGCAGACTGGTGGCGAAACACACCGGCACTTTCAGTATGATCTTCTTTGCGGGGGCGTCGGCCGCTTGAGCTATAGTTGTTATGGAGAAAAACGCCATTGCCAAAATCAAACAGGTCCATTTGTACCGCTGCATAAAACCCCCTTTTCGTTTGGTTGACCTGCCAGCCATCGATCCACCATGGACACACAGCATCCGGCGGCGCATCGCCGAAACGGTTGACATAATGGACTATTGGTCCTACCAACAGACACGCAGATTGTGTGTTTCTCTTAGTATGAAAAGCTGGTAATGTCAACCGATAGCCCACGGGTAGTATGGATCAGCATCGCGCCTCGGTCACCATCGACGAAAGGCTGCCGGGCGCACAGTGAGATGGCCGGACTTGTCCCCGACGATGGGGTCATGGTACCTAACTTAAAACATTGCGCACCGCCGCCCCATCGCCCTACGGACCGGGTGTGCCCTCGAATCAGGGGCCGGCAGTATTCGGAAGTCAGGATGGAGACTGATGACAGGATTCCAGGAGATCCACTCCGCTAAAATATCGGAACAGATCGTCGAACAGATCAAAGCCTTGATCCGAGACGGCCACCTCATGCCCGGCGAAAAACTGCCCACCGAAAAGGCGCTCACCAGCCAACTGGGGGTGGGCCGCAGTTCCCTGCGCGAAGCGATCAATGCCTTAGAAGCCCTGGGATATGTGGAGGCGCGCAAACACAAGGGCATCTTTGTGCGCAGCGTGGGGGACACCCTCATCGACGACCCCCTGCGCCAGATGCTCGAGGAGGACCAGGACAAGCTGCCCCACCTCTACGACCTGCGCATGGACATCGAACTGGCGGCGAGCCAGAAGGCCGCTGAAAACCGGGACTCCGGGGATTTGGAACGCCTGCGCGCCTGCCTCAAACGCATGGCAGAGGATAAGGCCAACCAGCGCCTGACCCTCAGCGACGACATCGAATTTCATCTGGCCATCGCCCAGGCGACCCACAACTTCCTGCGGGTCCACATCCTCGAGACAATATTCGATATTTCCAACACTTACATCGACTACATCCGAACCAAAATCATCACCGATGCCAAGACGATCCCCGTCATCTATGCCCAGCATGAGGCGATCTTCAGGGCCATCGAGGCCCGCCAGCCCCAGGCCGCCCGCGATCACATGGTTGCCCATCTGGCATGGGTCGAAGCCCGCATCGACGAAATGTTTAGCGCGTCCTGATCATCAGTGCCTTGGCCGGAACCGGAAGCCTATCAATCGATGGGAACCCAATATGATTCGCCTTAAAATCGACTTGGGCGGCGGACGCCGCCTCCTGCATTATCGCGGGGTCACCGGCAACACCTATCTGGTGGTGGATGTTGTCGACAATCACACCCATCTGGTGGATTGCGGCATGCCCGCTGACCTCCCTGGACTGCTCGAAGCCCTGGCCGATCTGCCGCCTCTGGAGCGGGTGGTCTGCACCCACTTTCACATCGACCACATCGGCGGCTGGTTTGGTCTCAAACAAGCGTTCCCCGACTCGACCCTCTGGTTTCGTGAACCCGCCCGGCCCTGGATCTGCGGCCATAAGCGCCTGCCACCGCCGGGCCGGCGGGTGATCCGCGACCTCTTCCTACCGGTTATGCGCGAATACGGGTATCGTCCCGGTTGGCACGATATCCGCGCCACCCGACTCTACGGCACCGGCTTCCGCCCGGGATTCCCTCTGGATGGGGTTCACTTTTTCGGTGCCGGCGACCACCTGCTGCCGGGCTTCGAAACGGTGCCTACGCCCGGCCACCGACCCGAGCACACAGCCTTCTGGAATGCAGAAAAACAGGTCCTGATCTGTGGAGATTTTGTGTTGCGTACGGGGGACCGTGTGATCACTAATCCTTTCCTCAGCAGCCCCGGAGACCAGGCCCGCTCCCTGGCCCGGGTCCGTCATCTGGGTGAGATCCGCCTGCTCTGTCCGGGCCATGGCAAATGCGCAACCTGGGATCCCAGGCGGGGTTCATGGTGAGGCCCGGTTTGATAAAAAAGCCTCTCAAGATCCTCTTCCTGGAACCCTTCTACGGCGGTTCCCACCGGGAGTTCGCCAACGGTCTCGTGGCCCACAGTGCCCACGAGATCCACCTGGTCACCCTGCCGGCGCGCTGGTGGAAGTGGCGCATGCGCGGAGCGGCCCTGCACTTTTCCCGGGAAGTTAGGGATCCGGAACCTTACGACTTACTGCTCACCAGCGACCTCATGAGCCTCAGCGACCTTAGGGCCCTGTGGGGAAGCAGATGTCCCCCGGCGGCCGTTTACTTCCACGAGAGCCAGCTCACCTATCCCGTGGCTCCCGGGGAGCGCATGGACTACCAGTTCGGCTTCACCGACATCACCACCTGCCTGGCCGCCGACCGGATTCTCTTCAACAGCAAGAGCCACCTGACCGCCTTCTTCGACCAGCTGCCGCGATTCCTGGCCAAGCTGCCCGAGTACCGTCCCACCTGGGTGGGCGAAGCCATCCGCCCCAAAGCCGAAGTCCTCTACCCCGGCTGCCGATTGCCGGCTGCCGAGGCTGGCTCCCCACCTGACGACGCCGGCCCGCCCCTGGTGGTCTGGAACCACCGCTGGGAGCACGACAAGAACCCGGAGCAGTTTTTCAAAGCCCTCGGCCAGATCCAGAAACAGGGGATCGCCTTTCGCCTGGCCGTCCTGGGGGAGCGTTTCAATAACGCCCCTGGGGTGTTCGAGCGCGCCGCGAAGCAGTTCGGCAAAGAGATTGTCCAGTGGGGGTTTGCGGAAGATCGCGAGGCTTACCTGAACTGGCTGGGGCGGGGAACGGTGGTGGTCAGCACGGCCCTGCAGGAGAACTTCGGCATCGCCGTTGTGGAGGCCATGGCCGGCGGCTGCCTGCCCCTCCTCCCCCAGCGGCTCAGCTATCCCGAGCTGCTGCCCGCCGACCTGCACGGTGACTTTCTCTATACCAACACCGCCGACCTGGTGAACAAACTCAGCGGTGTTCTCAGCCGGCCGGAGCGGTTCGCCGCCAGAAGCCGGCGCCTGCGGGCCCACGTGCAGCGGTTCGCCTGGCCCAATTGTGTCGCCGCCTATGACGCCTGCTTCGAGGCGCTGGACGCCGTCGGCAAGGCAGACGCCGAACCCTATACGCCGCTCGGTCTCGATTAAGCGTCTTGCGGTGGAGCCCAAAGCTTGTCATCGACGGACGGCGGCACACACAGGGTTTTTTCGCAGAGGCCGCCAAAATACACTAAACCGGAGAGATTGATGTGGTTTGTGGGTCTATCCGCATCGGTATTGCGAACTCCGCACTGCGCGTCGCAACGGTGGCCGCGGTGGATGGTTGCCGCCTCACCATTGACAGGGCCGAGGCGCTTGCCTATATTCAGGCGTTGTTCATCGTGGCGTTACTATTGATAACCTAGGATTTGATAGACACTTGACGCGGCTGCGCGGATGGTTGAAATGGATCAACACCGTCAGTCAAGGAGGATGCATGTCATACGAAAAAAGTGATTACAAAGAGGAGATCGACCGCCCCGTAGCGGTGTTTGAGACCAACATGGGCACCTTCGCGGCCGAGCTGTACGCAAAAGAGTGCCCCGAGACCGTCTGGAACTTCATCAACCTCGCCGAAGGACGCCAGGAGACCGCTCGCGGGGGCAACTACTTCGATGGCCTCGGCTTTCACCGGGTCATCGCGGGCTTCGTCATCCAGGGCGGTTGCCCCTTCGGCAACGGCACCGGTGGCCCCGGTTATCGCTTCAAGGATGAGTTCGATGCCAGCCTGCGCCATGACAGCGAGGGGGTGCTCTCCATGGCCAACGCCGGCCCGGGCACCAACGGCAGCCAGTTTTTCGTCACCCTGGGCGCCACCCCCCACCTGGACGACCGTCACAGCGTCTTCGGCAAGGTGATCGAGGGTCTCGATGTGGTCCAGAAAATCGGTCAGGCCAAGACGGGCCCCATGGACAAACCCGTGGAAGCGATTACTATGGAGAAGGTCACCATCCGGCGATAGGAAAAAAGCGCCAGCTACCCAGATCCACTGCCACGTGCCGCTCCCACCCCACCGGTGGGAGCGGTGTCCCCAAACGCCAACCCATCTCTCCTAAGGAATCATCCCCATGCTGGAATTAAAAAGCATCGATCTCAAGAAACTGCGGGTCAGCACCCTGGCCGTGCCGGTCTGCCAGGACGACGAGGTGCACACCAAGAAAGCGATCCAGGCCCTGATCACCGCCGGCCTGGAGCTACCCGAATTCAGCGCCGAAAAGGGACAGACCGTCGTGCTCTACGACCCGCCGGGCATCAGCTGCAAGCGCGTCATCCTATACGGTCTGGGCAAAGGCGCCGAGGTGGATGCCGAAAGCCTGCGCAGCTTTGCCGGTAGCTGTGTGCAGAAACTGATCGAGCTGGAGTTGCCCGAGCTGGCTCTGGCCACGCCCGCCGCCGCTCCCCTGGGGATGGACAAGGAACGCATCTACACCGCCCTGGCCGAGGGCGCCCTCTTGGCCAACCATAGCTTCGACGCCTACCGTGCAGAAAGCAAGAAAAAGCCCCTCAAAAAGATCCAGCTTGCCGCCAGCGCCGGCGACGTGAAACGCTTCCAGCCCCTGGCGAAACAGGCGGCCATCGTCTGCAAGGCCGTCCACCTGGCCCGCGAGTGGGTCAGCATGCCGGCCAACGACAAGCGTCCGGAACAATTGTGCGGCCATATGGTCAAGGCCGCACGCAGGGTCAAACTCAAGGCCCAGGTAATCGAGAAGGCCGCCCTGGAGCAGAAGAAGTTCGGCGCCCTGCTGGCGGTTGGCCAGGGCAGCAGCGACGCGCCACGCCTGGTGGTGCTCTCCCACAACCCGCCCAAGGCCACCCAGACCATAGCCCTGGTGGGCAAGGGTGTCACCTTCGACACCGGCGGCATCAACCTCAAATCCAGCAGCGGCCTGGTGGACATGAAGATGGACATGGGCGGTGCGGCGGCGGTGGCCGCCACCCTGGTGGCAGTGGCCCAGCTCAAGCCCAAGACACGCGTTATCGGCCTTTTGCCCCTGGCCGAGAATATGCTCTCGGGAGCGGCCATCCGTCCGGGAGACATCATCACCGCCTATAACGGCAAAACCATCGAGATCGGCAATACCGATGCCGAAGGACGCCTCATCCTGGCCGACGCCATGGCTTACGCCATCGATACTTTTAAACCCGACGCCATCATCGATATGGCCACCCTCACCGGCGCCTGTGTGGTGGCCCTGGGGGAGAAGCTGGCCGGCCTCTTTACGCCCAACCAAGAGCTCGAAGACGCCCTCCTGGCCGCCAGCCGCCACACCCATGAACGCTGCTGGCCCCTGCCCATGCCCGATGACTATAAGGAGCTGCTCAAGAGTCATTTGGCCGACACCTCAAACATGAGCAGCACCCGCTATGGCGGGGCGATCACCGCGGCCCTCTTCCTCCAGCAGTTCGTGGGCGACACCCCCTGGGCCCACATCGACATCGCCGGCCCGGCTTACGGGAAGAAGGGCAATGCCTACTGCGGGCCGGGGGGGACGGGGTTTGGGGTGAGGTTACTGACCGATTTCATCATGAACTTGTAGCAAGCGAACGACTTCTGTAATAACCCTGATGCGTCGAATCGTCTGGTAGCTGGCTTTGGCTTCGCTAGGCTCGGCGCTCACAACCTGACCTAAATGGAATCCACCCTTTCGCATCGAGGGAGAAATCACCGTTAACCAGGCCGCCACCCCAACCACACCGCCCGCCTCCCCCTTCGCCATCGCCGACGTGCGGCGCTTCATCCGCTTTCGGATCTTCTTCAACTCGCGCTTCTACTACCCGGTCTTCACCATTCTCTTCCTGGACTTCGGGCTCTCGGTGGATCAGTTCGCCCTGCTCAACGCCGTCTGGGCCGGCACCATCGTGCTTGCCGAAGTCCCCTCCGGCGCCCTGGCCGACATCATCGGCCGCCGGCGCCTGCTGATCTTCACCGGCTGCCTCATGGTGGTGGAGATCGCCATCATCGCGGTGGTGCCCACCGGCCGCGTGGGCCTGGTCTTCGGCGCCTTCCTGGTCAATCGAATCCTCAGCGGGCTGGCCGAGGCGGCCGCCAGCGGGGCCGACGAGGCCCTGGCCTACGACGCCCTGGAAAAGGCCGGTCTGGAGGGTCAGTGGGGGCGTGTGCTGGAGGTGCAGATGCGTTGCAGGAGCGCCAGTTTCATCGCCGCCACTGTGATCGGGGCGGCCATCTACGATCCCCGCCTGGTGGCCCAGGCCCTGGGCTGGGTGGGCATCCACACAGCCCTCACCCAGGCCGACACCCTGCGCTGGCCCCTCTACCTCACCCTGGTGATGGCCGTGCTGACCCTCATCACTGCAGTTCAAATGACCGAGAGAAACGCCGGCGACGAGGCCGCCGAGACTGGCGCCAAACCCGTGGCGGCGGCCTTCCGTCTCACCCTGGCCGCCGGCGGCTGGATCCTCAAGACCCCCTGGGCCCTGGCCGTCATTCTCATGGGCCTGCTCTTCGACGGTGTCATCCGTATGGCCATCACCCTCTCGAGCCAATACTACCGCATTATCCACATCCCCGAGGCCCTCTTCGGCGTCATCGGTGCCCTCGTTGCCGCCCTGGGTCTCTTCGTGCCCCGCCTGGCGCGTCATCTCAGCGAGACGCGGCCTCCCGCCTTCAACCTGGCCCTCACCACCATGGTCACCCTGACGGGGCTGAGCGGCATGGCTTTTTGCTGGCCCTATATCGGCCTGGTGCCCGCCATCATCCTTTTCAGCGCCATGTTCCTCAATGGTTTCTTCATCAGCCACTACCTCAACTCCATCACCGCCCGCCACCAGCGCGCCACCGTACTGAGCTTCAAAGGCCTCAGCTACAACCTCAGCTACGGCCTCCTGGGCATCCTCTACAGCCTGCTGGTGGCCGCCCTGCGGGGACGGCTGAAAAACACAGGATTAACAGCGGGCGCCCTGGAAGACAGCGTCTTCACAGCCTCCCTGACGGCCTTTCCGTGGACCTTTGTGGTGGGGTGGGTGATGTTGGCGGGATTTGTCTTCTGGCACCTGCGCAGCCGGGGGGCACGGCAGGATGAGTTGAAACCCTAGCCTGGATGTCAGGTTGCCCCAAGCGTGGCGAAGCCTAAGCCGCGTGGCGAAGCCTAAGCCGCGTGGCGAAGCCTAAGCCGCGTGGCGAAGCCTGAGCCCGATCTAACAGAGAAGCAATCATGCCGGAAAACGGCAATAACATGCGCTTCAACTATATGAAAAAATAACGAGCTGACGAATTAGAAAGTTTTCGGAAGGTCCCTCAAAAGAACCACATGCTTATGATCCACCGCGACGAATCCTCCGTCCTGAAGCTGCTTGAAAATCTTGCTGACCATCTCACGGGAGGAACCCACCCGGTTGGCGATCTCCTGGTGGGTGAGGCGCTCTCTGATGATGCGTTTTTCACCCTCTTCCTTGGCCAGACCGTTGAGCAAAGCGCGTACGCGCCCGTAGACATCGCGGAAGGCCAAGCTCTCGATCTGGTCGGTGGAGTTGCGCACCCGCTCAATCAAGACTTTTATGAACTCGAACATCACGTCGGGGTGTCTACTGAGGACCTCTTTGAAATCCCGGCGATAGAGGATAAGGACCTCGGTGGGGGTGGCGGTGACCACGGTGGCCGTGCGCGGCTCGGCGCTCAAAAAAGCGATCTCGCCAAAGTAATCGTCGGGCCCGAAGGTGTTAAGGACGATCTCCTTGCCCTGCTCGTCGGTGATGACGGCCTTGGTGCGCCCCTCGCGGATCAGGTATAGAGCGTTGCTCTCGTCGCCCTTGCTGAAGAGGATGGTGTTGCGGGCAAAACGCTTGGTAATGGCCGCGTCCTGCAGGTGTTGAACGACCTGGGGTTCCAGATTAGCGAAAAGGGGAATCTTGCTCAGCATCATTCTGCCCTCCAAGCAAAGCCATGGTCGCCGGCGACCGGTGGAGATGGTTCAGCGCCAAAGGGGTAGCTGCTCCAAGGAGCCGCAGGGGCGCACATTCCGCCAATCCAGATTCGTCGGCGGTCCATAGATGGGGAAAAATCACAATCCAAGTGTGTTACTTACCATAGCGCATGATGGCCCTATGGTCTACCCTGGGGACGAAAATATCAACCATCTACAATAAGTCAGCATACAGAATCTTAACCCGCGCAAAGGCCAGATAGGACGCCAAGCGTCCGACAGGCCATGGAATATGGAGGGCCCCATGGATATCCAAGTACAGGGTTGGCAAACGGTGACCGCGGATGAGGCGCAACTCGAGGAAAGCGGGTCGCAGATGCGTTTCACCCAAATCTACGAAGCTCTCCTCAACAATAAAGACCTCATCGAACCCGAACTGGTAGAGCTCGGCAGACTGGTGGCGAAGCGACTCGTCGCCTGTCAGCAACGGCGGCGGGCCGCCACGACGGTGACCGTATCAGCACCCATATCTGACCTATCCGCCTGGCTGGGATAGGTGCACTTGATGGAAACAGCCGCAAATTATTGAATCGATGGCATCCAGACGGATGGATGCCATCGATAGCGGCATTGGAAAATCATTAGCAGAAGTAGTAAGTCACCCCGCCGATGACATAACAGCAGCCGGGATTGGTATAAACACGCAAGATTTGAGTTGACTTGACCTCCACATTATCGAAGCCGGACTCTGCTAAACGGGCAACAGTAATAGGCCCTTTGATCTCCTCCTTCTTGACACCGTCCTCCTCTTTTGCAGCCACGACCTCACCCCTGCCATTGTAACCCAACCAAAATTTCACGTCATCGCAAGTGTCCATTGTCAAAGCCCCTTTCATGAGAAGATAGAATGTATAGATCTTCGATCACGACCCTGCACAGCACAGGGCAAGCCCAGGTGGGGAACATCCGGACCGACCGCGTCAGAAGCTGAAGCTTAACTTTCCCAGGACAGTGCGCTCGGGGTAAAACTCGGTGAGGGCGTCATCCATATCCTGATAGTGGAACGATTCGTTGAAAAGGTTGCGGACCTCCAAGTTTACCAAGCCATGACGCCGGGGTAGGCGGAATCCCAAGGAGAGATCGGTGACCCAGAAGTGATCGTTTTCATCCTTGATGGAACGCCCCGTCATCATGTCAGCATCCACGAGTTCTGCCATTTGGTTTACGTAAGTGGCGGTGAGCCCGAGGATGCCGCCCTTGGAACAGTAGAAATTAAGCCCCATCGGCACCAGGTGGGTTTCCAGCTCTTTGACCGCTTCATTGCCCGGGTGAGCGATACTGCGTTCGAAGGTCTCGTAGCGGTATTCCAGACGGGCGGCCACCCACTCCCAGGGAGCCCAGTAGAGATAGGTGCGGATCAGGTTTTCATACCAGTCGGCTTCATTCACCTCAGTTTCACCGGTAAGGCTATTGGCGTCTTTGTAGAGATCATCGATCTCCCTTCGAGCCGCTTCCAAACCCGTAAAAAGGCGTTTGGTAAAACGGTGATCGATGGCGGCACCGTAGCGCAGCATGTCCCCGCCGCTAGTATCTTCATAGAGCTGGTTGAAACCAGCGACATGGGTAGGTTCGAGGGTTTGATCATTGATGAGATTCCGGGCCAGCTTTTTTACGGCCGCAGCCCGAATAGTTGTGTCAGCAGTAATATCCCAGGTGACCCCAACCTTGGGATTAACCCTTTCACGATCAAGTTCAAACAGGCCTCCCTGTACAGACTCCACCGCAATGCCAAAGGTCCACAACATAGACCGGGGTAGTTTCAGGTTGGCATATACATAACCACTGGCCTGATAAAGATTGTAGTGGTTCGTTTGCACGACCTCAGCTGGCGGCAGTGGGGGAGGAAGGGCAATAGTTAAATGTAAAGACTCATCATTGTCCAGACTGGAGTATCCCCCACCGGCGACGACACTCAAACGATCATTGCGCCACTGCTGCTGAGCTTCGGCGATGTAGCCTGATGTCCGCACATTGCCCTCAAAACCACTATCCACCGCCTTATCGTCAGTTTCTCTGAATGTTAGCATAGCCAGGGTATCGCTACGTGGAGAGAACGCATACCGACCTCCGATTCGCAGAGACTGGCTTTGCGCTTCATTCTGCACTGTGGCGTTATAATTGTCTGCGTCAAAGCGCTGAGGGAGATCCCCGTAGGCGGCCTCGCTGTTACGGAACTCTGTTTGGACGCTCAACCTCGGATTTAGTCGCGCCTGCCCGAAAACATTCTGGATGTCACGATCCTGGTCCTGGTTTTCCCGGAAACCGTCAGTCTCATAGTGCAGAATACCACCACTGACCACCCCCGACCCGCCCTGAGCCGTGACCACGGCCTCATCCACATAGGTGTTGTGCTCCCCCGCCAGAACGCTGCCCTGAACCCCCACCCGGTCGCGCACGAAGAGGGGCGAATATTCATTGAGGGCCGCGCTGCCCCCCGTGGTGCCGGCCAGGAACTGGCGGTCGGTCTCGCTGGCAGCGGGCTGGAGGGGGCTCAGGTTTAGGGGGGACAGCATCTGGGCCTGGAGGAGTTCACTGGCCCGGGCGATCTCGTGGTTGGGCAGGCTGCGGTAGGCGTCGGCCAGGAAGCGGTGGCCCGAGGCTTCGCTCGGATACGTGTTGACGGCCGACCAACCCTCTAGCAGGGCCCGCTGCTCGTACCCCAGGTCGTTGTAGATACGCGCCAGATCGGCACCGCGCACGGCCAGATCCTCGTCCAGGAGGAGGCGGCTGCGGATCACGGCGCGGTTGTCGTTGCGGGCGATGCTCTCCTGGAGGTCGTCCAGGGCGGCCACGGGCTGGTTGCGGGTCTGCTTCTGAATGGCCCCGTAGAGCCAGGGGGTGGGGTCGTTGGGGTCGAGGCGTTTGGCCATCTCGTATTGGTTGAAGGCCAGGGGATCGCGCTTCTCCTCATAGAAAGCCTTGCCCAGGTAGCTGCGCATGAGGCTGTTGTTGGGGTCCAGGCTCACGGCGATCTCAAGCAATTCGCATCCCTTGGCAAGGTCGCCCGCGTTGATGCGGGCCAGGCCCAGCCCCAGGCGGGGCAGGGGGGCGGTTGGGTCGAGTTCTGTGGCCTTGTTAAAGGCGGCCGCGGCGGCTTTGGTTTCAAAACGGGTCAGGTGGGCGAAACCCAGGACGGTCTGGCTGTGGGCCAAACCGTTATCCAGGCGTACGGCGGTGGCCGCCGCCCTCTCGGCAGCGTGGAGATCGCCCAATGCCAGACGCAGCTCGGCCAGCCGGGCCCAGGCCAGGGGATTGTCCGCTTCCAGGTCCACGGCCGCAGCGGCATCGGCCATGGCCGCGGGCAAATCGGCATTCGCCTGGTGGGCGTAGGATCTGGCCAGGCGGGCGGGCGCGCTGTCCTTGAATTTTACCGCTTTGTCGGCCAGAGTTAAGGCCTTTTCGTTGTCGTTCTGGACAACGGCCATCACAGCCAAGAGGGCGTGGGCCGCGCTGTCGTGCGCATCGCGAACCAGGGCCGCGTTCAAATCCCCTCGGGCAGCAGCTACCCTGCCCACGCTGAGATTGAGGGCGGCCCGAAGAAGTATTAAGTCAGCACTCCCATCCGCGGGCAGCGCGGATAGGGCGGCGGCGCTATCCCCACGGTGGAAGGCGTCCAACGCTGGATGCAGCGCCGGATGTACTTTTTCCAAAGCCCTCAGATTGAGCACGGCCGGATAGTAAAGGGCCCAGTGCACCGCCCGGCGCGGACGCACCATGCGGGTCAGGAGAGGCGCGCTGCCGCTGCGGGCCACCAGATTCTGGCCGCTGACGACCTCTACTTCCCCCTTGGTGTTGGCGGCCGCCACACGTCCCTCGAAAACTGTGATGAGGGTCTGAACCGTGTCCACCCGGGCAACGAACTCAGTGCCCTTGACCACCCCGTTGACAAAAGGAGTGCTCAGCTGAAGGCTCTGGGGAAAACGGCTGAAGAAGTGGGCCACCCCCTCGACCATCTCCAGAAGGAGGGTGCGCGGAGCCTGGACCTGGTCGAGGCGCAGGGCGCTGTGGGGCCCTAAACGGATGGTGGCCTCGTTGAAAAGGTAGAGAGCCGCGCGGCTATTGGCCCCCACGCGGATTTGATCTCCGCTGCAGAAGGTTGCCTCAGCAGGGGCGCCCACCCACTCGGCAGCATCACCCCTGAGCACTTCAACACTGCCTTGCAGGGAAACCAGCCGGGCCACCCAAGGGTCGCAGTTTTTCTCAGCTCGTGCGGGTTGCGAAAAGGTCAGGAAAAGGATTGTCCAGAGAATAAAAAAAAACCATCTGCACGCCATCCATCCGGTACAAGTGCAATTGGTTCTGTCCACGTCAGGGTCTCCTCTAAATGGCGGTTAGAACTGATCAAAAAAGCACAGGATCAGCGGAGGTAGCCGCTGGCGGACGTTGTCGCTGTTAGGGTGGCAGATGACGCGCCCGTTTAGGGTACCATGCCTTATATTAGGGGTTTGTTCAACCTTTTGTCTGCCAGGCCAGGGATCACGGAGATGGCAGTCAATTTTTCGAAACGCGAACCGCACCCTCCCACTGGGTGGGGGGATCCTTGTAGTACTCTTCGCAGAGCCGCCGGAAAACCCGGCTGGGGCCGTCTTCGGGCACCAGGGAGGCGGCGATGTCAAACGCCTGCCCGGCCTTACGCCATTGACCTCGGCGGAAGTAATTGAGCCCCGTGTCAAAGGCCTCGCAAAGTGCGCGTTGGTCGTCGTAGGCCTCGTCTCGCTTGGCGATCAGTTCGTGGATGATGACGGGCTGGCTCTTGCCGGCGAAAATAAAAGCGCCCAAGCCGCGGGTGAGGAAATCGTCGATCCCTTCGAGGACCTGGGCCGACACCAGCACACGGGTCTTGAGGAATTTATTGAGGTTCTCGATGCGCGAGGCAGTATTGACGATGTCACCCACGGCGGAATATTCAAAGCGGTTGTTGGCCCCCACACTGCTCAGGGAGATAAGGCCGGTGTGCAGACCGACGCGGGTGGGCAGCTCATGGGGGTGATGGGCGCTGTTGAAGCGCCCCACGGCCTGCTGGATCTCCAGGGCGGCGGCGCAGGCCCGCCGGGGCATGCGCCGGTCTGGCAGGCGGTTGGCCCAGATGCAGAGGATCGAATCGCCCTTGATGTCGGAGATCATCCCGCCATAGCGCTCGATGGGGGCGAAGACCTCTTCGCAGTAGCGATTCATCAAATCAGTGAGGGCGTCCGGGGTAAGCCGCTCGCTGAGGGAAGTATAATGCTCGGCATCGGTGAAAAGGCAGGTCCCGTGGACCACCTCGTTGTTGGCCGGCCGACGGGTCAGGTCGGCCGCCAGTTGGTCAGCGACAGTGGGCGGCAGGTAATAGCCGAAGCTGGTGCGGATGCTATCTCTTTCGCGACCCACCCGCCCGAGGCGCAGGAGCACGCCCCCCACGAATGCCAGAGGCACCTGCATCAGCAGGGGCACCACAACGGGCAGCCACAAGGTGGTACGCGCGAACAGAGCCACTGCTCCGTTGATATAGCCTGCGCTGAGGAGGCAAATGATCACAAGGGCCCAGAGGGGTCTGAGACGAAAACTGGCCAGCCCCGTAAGAGTTCCCCAGAAGAGCAGCAGGAGGTGCTGCCAGGGATACCCCAAGGACCAGGGGGCGTTGCCCTGAAGAAGATTGGCAAATGCGCTGGCGGCGATCTCCACCCCGGAGAGATCGAGACCATCGGAGGAGGAGTAGACCGTGTAGAAGCGGTCCACCTGCTCCAGGCGTAGGCTCTCAGACTGACCGATGAAGACCGCCTTACCAGCCACCCCTAAGTCGCGCACCGGGGGACTCTCCAAAGCGGCGGTCAGAACCTGGTGATAAGAGAGGGTCGTGAGGCTGCCCGGGGGGCCGTAAAAATTAATATGCCGGCTGTCGGGACCCTGGTAGAGATCCAGGAGGGTATCCCGGTGCCCATGCCCGCTAACGGAAGGGGGGGTGTTGGAGAAAGCGGCGCGCAGACGCGCAAGTGGGCCGAGAGGCTCGGCGGGCACCGCCATGGGCGCCGTTGACCAACGCCGCCGCAGCGCCTTGATACGATTTTCGATTCGCCCGGCGCCGGTGTCGCTGAGGGATGTAGTCCTTCCAGCCAGCGATACGCCTCCGGCCAAGGGGGCTTCACCGTTCTGATCGCCCATGTCGCCGAAGGTCTCCCGGGCGTAAAGATGGTAGACCACGACCGGCAGGGTCGGCAGATCTCCGACACCGGTTTTAAACGTCCAGTACTGGCTCACCCGCACGGGCACCTTGGGCAGGGGAAAAGGCCCCATTCCCACGGCGGCCTCTGCCAGCAGCGGAATGGGCCGTACCAGCGTCTCCATGGTGGCGAAGGCGCCTTGGTTGGCGTTGGAAACGGAGAGGCGTTCGCGGTCCAGGTATTCGCAGAGGACCACGTTGCCGGCCCGGGCGATGGCCTCGGCAAAACGGTCGTCGTCCTCCGGGGAGCGGGGTTCGTCGAAGATCATGTCGAAGGCGATCACTGCGGCGCCCTGACGCTTGAGCTCGTCCACTACCCGGGCATGCAGACGGCGGGGCCATTTTTCAGGCTGGGGGGGAAGGCCCAGCACCTGGGAACTCTGACGGTCGATGGAGACAATGACCACCTCACTTGGCGGTGGCTGGGGGCCCCGTCGGTGGAAGAGGTAGGCCAGGCCGAGGCGCTCTTCTACTTGGACACTGATGGGCGGCAGGCTGACGATCACCCCCAAGGTCCCAACGGCCAGGCCAAAGAGGATGCCACGCAGCCAGAGATTGGTGTGCTTTAAGAGATCTTTGAAGTTATACCGAATTCCCATATGGTCACTTTAATCAGAAATGATACCGTCGGTGGCTGAAAAGGCGATGGCCACCGGTTCGGTGCAGCCCAGGAAGGCATAACGCCATCTTTCCCCTGGTCCCGGGATGCGGGCGGCCTGTTGGGACGATGGGATTAAACAATTAATTTAGTGCCTAAACGTCCATTTTTCAAGCATTTGCTTTGCGAGCCGGTTCCCTTATGCATAGGTCAACCTAAAGCGAAGTGCGCCCTAACCTGCCGCCCTAATCAACTCACCTAACCCGCCCCAGGATACCTTGACAGGTCCCCAAAGATTGCCCATAATATAAGCACTCATCTGTATTTACCTAAAGATGGCTGACATTTGCATTGCGTTGCGCAGGAAGTACGCACACCCGTTCGGCCATGTCTCTCAGCCAATAATCACTACCAGCATCATCCCATCAAAGGAAGGCCCAGGTTTGCCACTGGCAATTACCTGAGAGGGGCGTGGATGCTTTGGTTTTTGCGCTGGGAGGACACGCCATGGAATCTGCTGAAACATCACACGCCATCGCCATCATTGGCATGGGCTGCTGGTATCCGGATGCGCCCAACCCTTTACGCCTATGGGAAAATGTGCTCGCCCGGCG
>JBNKKA010000087.1:0-17375 GCA_050291585.1 Desulfobacteraceae bacterium
ACCAATAGCAAGAAATTGTTTAAGAATCTGATGGCCTGGATCCGCAGGCGGCTCAGGTCGATCCAGATGAAACATTGGAAGAAACCCGGCAAGCTCCATCGACGCCTCAGGCAACTGGGGTACAAAGGGGATTTTCCAAGTATCAAGATGGCATCATGGCGAAATGCCGCGAGCCAGCATGCACACTGGGCCATGCCCAACGGATGGTTTGAGCAGATCGGACTGTTCCATATGGATAAGGTGATATTCGGAAAGCTTCCCCCGATTAACAGGGGATAAGAGTGAACAGGAGCCGTATACGAGGCCCGTACGTACGGTTCTGTGAGAGGGATGAGACCGGACTAATTACCCGGTCTCACCCTACTCGATATGCCATTTTGTTTATCTTAGTGCATCTACAGGCAGCTGCCGCTGCTACCCTCCTTATTCCCAATATTCTGAACACCTTTATCGCGTCCAAAGCAAAACCGTCTCTAATATTACGATGATGGGTCTGGAACACTATTTTGTGATTTGGGGGTACTCCCGGTAACAAACGCCACCAGGAAAGTTGAAAAAACCCTTCGTCCCAAATTGTGGCCTAATGATGGAATAGCTTTTGCCGATAGTTAAAGTGATGATCCTGCACTATGGCATTATTTTGAAACACCTACACATTGTATCTGGGTAATATTTGGCAATGAAACGCAATCGGCGGTGTTTGATAAATTTCGGTGGACTGACTGCAGGGGCTTCAAAAGTAGACATCATTCTTCCACAACACATTTTCACTCATTATAGAAAAGGAGCAGCCAATATGCAGCGGGCAAGTGTTTTTTTTCTGGCTTTATTTTTTTTGATTGCTGGGATTTTAACCCCAATCCAAGGGGCTACAGCCGCAGAACTCAGGTTAGGCGTTCTGGCCAAGCGGGGCAGTGCGAAGGCAATGGAGCGCTGGGGTCCGACCGCCGAGTATCTGGCTAAAAGACTTAAAAGGGGTTTTACCGTCGTGCCCCTCAAGTTCACGGAGATCGAGCCGGCCCTAAAGGCGGGTAGGATCGATTTTCTGCTCGCCAACCCGGCCTTTTACGCCATGTTTGAAGCACCCTACAACCTGCGGGCAATCACGACCATGGTCAACCGCAAAGGGAGGTCGGCTACGAAGGAGTTTGGCGGCGTGATCTTCGCACGCAAGCAGAGCAGCATCAACAGCCTCGACCAACTCAAGGGCAAAGAATTTATGTGCGTGAAGTACACTTCCTTTGGCGGGGCGCATATGGCCTGGCGCCTGCTGCTGGAAAACGGCATAGATCCCAAGCGGGATTTCAAGAGCTTCCAGGAGGGGGGCACCCATGACAAGGTGGTTCTGGCGGTTAAGAGCGGGGCAGTCGATGCGGGCACTGTGCGCTCGGACACCCTTGAGAGAATGCAAGGTGAGGGCAAAATCGATCTCAGCGACTTTAAGATAATCAGCCAGATGGATGATTCTTTTCCTTTTGTGCACAGCACCCAGCTGTATCCGGAATGGCCTTTGGCGGTCTGCCCATCTGTGGATAAAAAGATCTGGCGCCAGGTGGCCAAGGGTTTGATGCTGCTTGAAACCAAGAGCAAGGAGATGGCCGCTGCCAAGGTGTACAAGTGGACCTATCCCAGCAAGTATGGTGATGTGGTCAAATGCCTGGAGGTGGTTGGTGTAATCTGACGCTTCGGGAAAGACCTTCAAGATCTTTCAATACCCATGCTGTGTCAGAAGCTCAATGAAATGCTGGTATACCGTTGAAATTGAGTTGATGCTGCCATGGCCGTTGATGAAATAGCCTGTCCGGGATGGGCAACTATTCAGCGTCAATTGGCATCAGTTGAAAATAAAAAAAGGCGTCCTCGGGGAAATCGCTCTCTCCAAGGGCGCCTCTTTGTTTTATAATTGTTGATCTTTATGGGGATGTTGGCATTAGTACTTGTTGTCGGCGTACTCCACCCACCCCCCGGCCTCCACCAGGTCGCTGTCAAAGCTCGAGATGTCAAAGCTGAACGATTGTTCAATATCTCCGCTTCTGAAGGTCAGGCGGCGCGCGGCCCAGTCGGTGTCCACCTCGGTCTCTTTGCCCGCAAAAGTGGCAAAAAGGGCGTCGATCTTTTCATTAGGGAGTTCCAGGGCCAGCAGGCCGCAGTTGAACATGTTCTGGCGAAAGATGCGCGCGTAGCTTTCCGCCACCACCACGTGGATGCCGTTGGCCTCCAGGGCCCAGGGGGCGTGTTC
The DNA here is from genome assembly GCA_050291585.1 of Desulfobacteraceae bacterium. Classification (GTDB taxonomy): domain Bacteria; phylum Desulfobacterota; class Desulfobacteria; order Desulfobacterales; family Desulfosarcinaceae; genus JASJCL01. Next base: position 2,240 of record JBNKKA010000087.1, read on the forward strand.
GCGGGAGGAGCCGCAGCCGAAATTGGCCCGCGTTACCACCACGCGCTTGTCCCTAAGGTCGGTCTGGGGATCGAAGCCCTCCAGCTTGAGATCCTCGAGCAGGTAGGGTTTGAGTTTTTCCCGCTCCACCTCGGTGAGGTATTTGGCGGGGATGATCTCGTCGGTATTGATATCGCTGCGGTCTAAAAACAAAGCGTTTCCGCTGAATGCTTTCATGGGGACTCCTTTGTCCAGGTTGCCTGGACCTATTCAGGCTGGCTTTCGGTGTACAGGGGCGAATTGGCGATGGTGCCGGCAATGGCCGTGGCGGCGGCCGTGGCCGGGCTCATGAGGTGCACCAGCCCCCCCTTGCCCATCCGTCCGTAGAAGTTGCGATTGGTGGTGGAGGCGCACACCTCTCCCTCGGCCAGAACCCCGTTGCTCATGCCCAGGCAGGCGCCGCAGGTGGGGTTGGTGACGCAGAAGCCGGCGTCCATGAAGATCTCGATGAGGCCTTCCTTGAGGGCCTGCTGATAGACTTTGGGGGTCGCCGGAGAGACGATGGCCCGCACCGTGTCGGCCACATGCTTGCCCTTGAGCACCTGGGCGGCGGCGCGCAGGTCGCTGATGCGACCGTTGGTGCAACTGCCGATGTAGACCTGATCCACGGGTGCATCGGCCATTGCGGCCACGCTTTTTACCTGGTCGGGCTTGTAGTCGAAGGTGACCTGAGGGTCCAGGTCGCTGATATCGTGGACGATGGTCTCTGCGTAGACGGCGTCGGCATCGGGAGCGAATTGGGCGTAGTCATTCAGGGCGGCTTCACGGTCGCTGTAGTCGTCCTTGATAAAGGGCCACAGGTAATCCACGGTGACGGCGTCCGGGGCGCAGATGCCGCAGGTGCCGCCGGCCTCGATGGCCATGTTGCAGAGGGTCATGCGGGCTTCCATGTCCATGGCGGCCACCACCGGGCCGCCGAACTCGATCACCTTGTTGGTGGCCCCGCCCACGCCGATGCGGCCGATGAGAGAGAGAATCACGTCCTTGGCGAAGACACCGGGGGCCAGTTTTCCTGTGACCACTACTTTGAGCGTTTCGGGAGCGTGGAAGGCGCAGACACCTTTGAGAATCCCCACCTCCAGGTCGGTGGTGCCCACACCGGCGGCAAATGCGCCGAAGGCCCCGTGGGTGCAGGTGTGGGAATCGCCCATGATGACAGTATAGCCCGGACGCACAAAGCCCTTTTCGGGGAAGAGGGCGTGGCAGACCCCGTTGCGTCCGATGTCGAAAAAATCGATGATGTCGTGGCGGCGGGCCCACTCGCGCAGAATAAGGCCCTGGGTGGCGGTTTTGCTGTCCTTGGCCGGGGTGACATGGTCGATGACGGCCTTAATACTGGAGGCGTCGTAGACCCTATCCTTGCCCCGTGCCATGAGATCGAGAATGGCGCTGGGGGTGGTTATTTCGTGGCAGAATACCGCATCCAGGCGAATGACGTTTACCCCGGGGGAGGGGGTGTCCACCAGATGGGCGGTGAAGATTTTTTCAGCGATGGTTTGTCCCATGGGTGTGCTCCTCACACTACTGTTCGGGCCGCCCCGGCAGACTTTACGCTATCTGGGGATAGCGCCACTATCGGGCGGCGGCTATTTCCTGCCTGAGGCGGGGCCATGACCGGGGTGGCGGTCGATGGCAAGCGGGCAGGTCGGATGGCGCGAAAACAACGCTGTTGTATCTGTGCCCAAATCCCCACCTGCTTTCACCGATGGGTGTTTGGGTATTACTCAGCGTCTGTCTTCAGCACGGATAAAAATGCAGACTGGGGGATTTCGACTTGGCCCACCATCTTCATCCGCTTTTTGCCTTTTTTCTGTTTTTCCAATAACTTTCGCTTGCGCGAGATGTCGCCGCCATAGCACTTGGCGGTGACATCCTTGCGGTAGGGGTTGACGGTGCTGCGGGCGATGATCTTGCCGCCCACGGCGCCCTGGATGGCGATCTTAAACATCTGGCGGGGGATCTCATCCTTGAGTTTGTCGCAGCTGATGCGGCCGCGCTGGTAGGCGCGTTCCTCATGCACCAGCTGGCTCAGGGCATCCACCCGATCGCCGTTGATCAATATGTCCAGTTTGACCAGCTGGGTGTCACGGTAGCCGATGAGGTCATAGTCGAAACTGCCATACCCCTGGGTCACCGACTTGAGCCGGTCGTAAAAATCGTAGACCACCTCGGAGAGGGGCAACTCGAAGATCATCTCCAGGCGGTTGTTGGTCAGGTATTGATAGTTTTTGTTGATCCCGCGCCGGTCCATGCAGAGCTTCATCACCGCCCCCATATAGCGGTCGGGGATGATGATAGCCGCCTTGATGAAGGGCTCCCGGGCAATGTCGATGGTGGTGGGATCGGGATACAGAGAGGGGTTGTCCACGATCTGCACCTCCCCGTCGTTCATCACCAGCTCATACTGCACCGAGGGCGCCGTGAGGATCAGGCTCTGATCGAACTCTCTTTCCAGGCGCTCCTGGACCACCTCGAGATGGAGCAGGCCGAGAAAACCGCAGCGAAACCCGAAACCCAGGGCCACCGAGCTGTCCTTTTCGTAGATCAGGGCGGCGTCGTTGAGTTTGAGCTTCTCCATGGCCACGGCCAGGTCGTCGTATTCGTCCGAGCTGACCGGGTAGATGGAGGAGAAGACCACCGGTTTGGCCTCTTTGAAGCCGGGCTCGGGTGTCTCGCAGGGCGCTGCGTCCAGGGTGATGGTATCCCCGCAGCGGGTATCGCTGACGGTCTTGATACCGGCGATCATGTACCCCACCTGGCCGGCAACCAGCTCTTTCTGGGGGATGCGCACGATCTGGAAGAGGCCCACCTCCTCGACCTTGTAGGTGGCGTTGTTGGAGAGAAAGCGGATACGGTCGCCCGCCTTGAGGCGGCCATCTATCACCCGGAAGTGGACGATGGTGCCCCGGAAAGGGTCGTAGTGGGAGTCGAAGATCAGGGCCCTGAGGCGGGCGTCGGGATCCCCTTTTGGGGGGGGCAACAGATTGACGATGCCCTCCAGCAGTTCCTCGATGCCACGGCCCTCCTTAGCCGAGGTGAGGATGGCGGCCTCGCTGTCCAACCCCAGGTCGTCCTCGATCTGGGCCATTACGCGCTCGATGTCGGCCGAGGGCAGGTCGATCTTGTTGATCACCGGGATGATCTCCAGGTCGTGCTCCAGGGCCAGATAGAGGTTGGCCAGGGTCTGGGCCTCCACCCCCTGGCTGGCGTCGATGAGCAATAGGGCCCCCTCGCAGGAAGCCAGAGCCCGGGAGACCTCGTAGGTGAAGTCCACGTGACCGGGGGTATCGATGAGGTTGAGGTGATAGGTTCTTCCATCGGCTGCCGTATAGGGCAGGCAGACGGTTTGGCTCTTGATGGTGATGCCGCGCTCACGCTCGATATCCATGCTGTCGAGGATTTGGTCTTTATAATCCCGCTCGCTGATGATATCGCTGACCTCGATGAGGCGATCTGACAAAGTTGACTTGCCGTGATCGATGTGAGCGATTATGCTGAAATTACGAATATGATCCAAATGCATATATATCGCTAACCGGCGCGCACCCCCGTCATCTTGAATACCGTTGACTTGAAGGTCGCACCTGACTATACTAAACGATTAAAAAGAATATAAATTTTACCAAATTCAAACCCTTGCTGTCAATTCCGCCGATATATAGCGGATCCAATAGATTCGGACAAGCCCAAGATGGATGCAAACATTCTGATAGTCGATGATGATACTGCGATCCGTGAGTCAATGCGCGAATTTGTCGAGTTGTCGGGTTACCGGACATGCATGGCGGCTTCTGCGGAAGAAGCTGTTGAAATTCTAAAGGATATACGCGTTGAAGTGGTTATCACCGATATCCTCCTACCGGGGATGAATGGCCTCGAGCTCACCGACCGGATAAAAAAAGAACACGAGGTGGACGTCATCGTTATGACCGGATACAGCGGCGATTATAGCTACGAGGAGGCCATCAGCAAGGGGGCCAGCGATTTCGTCTTCAAACCGGTCAAGTTTGAAGAGCTCCTCCTGCGCCTCAAGCGGGTACTGCGGGAGCGGCGCCTCACCAATGAGCGTACCGTTATGCTCGATCGCCTCAAGAAGCTCTCCATCACCGACGGTCTCACCAAACTATACAACTCGCGTCATTTTTATAATCAGCTCAAGGGCGAGATCGACCGCTCCAACCGCTACGGCCACCCCCTTTCGCTGTTGCTGCTGGATATCGACAAATTCAAGGGCTACAACGACAGCTATGGTCATTTGGAGGGGGACAGGGTCCTTGTTCGCCTGGGCGAGACCGTGAAGAGCTGCCTGCGAAAGATGGACTCGGCCTATCGTTACGGGGGAGAGGAATTCACTGTTATCCTGCCGGAAACCATCGGCAGCGAAGCGGAAACCGTTGCCAATAGGATTCGCAGCGCGGTACAAGCGGATGGCTTCAAAGTGGGTACCGGAGATATCATCTCCATCACCATCAGCGTGGGCGTCACCGAATACGCTCCCCCTGAGGATATCGCCAACCTCATCCAACGTGCCGATCAGGCCATGTACATCTCCAAGGACAGTGGCCGCAACCGCGTCTCCACCCTCTACGCCACCGGCCACGAGGACGCCCCCGCCAGCGAGGCCCCTCTCGATACTGACGCCTCCCCCGCCAACAAGGCCTCGAACGGCTGAATTCCAATGCTCACTGTCGATATCCTGACATCGCCTTCAGCCGAACAACTCGGCGCCATCGCCCGATTGTACAAGGAGACCGGCTGGTGGGTTGACGCTGACACCCACCGGGATACTCTCAGGCGCCTCATCGTTGGCAGTTATTGTTTTTTCATCGCCAGTGAGGCTGGACAACTTGTCGGCATGGGGCGCGCCATCAGCGACGGGGTTAGTGACGCCTATCTCCAGGATATCGCCGTTACCGCAGAGCGACGCAGTGAAGGGATCGCCACCCGTATCGTGACCACCATGGTCAACCACCTTGAAGAAAACGGCATCGACTGGATCGGGCTGATCGCCGAAGGCCGTGCCCATGGCGTCTACACCCGCTGCGGCTTCAAGCCCATGGCGGATACGACGCCCATGCGCTACCAAGAGAGATAAATGGATTTCAAAACAATCACAGCGGCGGACTTCGCCACCTACAAGCCCTATTTCTCACATCAACGCTACCGCCTGTGCGACTACTCCCTGGCCGCCATCATCGCCTGGCAGAATGATTACTATCATCCCCTAGTGGCGGTTCACGAGGGGATGCTGGTGGTAGCCGCTGAATTTGCCCATGACGCCCACCAGCGTCACATGATGCTGCCGATCGCTCCAGAGAGGGAACTGCCCCCGCAAGGGTTGGCGGCCTTGGCGGCAGATACCGGCTATGACAACGTTCGGTTTGTGCCGCGCCGCTATCTGGACACCTACGGAGAAGATGCAGTCAGGACCCACTTCGATATCCGCCGCGACCCGGATATGGATGACTATATATATCGCCGCCGGGACCTGGCCGAACTGACCGGCGGCAAGTACGCCAAGAAGCGCAATTTGATCCGCCAGTTCACCCGTTCCCATGTGGATGCGGGGCGCGTGGCCGTGGGCCCCATTGCGCCGGATGACGTGGTGGCCTGCATCGACTACCTGAACCTCTGGTGCAGCCAGCGCGATTGCGCCCCTGAGATGGAAGCGGACCTGGCCTGCGAACGTGATGCCGCCATCAACACCCTCCAAAATATGGAATTATTGGAGGTGAGAGGGCTGCACCTGCGCGTGGACGGGGAGGTCAAAGCCTTCGGCGTGGCCGCCCGCCTGACCCCCGATATGGCCACCCTGCAGTACGAAAAAGCCGATGCCGGTATAAAAGGCCTCTACCAGTACTTCGACCAGCAGTGCGCCCGCCAATTGTTTAACGGCTATGCCTACATCAACAAAGAGAGCGATATGGGGCTTCCCGGTCTGGCCAAGTCAAAGCGCTCCTACTATCCCGTGAAGATGGTCGAGGCATATAAACTGGCGCTGCGATCCTAAAAGGGTTGGCCAGGGAAACCTACCCGTGCAAACCTGGGGACTTATTCCCGCTGGGAAGCGCGTTTAGCCCGCGCTCACATTTCCAATAACCGCCATGAGCTTCGCGGGATTGATAGGCTTGGAAATATAGTCATCCATTCCAGCCTCAAGGCACCTCTCTTTATCGCCCTTCATGGCGTGGGCGGTCATTGCGATGATCGGAATATCCCGGGTTTTCGAGTTCGAACCGCGGATTCGTTGGGTGGCTGTGATGCCGTCCATTACCGGCATCTGCACATCCATCAATACCAAATCGAATGCTTCAATGCCAAGAAGATCAAGGGCGTGTTGGCCATTGTCCGCTACGGATACGCTGTGACCTTTTTTCTCGAGCATCATCTTCGCCATTTTCTGATTCACCACATTGTCCTCGGTCAACAGAATTCTTAGCTTTGGCGCTTGAATTTCTTCTCGAATCGTATGCTGAGTTATCAGGGGCTGGCTTTCCTTTGAGGCGATGTCGCGCTTACCAGCCATCACCAATACCATGGCATTCAGGAGTTCTACCTGCTTGATTGGCTTTATCAGGTAGCCTTCAATTCCCAAGTCTTTACAGCGAGCTGCATCGCCGCGTAGTCCCATACTGGTTGCCATGATGATTTTGGTATCAGAAAAGCGCGGGTCTGTTTTGATACGGCTGCTCAGTTCATAACCATCCATATGCGGCATCTGCCAATCCATCAGGATGAGATGATAAGGACAGCCACTGGTCACCGCCGAACTTAAAGCATCAAGCGCTGTGGCGCCATCAGCGACGTCGTTGTGATCGATGCCCCAATGGGAGAGCATGCCTGTCAAGATCATTCGATTGGTGCGATTGTCATCAACGACCAGGACGCGCTTGCCGGCAAGATCAATGGGCTCGGACGAGCTGCGGGGTTCAGCGCGATTCGCCTGAAGTTTAAATGTTGCCGTAAAGTGAAAGCTGCTTCCTGGGCCACCTATGGATGGATTTGGCTCCAGTTCCTGAGGCCGAAACGCATTCTGGCTATCAAGTGGGTCGATTGACAATGGGCATGTGCTGGGGCTTTCGACCCAGATTTTGCCACCCATCATCTCGACTATTTGCCTGGAAATGGTTAGCCCCAGACCCGTACCGCCATACTTTCTCGTGGTGGAACCGTCTGCTTGCTCAAAGCTTCTGAAAATGACCTCCAACTTGTCCTCAGGAATACCTATGCCGGTATCCGAAACGCTTAGGTGCAGCGTTATCGATTCCGCATCTTGGGTGTCGACCTGGCAGAGAATGGTCACTTCACCCGTATCGGTGAACTTGATGGCATTGCCTCCCAGATTGAGCAGGATCTGGCGCAACCGGCCTGGATCACCGATCAAATAGTCCGGCACCTCGGAATCAATATGACAATTAAGCTCCAGGCCTTTCTCATGCGCCTTGACGGCAATGGATTCCGCTGCTGTCTCGATGGCGGTTCTGGGGGCGAAATCGATCAGCTCCAGATCGAATTGGCCCGCCTCGATTTTTGAAAAGTCCAGGATCTCGTTGATCAGCCCCAGAAGATGGTCCGCTGAGGTATTGATGGCTTTCAGAAAATCGTTCTGTTCCGGTGAGAGTTCAGTATCCAGGGCCAATGCGGTATTGCCAATGATGCCATTCATCGGTGTTCGGATCTCATGGCTCATATTGGCTAGGAATTCACTCTTGGCGCGGTTGGCCTTCTCGGCATCTTCCTTGGCGGTTTTCAATTCCCGCTCCGCTTTGATTCTATCGCTTATGTCGCGGCATGCCCCCCGATATCCGGTGAGTTCGCCTTCCGTGGATACCATGGGCACAGCGCTGATCTCTATGTGAACGATACGTCCATCTTTGTTCAAAAGCGAAAATACTTCATTGCGAAACGATGCTTGAACAGAGCAGACGTTTTTATAGTTCTCGAGAATTGCCTCCTTATGTTCGGGCCTCACGTATTCGATTAAATGATGCCCCAGGATCTCTTCGGGGCGATACTTGAGCAAGGTTTCAACCGCAGGATTCGCATAGCAAAAATAACCCTGGGTATCCAGTTCCCAAATCCATTCACCGGAATTATTGACCACATCTTGAAAACGGCGCTGGGAGGCCTCCAATGCTTCGATGGAAACCATCGAGGTGTTCAGGTTCTGAGCCATTCTATTGAAAGTTTTTGCGAGACGACCAAACTCATCTATGCGTGATAGCTTGATCCTCTCAAAGGCGTTGCTCTTACCAAATCGGTCGATACCATCGAGCAAGGTTTGCATCGGCCCACCGATGACCCGTCGGTAGAGAAACATCATGATGAAGACGGCTATCACGTTTACCAAAAAAGTGATGCCCAGATTGATTAACCCCATGTGCCGCGCCGGCATCATGAGCTCGTTCTTTGAAGCCACAATGGCAATCCGCCAATCTAAAGTGGGGATCTTTTCAAATGCGATGATCTTTTCATTCCCACCACTATCATCCGTCGCTACACCTTGGTGCTCGGTGTTGAGGGACGGCCCTAAATGATGGCTGTGCAACGGCTGCTCTTGGTCCAGATGGGAGATAACGTGTCCCATGTCATCATATAAAAAAGCGTACCCGGCGCTCCCCAATTTCAGGGGGGTGATAAAGATGTCACAGAATTTTTTCAGGTTGACTACAGCAAAAAGGACACCCTTTAATCCTCCGGTGCTTAGACGTCTGGTCGGTACCGCAATTACAAAAACAGGCTGGCCAGTATTCTCACTCTTCAAAACATCACTATAAACAATTTGGCCAGAGATGGTGTCTTTGAAAAAGGATCTATCTGCAACATTTTGCCATCGATTTTCGGAAAACCTGGACGAAGCAATGATTTTCCCGTCAGCGTTTGCCAAGGCGATATTTTCATAGAAATGGTAAAAGGTCATTTGCCGATCCAATTCGGCATTGACCGACCTTTTCGCGGAGCGGCCCATAAAGGTGTCTTCCAGTGCAATCCGAAGAAGTCTTAAGGCCCCCAGGTTAAGCAGGTTCACTTCCCGGTCCACGAACCAGTCCGCTATAGCTTGTGCGGTCGTGGTTCGTACCTGGAGCAGTCTTTTAGTTGCCTCCGCTTCCAAAGCAGTACGACTGAGAGAAAAGGAGGCCAAGGTGGTCAGGAATATGCCCGCACTGATTAGCATTGTGGTGACGAGGAGTACACGACCCTTCAGGCTGCTAAGCCACATGGACATCATAATGTGTTCCGTTCCCAATGCTTTCTTGCCGCGGGTAGTCCAGTATCCATCAGACAATCTGGGCTATGAATGCTGACAAGCTTGCTATTCGATTATTTTATCGGCTGTTTGTAGGATCTCAAAAGGGACCTTAGTATCTGTGGCCGCCGCGCGTTGTAGATTGATGACAACGTATCCAGACCGGTTGGTGACCATAGGTAATTCCGCTGCGGTTTTTCCAGCCAGGATCTGCCTGGCCATCAGGGCGGCCATGCGACCATGTTCGTGGGGATCGACCACAACGGCACATAGGGCGCCATCCTGTGTGGAGAAGGGCCATAAACCTACAATCGGCTTGCTGGTATTGGCGGTGGTCCACTGCATGATCTTGGCCGGCAAGATACTCCGGCCCGTTTGGCCATTTTTGACGGTGTGATAGAGTGGAATCAACAGGGCCTTGATCCCGGGGTCTTTCTCATGGGCAAGGATGATGTTTTTCCATTCGGTAAAGTTCTTAGGTTGAGATACCGCCACCACCGGTACCGGCAACCTACCCGCCGCATTAAAAGTTTGCATCCTCGTGAGTACCCCCTGGGCCGTTGAACTGTCATCGCTGACCCAGGCTACCGTATCCCAGCTTGGGTTGATCATGTGGAGCAATTCCAGGGATTGGTCCATATAGGTCCGCTCAAGGATGCCGGCGATATTGGCTGCCGGGTACCCGTAGAGTTCTGGATCTGCATTGACACCGCAAAAGATGAACTGGATCTCGCTATGACCTGCATAATCCTTTGCGAAATAGGCCTGGGCATTGTCGTCCACCGCAATGACGACGGCAGGTTTCACCTTTTCGAGCAGGGTCTTGGCCCTGTTTCCAGAGGCCACCTTCCAGGCATCATCCGGGTGACGTTTTGTATCCATATATTCAAACTGATAGGAGATATTGGTATGGCGAAAATGCTCTACTATCGACGCATTGATGCCATCGACCCAATCAAAGCCTTCATGGTAGCTGTGCACGATTAACACATCGATTGATTGGGCGACCGTCGGTGCGCAAATCAGTCCGGCTAAGAAGATGACTATGATACCCCATTTCGTGTGGATGTTTGCCATTCGCCTACCTGCCATATGAAGGTCCTCTTCGGCCCGGAATTGGGTGTCGATGTACTGACCCTGACTAAGCCGCAGGGCTAGTATGAATTTTCGTCTATTTGCTGGAGCTTAGCTAAAGAGCTATCGGAGGGTGTGGAAAAATGCTTTAGGTAGATTAGGTCTCGTGATTGGATTCTGGCTCGAATCTCAAGCCTCATGCGTCGAGCGCTACTCGTTTTACCTTTCAATCACTTGGTGAGCAGATGTTTTCTAAACGGATCTGGACCTGTTGGAGCCGCGAGGCCTGCATCTGCGAATCGACGGCGAGGCCAAGGCCTATGGAGTGGCCCCCCGCATGGAAAAGCGGGTGTGCACCATATTTATCTTCTTTTATACGATGTTGGCGTAAGCTGAAATTTTGACATGGATATCGCTTATCGAATCTCCACCTTTAATAATAGATCACCACGCCCACCCGCAGGGGCGATTTGCCCCATGCCTTTCAGGCGTAGGATTTTATTGTTGCCGATGCCCGGCGGTACCTGCACCCGAACCAGCCGTTTTTGAAATCCCCAGGGGATGTTGACCAGCTTGAGGGTTCCGGTGGTGGCCTCGTGGGGGGTAACACGCAGAAGGCCGTAGAGGTGGGCGTCGTCGCTGCCCGGCACCGGGCGGATTACCTGGAGACGGTGGCTGTGTTTTTTGGTCGTCATCTGGCGCACCCGGTCGCTGGCGCCCACGGTGGGAACACGCCGAAAGAAGCCCACGCTGAGCATACCGAAGACAAAGCCACCGATATGGGCCCACCAGGCGATGCCGCCAGCGCTGCCGGCGTCTCCGGCGGCGTTGAAGATTTGCATGAGGAACCAGAGGCCCAGAAAGAAGAAGGCGGGGATCTCCACGAACCAGGGGATGATGATGATGGGGATCAGGGTGAGTACTTTGCTGCGCGGGAAGAGCAGCATATAGGCGCCCATCACTCCGGCGATGGCGCCGCTGGCCCCGATGGTGGGTACATTGCTGTGGGTATTGAGGAGCAGGTGGGCGGCGCCCGAGGCCAATCCACAGAGCAGATAAAAAGCCAGGTAGCGCAGGGATCCCAAGTGGTCTTCGATGTTGTCGCCGAAGATGTAGAGAGACCACATGTTGAACAGCAGGTGTAGAAAGCCGCCGTGCAGAAACATGAAGGAGAGGAGGGCGAAGAGCTGCTGGCCAAGGCTGAAGTAGGCCGATATCTGGGGAACGAAGTAGCGCGCCGGCACCAGGCCGTAGAAGTAGATGAAGCGGTCCAGGTCCGGTCCCTGGGCCTTCTCGAGCAGAAAGATAAGGATGTTGATGACAATTAAGCTGATGTTGACCACTGGCACATTGCGCGAAGCCAGTGTGTCGCGGATAGGAATCATGGCCCCTCGATACGGTCGCTGGCGCTATCGCTGATACGGTCGCTGGCGCTTTCGCTAATGCGCATGCTCAGATCGACGGCACGGGCCGAATGGGTTAGGGCGCCGATGGAGATCAGGTCCACCCCGCTTGCGGCCAGGTCAGCGAGGCTCTCGAGGGTGACCCCACCGGAAACCTCCACCAGGGCGCGGCCCTTAATTTCGGCCACGGCGGCTTCGATCCGGGGGCGATCCATGTTGTCAAGCATGATAATGTCGGCGCCGGCGGCCAGGGCAGCCTTGACTTCGTCCATGTCGGCGGCCTCTACTTCTATCTTGACCAGGTGGGAGATCTTGGCCCGCACTTTGGCAACGGCCGCTTCGATCCCGCCGCTGACGGCGATGTGGTTGTCCTTGATGAGCACACCGTCATAAAGCCCCATGCGGTGGTTGTGGCCCCCGCCGGTGCGCACGGCGTACTTTTCCAGGCTGCGCCAGCCGGGCGTTGTCTTGCGGGTGTCGACGATGCGCGGACCCCTGGTTCCCAGTGCGCTGGTGTAGCGGCGGGTCTGGGTGGCGATGCCCGACAGACGTTGGAGGAAATTAAGGGCCGTGCGTTCGCCGATGAGAAGCAGATCCAGGGGACCATCCATGGTCAGTACGGTGTCACCGACGGCAACAGAATCCCCATCGGCCACCTGGGGCCGCCAGTCGATGGATCTGCTGCCGCCCAGGCGTTCGAAGACCCGTCGGGCCACCCCCAGACCGCAGATCACGGCGCTCTCCTTGGCGATCACCTCCCCGCTGCCCCGCATCTCGCTGCCGACGATATTTTCGGTGGTTATGTCGCCGGCCCCGATATCTTCCCTCAGGGCCAGCCCAATTAAATCCTCAACGGCGGGATCGAAACGCTCCATTGTCTAATTCTCCATCTCCCGAATGCGGGCCAGGGTGACCTCCAGCTTCTCCTGCTTTTCCATCATGGCGTCGTGGCGTTCGCGGTTTTTGGCGACCACATCGGCCGGCGCCTTGGCCAGAAAGTCCTCGTTGCCCAGTTTGCGGGCGACACCGCCGATCTCCTTGGTCACCTTGGCGATCTCTTTTGTAAGGCGCTGAATCTCCTTGGCCACGTCCACCACGCCTTCCAGGTCCACATAGAGGACGGCGCCCCTGACAATGGCCGTGGCAGCGGTTTTAGGCTTTTCCGCTTCGGTGATAAAACGCAGGTCCGTGAGGCGCGCCAGGTTGATGATGAGGGCTTCGTGACCGGCCAGCATGGTGGCGGTCGCGTCTTCTTCGCATTGCAGGCAGGCGGCCAGGGGTTTGGCCGGCGGCAGGTTCATCTCCCCGCGCACGTTGCGTACCCCGGTGATGATGTCGATCACCAGTTGCATTTCGGCCTCGACGGAATCGCTCCGTGGATCGCGAGCCAGATAGGTGCTCTGGTCTGGATAGCTGGCCGTCATGATGGAGCCCTCGGTGCCGGGCAGCTTCTCCCAGATCTCTTCTGTGACGAAGGGGGTGAAGGGGTGCAGGAGGACGAGGATGTCGCGCATCACGAACCAGAGGGTCTTCTTCGTGGCTGCTTGGGCACTGTCACCGAAATTGCCGTAGAGAGCGGGTTTGATGGCCTCCAGGTACCAGTCGCAGAACTCGTGCCAGACAAACTGGTAGATGGCGCCGGCGGCCTCATTGAACTTGTACGCGTCCAGGGCGATCTCCACCTCACTGGTGACCCGCGCCAGGCGAGAGAGAATCCAGTGATCCGGCAGACTCAGTTCTTCTGCCTTCAACCCCGCATAGCCGCTGTCCAGGTGCATCAGCGAGAAACGTGCCGCGTTCCACAGCTTGTTGATGAAGTGACGGTAGCCCTCCACGCGTTTTTCGGACATTTTGACGTCGCGGCCCTGGGCGGCGAAGGCGGCCAGGGTGAAGCGGAAGGCATCGGTGCCGTATTGATCGATGACGACCAGAGGGTCAATGACGTTGCCGGTGGATTTGCTCATCTTTTTACCGGCTTCGTCGCGGACCAGGGCGTGGACGTAGACGTCCTTGAAGGGCACCTCGCCCATGAAGTGGATGCCCATCATCATCATGCGCGCCACCCAGAAGAAGAGGATGTCGAAGGCGGTCACCAGGGTGGCGGTGGGGTAGAAGGTTTTGAGCAGATCGGTCTCTTGGGGCCAGCCCATGGTGGAGAAGGGCCACAGGGCCGAGCTGAACCAGGTGTCGAGCACATCGGTTTCGCGCGTGAGCTGGCTGCTGTCGCATTTGCTGCAGGTCTGGGGCGCTTCCATGGCCACCATCAGCTCTCCGCACGCCTCGCAGGTCCAGGCCGGGATGCGGTGGCCCCACCAGATCTGGCGGGAGATGCACCAGTCGCGGATGTTGTGCATCCAGTCATAATAGGTCTTATTCCACATCTCGGGGATGATGCGTGTCTGACCGCTCTCCACTGCTTTGATCGCCTTTTCGGCCAGGGGCTTGGCCTTGACAAACCACTGCTTGGAGAGGTTGGGCTCCACCACGGTCTGGCAGCGGTAGCAATGGCCAACGGCGTGCTGGATGGGCTCGATCTTCTCCATCAGCCCCAGCGCCTCCAGGTCGGCCAGCACTTTTTTACGGCACTCGAAGCGGTCCAAACCCTCGTAGGGGCCTGCCTCTGCGTTCATGCGGCCGTCGTCGCCGATCACCTTGACGCTGGGCAGGTTGTGGCGGCGGCCGATCTCGAAGTCGTTGGGATCGTGGGCCGGGGTTACCTTGAGGGCCCCGGTGCCGAATTCCTTGTCCACATAGTCGTCCAGGACAAAGGGCAGCTCGCGGTTCATAAGGGGCAGGGTCAGGTGCTTGGCGTGCACCGCGGCGTAGCGCTCATCTTCGGGATGGACGGCAACAGCAGTGTCTCCCAGCATGGTTTCCGGCCGCGTGGTGGCCACCACCACATGACCGCTGCCGTCGGCGTAGGGGTAGCGGATGTGGTAGAGGTTGCCGTCCTGATCTTCGTGCTCCACCTCCAGGTCGGAGAGGGCCGTGTGGCAGCGGCTGCACCAGTTGATGATATAGTCGCCACGATAGATGAGGCCATCGTCATAGAGCTTTACGAAGACCTTGCGCACCGCCTGGGAGAGCCCATCGTCCATGGTGAAGCGTTCACGTTCCCAGTCACAGGAGGCGCCCAGGCGTTTGAGCTGGTTGATGATGGCGCTGCCGTATTCCTGACGCCACTCCCAGACCTTTTCGATGAATTTTTCGCGCCCCAGGGCGTGGCGGTCGGTGCCCTCGGCAGCCAGTTTGCGTTCCACCACGTTTTGGGTGGCTATGCCGGCGTGGTCCGTACCAGGCATCCAGAGAACGTTGTCGCCCTTGAGACGCCGGTAGCGGCAAAGGATGTCCTGCATGGTGTTGTTGAGGGCGT
>JBNKKA010000088.1:0-17337 GCA_050291585.1 Desulfobacteraceae bacterium
GGTAGTAGGGCGAAAGCTTTCCCTGGGTGGCAAACATTTCGTTCATGTGCTGGATGATATACACATTCTCGGCGTGCACCTGCACCAAACCGCCATATTGCTTGGTCGCTTCCAGCAATTTGATCATGGTGGCGTCGTCGACTCTGAAGTCATAGACCATGAAAATCTTGAAGCTAGGTGTGCCGTATTCTTCGATGGCCAGCTTGATCTCCTCGATCACTTCCGGACGTGGATCCATGATGGCCGGGTGCAGGGAGAAGTCCACCGCGGCTTTGCCGTCGGCCCACGACTTCTTGCGCTCGATGGCCTCCAGCAGTGACTCGCCTTTTTGCTGCAGATCGAAGTCGACTACAGTAGTCACGCCGCCGCAGGCGGCTGCAATGGTGCCGGTTTCGTAGTCGTCCTGGGCGTGGGTGCCCATGAAGGGCATGGCCAGATGGGTATGGGGATCGATGGCGCCGGGGAGCAGGTATTTGCCGGCGGCGTCGACCACCTCATCAGCCGGGTTGTCCAGATCCCTGCCGATGGCCTTGATGGTACCATCCTGGGCAAAGACGTCGGCGGTGTAGCGACCCGTGGATGTGACGATCAGGCCGTTTTTAATCAGCACAGACATTCGTTACCTCCTTCGGTTGATGAGGGTATGAAAGGGGTGTGTTTGACTTCCGCTGTCAGGGTCGGATCCATGACGGCGGTCTCATTGCGCCGCCACCCCTTGGGCATCTCTTTGTATTGGATCAAGCCGTTGACCGGGCAGACGAAGCTGCAGATCATACAGCTCAGGCATTTGTCTTCGATGAGCTTGGGCCGGCGTGCGGCTGCATCCCAGTCGATGGCCTGGCCGCCGGCGTCGCGACACACCAGGTGGCACTGGCCACAGCCCACACAGCGGTCCAGGTCGTACTGGGTGATGCCCTGGCGCTCCAGATCGAAGTGGTTGGTGGTCTTTAGGTTGGGCAGGGCTTTGCCCACCAGGTCGCTCACCCGGGTGACGCCTTTGGCGGCCATGAAGTCGCTTAGGCCTTCGATCATGTCTTCCACAATGCGATAGCCGTAGTGGATGATGCCGGTGGTGACTTGCAGGGTGCTGGCGCCCAGCAGGATATACTCAAGGGCGTCGATCCAGGTCTCGATACCGCCCATGCCCGACAGGGGCAGGTCCAGGCCCTCGTCGGCGGCCATTTCGGAGATGAAGCGCAAGCCAATGGGTTTAATGGCCGGGCCGGATGTGCCGCTGATGGCGCCCACGCCGAAGACGTTGGGTTTGGGCACCATATCTTTCAGGCCCACTTCTGAAATGCCGCTGACCGTGTTGATGGCCGAGATGGCGTCGGCGCCGCCGTTTTTGGCATAAAGGGCGGCTTCGCGCATGTCGGTGATGTTGGGCGTCATCTTGGCGATCACCGGGATAGATACCTTGCTTTTCACCGTGGCGGTGAATTTCTCGATCAGCGCAAAATCCTTGCCCACATGATGGCCGGTTCCCTCAACAGCCATGTGAGGACAAGAAAAGTTCAGCTCCAGCATATCGGCCCCGTTATCTTCCGAGACCTTGGCCAGATAGGCCCACTCCTCGTTGGAAAAGCCCATCACCGAAGCAATCAGGACGTGATCGGGGTAGTGCTTCTTCAAATAGAGCATATCCACCAGATTGTCCTTGAGGGGGCGATCGGAGATCTGCTCCACATTTTGCAGGCCCATGAGCTTTTTGGAGCCGTAGTGATAAGAGTTCATTCGCGGAGAGGGATGGATGATGGGCAGACGGTCGGAGTTCAAGGTTTTGAAAGCCACGCCGCCCCAGCCCATATCAAAGGCCCGCGCCACCATCTCCGCGCTGTTGGAGACCGGTGAACTGGAGAGTAAAAAAGGGTTTTTAAAGGTCGTGCCGCAGAATTCGACGGACAGATCCATGGGTGTCAAGGACATGCTAGGCCTCCTTGTTACGCAGATAAAGATCGATGGCCCGGGCGGCCAGTTTGCCGTCCTGCACCGCGTTGACCACCAGGGCCGGACCGCGGACAATATCGCCACCGGCAAAGATGCCGGGCACCGAGGTTTCGCCGGTGTCGGCTTTGGCAGCGATCAACCCGCGCGCGGTCAAGTCGAGGCCCTGAAACCACTGGTCCGAGCCCTCTTCGGCAGTATTGCCGATGGCCTCGATGACCACATCACAGTCTAAGGTCCATTCAGAGTCGGCAAGGATCTCAGGTTTGCGGCGCCCCGATGCATCTGCATCGCCGAGGCGGGTTCGCATCAGTTTGAGACCCTGAACCCGGCCCGCGTCATCGCAGTCGAAATCCACCGGTTGATTGAGCAGCAGGTAGTGGACACCGGCGCTGAGGGTTTCCAGACGCTCCTCCTCTTCGGCCGGCATCTGGGCGTATGAACGCCGGTAAACCAGGTAGACGTCTTTGGCACCCAGTTTGACGGCCGATTCCACGCAGTCCATGGCCACACTGCCACCACCCACCACGGCCACGGTTTTACCTTCGCAGGCGGTCACCATTTGGTCAAAGCGACCGTCCCTCAATGCGGAGAGATAGTCCACGGATGTCAACAGCCCTTGGATTTGCGGGGCCGGAACTTTAAGGCGGCTGGCGCCCCACAGGCCCGTTGCGATAAAAACCGCCCCATAGCCTTCATCGAGCAGCTTGGTGGCATCGCGTTGGCCATCGATGGGGCTGTTGCAGACGATCTCCACCCCCAGATCGGTCACATCGGCCAGTTCCCGAGCCAGAAAGTCGAGGTCGAAGCGGTAGGCCACCACGCCGTAGCGCAACACGCCCCCTGGTTCGGGTCGAGCTTCGAAGATGGTCACCTGAAAACCGTTTTTAGCCAGTTCGGCGGCGCAGCTCAGCCCGGCCGGTCCGGAACCGACCACGGCCACTTTGGCCCGGCTAGGCTTGGGCGCCTCCAGGGGTTTGAAGCCCGTCTCCCAGGCGTGCTCGATGAGGCAGCGCTGGATCCTGCCGATCTGGATGGGGCGGTCATCGCCGCCGGGCGAGGCATCGGACGCCATGCGGGCGCTGCACTTCTCTTCGCACAGACGCGCCGTGGGGCACAGCACGCCGCAGGCACCGCCAAGGATGTTGTTCTGCTTGATGGTGCGGATGGCGCCGGTGATATTTTTAAGCCGCAACTTGCGAATGAAAGCACCCGGATCGGTGTCGGCCGGGCAGGCCTGGGAGCAGGGGGCGTCGTGACACAGGAGGCAGCGGTCGGCCTCGGCCACCGCCTGGGAAAGGTCAAAGCCTTTGCGCATGGTAGAAAAATTATCGGCGTAGCTCACGTAGGATCTCCTTGGTTTCAAGCAATCACCGGTTGTCTCCCCCAGGCAACAACAACTCGCCAGAGAGAGAGGTGCGGCACCGCTAGGGGAACCTTAATATACGGGCGCCGCTCACTGCCGCTAGCATTGCGGCAGACTATCCGTTAATGCAGGTTAAAATTCGGAACTATGGCAAACCGGCGTGTCGCTGCTCTCGGTTTCAGCATCCGCGATGGTCAGGACCTTGTCCAAAATGGCCATGGCCTCGTCAACCTGGGCTTCGGTGATGATCAGCGGTGGTGCGATGATCAGGTTGTCGTACCAGGCCATCGCATAGAGACCCTCGGCCATGGCGGCGGCAGACACCTTGCCCGTCATCAGCGGTGCGCCGGTGAGCTTGTCGGCCTTTACATTGAAGGGCGCTTTGGTGGTGCGGTTCTTCACCAGCTCAAGACCCCAGAAATGGCCGATGCCGCGCACGTCGCCGATGCTCGGGTGTCGGTCGCCCAGTTCGAAGAGCTTGGCTTTCAAATGGGCGCTGACCCGCTCCATCAATCCGCTGGCGGCCAGTTTCTTGTATTCGGCCACCGCCGGCGGGATGGCCGACAGGGCCAGGGCGTGGTAGGCGTAAGTGTGGCCATGGCAGAACAGCTCCTCATCGAAAAAGTCGGCCACCTTCTTGGTGGTGGCCGTAATGCCCAAGGGCGTGTATGCCGAGGTGCAGCCCTTGGCCGTGGTCATGATATCGGGCAGCACGTCCCAGTGGTCCATGGCAAAGGGTTTGCCGGTGCGGTACCAGCCGGTCATCACTTCGTCGGCGATGAGCAGGACATCGTTTTCGTCGCAGATCTGGCGCACGATGGAGAAGTACTCCGGTGGCGGGAGGATCCGACCATTGGTGCCCACAATGGGTTCCACGATGATGGCGGCCACGTTGCCCTCTTCCTTGATCATGTAGTCGAGGTAGCGGGCGCACTGGATATTGCACGCCGGACGCTCGAGGCCGAAGGGGCAGCGGTAGCAAAAGGCATCCGGTGCAAAGATCACCCCGTCGATGGTGTAACGCACGCGCTCCACTGGAATGCGGCGCGGATCGCCGGTGAAGGCCATCCCGGCCGGGGTGGCGCCGTGGAAGGAGCGATAGCGCGAGATGATTTTATAAGCCGGGGCCTTGGACAAGCGTGTGATAGCCGTGGCCCCGTCATTGGCCTCGGTGCCGCTGGTGCAGAAGAAAAACTTGTCGATCCCCGCCGGCATCATGGATTGGATGGCTTCCACCGCGTCCAGGACGACTTCGGTGGTAAAACCGGGAGCCACATAGGGCAGTTTCTGGGCCTGCTCGACGATGGCGGCGGAGATGGCCGGGTTCTTGTGTCCCAAGTTGGAGCAGATCAGCTGGGATGAGAAGTCGAGATAGGGTTTGCCCTTGCTGTCATAGAAATAGACGCCTTCGGCGTCGCTGATCAGCATGGGCGCGGTCCAGTTTTTCTGCCAGTTCCAGGTGCCGAAGGTGTGCTGGGCCATCTGTTTGATTCTGTCCTGCAATGCTTCCATATGGATATCCTCCTTCGCCAAATTGTGCGGTAGGGTGGGCCATTTGCTGACGCCGGGAATCGAGCGGTCAACGACGGGCTAGAGGGGCGCTAGCTTGGCCTGACGGGCGCCGTGTTTCTTGCCGAGCTGCTTGAGGACGCGGGCCACTTCGGATTGTGCCTTCATCTTTTCGGCCGCCGCCGTATAGTAGCGTACGGCGCGGTCTTCCAGACGTCGTGCCGTTTCCAGGATATCGGCGGCTTCCATCTCTGCGGCCAGGCCGCACTCGGCGCAATAGGGCGCACGTGTAAAGCCTTCGATATTCTCAAGAATCATCTCGGTGACGTTTTCGCGGCGGGTGCGCAGAACGTTTTGGATATTCTTCTTGGCCTCGTTGGAGAACTGGGCAAACATTTCGCTATAGATGCTGCAGGCAGGATTGCCGACCGCGTCGCTATAAAAGGCCAGATCCTGTTTCTCGAGTTCCTCGGCAAAGCTGAGGATGCTTCCAAAATTGATCAAAGGCATGGTTTACTCTCCTGCTGGACCGGGGCCATTAACCTGTGCAATAGCCCCGGCCGGTTGAGTGGCCTTAAATAAGGTTAGAGCCTAGAACCAGCGCTCTATCACCACCTTGGTGTCGGTGAAGAACTGGAAGATCTCCTGGCCGTGGGCCTTGACGTCGCCGAACATGGAGTTGCCCGCACCCCCAAAGGGGAAGAAGCTCATGGGGGCGGCGATGCCGATGTTGATGCCCACCATGCTGGGTGTGACGCGGTATTTGAATTCGCGCGCGGTGACCCCGTTGGTGGTGTAGAGGCAGGCCGCATTGGCATAGTTGCGGGTGTTGATCAGCTCGATGACCGCGTTGATGTTCTTGGCCCGGACAATACTGACCACCGGGCCGAAGATCTCTTCGCTGGCGATGGTCATGTCGGGGGTGACATTGTCGAAGATGGTGGGCCCTACGAAGTAGCCGTTGGGATGGTCGGGCACCTGGCATTCGCGGCCGTCCAGGATCAACTCGGCACCCTCTGCCACGCCCTTTTCGATGTAGCCCAGGACGCGCGCCTTGTGGGCCGCGGAAATTACCGGCCCCATGGCGGTGAACTCGTCCAGGCCGTTGCCAACCTTCAACTTCTTGGCGTCGGCCACAAAGCGTTCGATCAACTCATTGGCCGCATCACCCACCGGTACCAGCACCGATCCGGAGAGACAGCGCTGGCCGGCACAGCCGAAAAACGAGGTCAGGATGGACGGCATGCTCTCTTCGATGGCGGCATCGGGCATGACGGCCACGATGTTCTTGGCGCCGCCCAAGGCCTGGACGCGTTTGCCGGTGGCGCCGCAGCGTTCATAGATGTACTTGGCCGTGGGAGAGGCGCCCACAAAGCTGATGCCTTGGATGTCGGGATGGTCCAGCAGGCCGTTGACCACGTCGTGGGCGCCGTTGACCAGGTTGACTACGCCTTCGGGCAGGCCGATCTCGTCCAGGATCTCGAAAATCTTGGCCTGGGTCATGGGGACCTGCTCGGACGGTTTGACGATGAAGGTGTTGCCGGAGACGATGGCGTAGGGCAGGAACCACCAGGCCACCATAGCGGGGAAATTATAAGGCACGATGGCCGCAAATACACCCATGGGTTGCCGGTGACCGTGGCAGTCGATGCCCTTGGCGATGTCCTCCAAGGTGTAGCCACACATCAGGGTGGTCACGCCGGTGGCGTGCTCCACATTCTCTATCATCCGGCGAACTTCGCCCCGAGATTCGTCGATGGCTTTGCCCTGTTCGGTGGTCAGGGTGCGGGCGATCTCCTCGAAGTTCTCTTCGAAAGCGTCCTTGAGGCGGAACAGGTAACGCGCCCGGCTCAAGGGGGGCGTCGCGCGCCACTCGGGAAAGGCCGCCTTGGCGGCTTGTACGGCGAGGTCCACATCCGCTGCAGTTCCGTAAGGCACTGAGGCTATTTTTTCGCCCAGGGCGGGATTCATTACATCCCCGAAAGTGGTGGTGTTTGATTCGACCCATTCGCCATTGATGTAATTTTTCATCGTCGCTACGGCCATTTGATTCCTCCTTGGGCTTGAGGCTGTTTCAACTGCTCGGCACCGTTTCACCGGCCTCCGGACCCTGCGCTATCAATCCGGTGCCACCCTGATGGCATCGAATCCGACCGGGTGGCGGGGGTGAGTCATTAGAAGCATCGACAAAGTTGAAATACCCTCAAATGTTAATGAACAAAATATTATGATATTTAGCATGGGACAAACTTACGCTATGGTTTTCCTCTGTCCTCAAAATAATTTCGCCGGTGTTAACGTTTTATCGGGAACGAACGCTTGGCGGCCCGGTCGGCTCAGAGGGCGCGTGGCGTCTTTCTGGGGAGCTGCGGAAGGGGCAAAGGGGCCATCTATGTTTATGCCGATTGGGCATATAGTGAATTGAAACTCAAATCATCTTTCAGTTCTAGAAGCTCATCCCCGACCTCTGTTACATCGGCCAGCATCTCATCGGAAGCGCGTTGGGCGTCCCTATCGAGGATGGCCTGGTAGATCCGCTCATGGCGATCCAGGACCTGGACAAAAAACGCCTTGTCCGGGCCGAAGAGTTTCTTGAAATCGTCCATCATGCTTTCAACAAAATCGAGAACCAGTATCAGCAGGGGATTGTTGGTCTGTTCTGAAATCAGACGGTGAAAATTGAACTCGTCTTGGCCGGCCTCATAGATGCGATTATTTTCAAGGTTTTCCCTTGCCGACCGGTTGAGGGCTTCCAAGGCTTCGAGCTGTTTGGATGAGATGTTTTCGGCGGCTTTGGCCGCGGCATAGGGCTCGATCAGCTTTCTGAACTCTGAGAGGTTCTCGATGGACAGGTTTTTAAAGGAGAGGTAGTTGGCCAGGTTTTCCTTAGTGACCTCGATGTCCACTTCAACGATACGGGCGCCCCCGCCAATCCCCTTGCGAACCTCGATCAACCCCACGTGCTCCAAGGCGCGCATGGCTTCGCGCAGACTCTGTTTGCTGACCTGGAACTGTTCAACAAGCTTCTTTTCCGAAGGCAGCTTGTCGCCAGGCCGCAGCTTGCCCTGTAAAATGGCGCTACGGATCTGGGAGATAATTTTCTGGGTGACGGTGCTTTGGCGAACTTCTTTGAACATGATTTCCTTAATATCTCGTACGAGTGATTCAAATTCCTACGGCTCAGGAGCCGGTTGAAGTTTGAATGCACACAGATATCTAGCTCCAGTACCTACAAATATGTAGCGCCTTATTATAATGCGTTTTGGAAATTGTCAAGACTGAAAGATAATGTTTTAACTTATGTAATTATCATAAATATCATAATATTTTTAAAAATGTATTTATTGTACAAAAGCCTTGACCTCTCACGACCGCATGTATTAGGAAAACTGACCATGTCATGGTTTTAAAAAGACCGCCGCCATCTGCGCACGTTAATCGATGACGTGATGACCCATGTCCATGAACGTTATAGCCACCCTCACCCGAAAAGGAGGCAGCGCGTGACCCGACTGGTCAAATGTGCCCATATCCAGGCATCCAACCCCCAGCATCAAGGCTCGCCCGCAGAGATCAAAGAGGCCATGATCCAAAAGCACCTGCCCCTGATAGACGAAGCGGGACAAAAAGGGGTCAACATCCTCTGTCTACAAGAGATCTTCTACGGCCCCTACTTTTGTTGCGAACAGGACACCAAGTGGTACCAGACCGCCGAGCCCGTACCAGGCCCCACCACCGAAAGACTCGCCGCCTACGCCAAGAAGTATAAAATGGTCATGGTCATCCCCGTTTATGAAGAGGCCATCGATGGCGTCTACTACAACACAGCGGCCGTGGTGGACGCCGACGGAAGCTATCTGGGAAAATTTCGCAAGATCCAGATTCCCCACACTTGGCCGGGGTTTTGGGAAAAATTTTACTTCAAACCCGGCAATCTCGGTTTCCCAGTGTTCGACACAGCCTACGCCAAGATCGGGATCTTCATATGTTACGATCGCCATTTTCCAGAATGCGCCCGGGTATTAGCCCTCAAAGGCGCCGAAATTCTCTTTAATCCGTCGGCCACCACGACCGGCAAATCGCAATACCTATGGGAGCTTGAACAGCCGGCCCAGGCGGTGGCCAATGGTGTCTTTATCGGTGCCAACAACCGCGTCGGGCTGGAAAAACCATGGGAGTTCGGTCGCTTTTACGGCAGCAGCTATTTTGTGGACCCCAAAGGCGTCATCCTGGTCAAGGGCAGCGAAGACCAGGATGAAATCGTCATGGCCGATCTCGATCTGGACCAGATCCGGGAGGTCCGCGACGGGTGGCAATTTTTCAGGGACCGGCGACCGGAGATGTACGGCGAAATCTGTCAGCACCTGCCCTGATCGTGGTCATGCGCCTGCACCCATCTTCCGTTCGGGGCAGGGCGAATAGAACCACGTGTACACCATACCCTGCCCAAACACTAGCACCCTTTGGGTCTGCTTTGCAGAGCGATATGCGAGGACGGCCACCGCAGGACCACACTTTTCACCCCGAATGTGGATCGGCGGCGGCCTCAATTCAAGTTGACAACCATCGTTCGGCAACACAGACTCAGAGTGCTGTACAATAGACAAAGGTTATCGCGCCGCAATTTTGTCTTCACGTCTATCTCCCCGGGGGTGAGGGGCAAGGAGGTCTCAGGCATATGAGTGTAGAAACCAAGGAAAGCACCCATTGGATCGTCTATCCCATTGGTAGCAAGCCGAGCTGGCCATTGGCGGTACTGCTAGGTATCCAGCAATACCTGACCATGTTCGGGGCAACGGTCCTGATCCCCTTCATTGTGGGCGGGGCCATGAAACTGCCCCAAGAACAACTGGCCCTGATGATTTCAACCATCTTCTTTACTTCCGGTATCTGCACCCTGATTCAGCAATCGCCCCTGGGCAACCGCTTGCCGGTGATCCAGGGCGGCACCTTCTCTTTCTTGGGGCCCACCTTCGCCATCATCGGCATGGTGGCCGCCAAGGAACTCTCAGGCCCTGAGCCCCTGTGGCAGATCCAGATTCAGGAAGTGGCCGGCGCCATCATGATCGCCTCGGTGGTGGAAATTGTGGCCGGCTATACCGGAATCATGGGCCAGGTGCGCAAATTGATCAGCCCCATCGTCATCGGCCCCACCATCGCCATGATCGGTCTGGCGCTTTTCAGCATCGGGGCACCATGGATGGCCAGCAACTGGATCATCTCGCTGATCACCTTGTTCGCCCTGATCATCTACTCCCAGGTCCTCTCACTGCAGGCACGGGTGTTCATGCTGTTCCCTGTGCTGTTGGCTATTGCCACCGGGTGGATTTGTGCCCTGATCGGCACCGTCACCGGCATGATCTCACCAGACAACGCCGCCTATTTAAAGACCGACCTGATCGCATCGGCCTCCTGGTTCAGCCTCAAACCCATGATGCCCTTTAAATGGGGTTTCCCGGACCTTGGCAGTTCGACGCTCTGGGCAGGTGTCTTCGGCATGCTGGCCGGTTACCTGGCCTCCATGATCGAATCCATCGGCGACTATTATGCCTGTGCCCGTATCGCCGAAGCGCCGGTGCCGACATCGCGCATGATTTCCCGCGGGCTAGGCGCCGAGGGGCTTGGCTGTTTCATCGCCGGCATCCTGCAGACTTGCAATGGCACCACCACCTATTCGGAAAACATCGGCTCCATTGGTTTGACAAAGGTGGCCAGTCGGCGCGTGGTGCGCTGTGGCGCCGTCTTGATGCTGTTTATTCCCATCATCGGCAAGTTCGGCGCCATCCTGGCGACCCTGCCCAAACCGGTGGTGGGCTCCATGTTCGTGGGGCTCTTCGGCATGATCGCATCGGTGGGCCTGTCCAACCTTCAGATCGTCAATATGAACAACTCGCGCAATCTCTTCATCATCGGGCTCAGTTTTTTCGCCGGATTGAGCGTGCCCTATCACTTCAACCCCCTCCTGTCGGCCGCTGCCGTTCCCATCGACTGGAGCAGCTCCGGACAGTTTTTCGGCGTGCTCGGCAATATTTTGCAGGCCATCTTGACCACCGGTATGGCGGTGACGGCCATCACCGGCATTGTCCTGGACAACCTCCTCCCCGGTGCTACGAGGGCCGAGAGGGGGCTGGAGGTCTGGGAAAAAGATGCCTCGGAAGAGGCCTGGGAAAAAGCCGAAGCCGAATGGGACCAGATGGCAGAAGGCGAAATGCGACCGATCTAACGGTAATCATCCGCAAACCAAGGGCAGGCGCCAATGTGATCGGCGTCTGCCCATCAGTTTTGTATCCCCGCGACGCCCTTAGCTGCCGAGCACTATTACCTCCGTTGCGATCATGCCCCTGCGAGGAGAGCTTTGCTACCCAAAACGGTTAGAAACATCATCATCGCCTTGATGCTGCTGGTAGGCTTGCTGGCCATGTACACCATCCTCAACGCCGGGAATCCCAACAGCCTGCTGCGCGGCATACTGCCTGACCCGGCCCTCGATGTTTACGTGGCCATGGCCGCTTCGCTGATCGTCTTCGTGCTCGGCTTCTTCATCTTTTTTGACCGGGACCGCAAAGGCTTCCGTGAGCTGGTCAAGATGAACGCCGACCAGATCCGGCAATTGCGCGATCAAGGCCAGCCCGATGAGGTCATCGCCGATTCAATTCTCGCGGCCATGGGCAGCAGTGCCGGCTATCGGCATAATTTGGCCCGCAAAAAATTGATCATCGCTCTATCGGAATATGATGGGCGCCTCGCCTAATGCCGGGCGCCGATGATTTGGTGTCACCAGGTCGCCAGTGACCCTGCGCCATCAGCAATTTAACCCAGCCCGTGGAAAGGCTGAATGAACCTATTCGCCAATCAACAATGGCTGCTCATCGCCCTGGTCTTCTTCGGAGTGATCGGATACGTGGTTTGGATCCGCTGGCGCGATCGGCTCTGGATCGAGCGCCACTACGGCCTGGACACCGCCCGCATCATGAGCTTTGGGGTCAACTACTTCGGTACGCGCAGCCGCCCGGCGACCCGGCGGCCCAGCAGCGGATTTTTACTGCTGCTGCCCGACCGTTTGGTGTACCGCAGCCGGTTGGCCAAACAGCTCATGGAGATACCGGGCGACCGAATTACCCAGGTGACCCATGGCAACACCTTGGGTGGTGCCGAACTGCATCAGTCGGTGGTAAAAATCGCCTTCGATGATCCGGACAAGGGCGTGGAGGTTGCTGCTTTCAAGGTGCCCTACCCGCCCCAATGGATCGCGGCGATCAAGGCCAGTTTTCTACCTTCGGAGAAAACGCCGGATGGTGGAGATACGAGATAAATCGGGAGGAATGTCGACATGGACAGGAAACATTTGCGTGTCAATGGTGAGCGTTTACGCCAAAGCCTGGAGGCGATGGCCAAGATCGGGGCGACGCCGGGGGGCGGCGTCCAGCGTCTGACCCTGAGTGATGAAGACAAGCAGGCGCGGGACTTGTTCGTGGGCTGGCTCAAAGAGATCGATCTGGCCGTCAGCATCGATGAGATGGGCAACATCTTTGGGCGCCGCGCAGGCCTGGAAGACACCTTGTCGCCAGTACTGAGCGGATCCCACGTCGACTCCCAGCCCAAGGGCGGCCGCTTCGACGGTATCCTGGGCGTCATGGGTGCCTTGGAAGTGATGCGGACCTTGGAGGAGAACAAGATCCAGACCCGGCGGCCCGTGGCCATCGTGGACTGGACCAATGAAGAGGGCTCGCGCTTCGCCCCGGCCATGGTGTCCTCCGGGGTCTGGGCGGGCGCCCTTGAACGGGATTGGGCCTATGACCGCACCGATCTAAATGGCCTGCGCTTTGAAGACGAATTGAAGCGTATCGGCTACAAGGGCGAGTTGCCGGCGAAAGCCTGGCCCGTGCACGCCTATTACGAATATCATATCGAGCAGGGTCCCATGCTGGAACGCACGGGCAAGCGGATCGGGGCGCCCAAGGGAATCCTGTGCCTGCATTGGTACGACATCTACTTGGAGGGGGAGGCAAACCAGGTGGGCCCCACCCCCATGGAGGGCCGCCACGACGCCTTGTGCGCCGCCGCGGAGATGATTCTGGCCGTCAACCACCTGCCCGCCAAGATGGGGGGCAACATGGTGGCGACGGTGGGAGAGATTCAGAACCACCCGAACTCGCGTAACATCATCCCCGACAAGGTCCATTTCACCGTTGACATCCGCTCCTGGGACGATGACCTGGCCTTGAGGGCCTGGGACGATCTGCGGGCGGAGTTTGAAGCCTTGGCCGCAAACCGGGGCTGTCCCATCCGCATCGAAGAGACCTGGCGGGTGGAGCACTCCCCCTTTGACGAAGGCCTCGTCCAGCGTGTTCTCGATACCGCCGAAAACTTGGGCTATTCCAGCCTCCACATGGTCAGCGGGGCGGGCCACGATGCCAGCTATCTGAACCAGATTGCGCCCACGGCCATGATCTTCGTGCCCTCCATCGGTGGCCGCAGCCATGTGGAAGTCGAAAACACCACCTGGGAAGATTGCGAAGCCGGCGCGAATGTATTGCTGCACTGCATGCTGCAGTCGGCCAACGAGGCTTGAGGCGCGCTGGGTAAGCAGTGGGGCGATAGGGGGGGGCTTGCTGTTGAATACCTTCAGCCAGAAGACCTTGACTATTGAAGAACCTTAAATCTCGATGCGAATGTTGTCGAGCAGCCGTGATTTTCCGAACGCCACGGCCACGGCAATGAGAATATTGCCACTGAGGGTGTCAACCCCTTCCAGAGTGTCCGCATCTACTACCGAAACATAGTCGATGGCCGCCGCCTCTACCGTTTGGATCTGCCGTTCAATCTGCGCTTTGATGACCGCCGCGCTGCGCTCCCCGTCAGCGACGCATGCCGCGGCGTCTCGCAGCGCCTGGTTCAATACCACGGCGTCCTTGCGTTGCCTCTTTGTCAGATAGGCGTTGCGCGAACTCATGGCCAGGCCGTCGGACTCACGCACGATGGGGCAGACCACCACCTGCACGTCGATATCCAGGTCCCTGACCATCTGTTGAATCACCCTTGCCTGTTGAGCGTCTTTTTGACCGAAATAGGCCCGCTCCGGGGTGACCAGATTGAGCAGCTTGGCCACAATAGTGGTAACGCCTTTGAAATGGGTGGGACGCGAGCGGCCGCAAAGCACCTGGGTCATCGGCCCCTCCACCTCGACGTAGGTGGTAAAGCCCTGAGGATAGAGCGCTTCCACCGTGGGGAAGAAAGCGACATCCACCTGCTCCGCCGCCATCAGATCCATGTCCCGTTGGGCATCCCGGGGATATGCATCCAGGTCCTCGTTGGGACCGAACTGGGCCGGGTTGACGAAGATGCTGGCAATGGTGATATCGTTCTCCGCCCGGGCCCTGCGCATGAGGGAGAGATGTCCCTCGTGGAGGAAGCCCATAGTGGGAACGAAGCCGATGGTCGCGCCCCGGGCTTTAAAGCCCCGTATTGCTTCACGCAGGTCTTGCTTGGTTTGGATGATCTGCATCTTCAACTTTCTTTATTCGGACGCCAGCTCGGCGAGTACCTTTTCATCAATGGCGAAGCAGTGCTCTTGGGCCGGAAAGGCGCCCTTTTGAACATCGTCGATGTAGGCTTGCACGGCCTCGACGGTCAGGTCTCCGCCGGAGAGATAGGTCTTCACAAATTTTGGGCGCATCTTTCGGAACATACCCAGTAAATCCTGAATCACCAGCACCTGGCCATCGCAGTCTGCCCCGGCGCCGATACCGATGGTGGGGATGTCGAGTTTTTCGGTGACCAGGCACGCCAGCCCGTCGGGAACGCACTCGAGCACGATGCCGAATACGCCGGCATCCTGGAGCCGCATGGCGTCATCGATAATTTTGCGGGCCGTCTCCAGATCTTTACCCTGAACCTTGAAGCCTCCGAAGGCGTTCACCGACTGGGGGGTCAGCCCCAGGTGGCCTATGACCGGGATCTGGGCCTTGACGATGGCCCTGATCTTATCGACGGCCTCGCTTCCGCCTTCCAGTTTTACGGCTTCGGCACCGCCCTCCTGGACGAAGCGGCCGGCATTGCGCACGGTATCCTCAACGCTCACATGGTAGGAGAGAAAAGGCATGTCGCCGATGAGCAGCGCATTGCGGGTTCCGCGAGCCACTGCTCTAGTATGGTGGATCATGTCGTCCATGGTCACCCTCAGGGTGTTTTCATAGCCCAGCATGACCATTCCGAGGGAATCCCCCACCAGGAGACAGTCCACGCCGGCCTCATCCAGGAGGCAGGCCGTGGTGTAATCGTAGGCCGTCAGCATGCTGACGCGTCGATTCTCTGCCTTGGCGGATCTGAAGGCTTGGACGGTAAACTTCTGGTTTGCCATGATGGTGCTCCTCTTCGCCGTCACGCTCAGGCAAGCAGGCGGCGCAGTTCAGCCACCGCATCCGCCGACCTGAGCACGCCCCGGGTTGCAAGTTCGAGGGTCAGTCGACCCATAAAGGTATAAAAGCTTTTATAATCGTTCATCCGCGCTGCTTCAAGGGCCTCGATGTGGCCTCTGACCGTGCCTCCGTCTCCCCTGGCGATGGGACCTGTGAGCGCCTTCTCGGTCCCCATGCGCCTGATATTCGCCAGAGTACCGTCCATGAGCTGCTGCATGGCCTGAAATCCCTCTTGTCGATCGACGCCGCTTTTTTCCAGGGCGGCCAGCCCCTGGTCAATCAGCGTCACCAGATAGTTGGACAGGACACAGGCGGATAGATGGTAGAGGCGTTTATGCTCTGAGTCGATACAGAAATATGGATTTCCCATGTGTGACAGGAGTCGTTCAATCTCAGGCAGTCCTTCTCCCTGGCCTTCGAGGCTGAAAAATGTACTGGGCAGGGCTTGCAGTGCGATCTCTTCGTCGGCAAAGGCCTGCAGGGGATGCAGGCTGAAGATGGTGGCGCCCATTGCCCGGGCCGCCTTCAGGATGGAGGACGGGAGCGCCCCACTCATATGCCCCACCAGGTGGCGGCTCGAGATATACCCCGCTTGGCATAAGGCCTCACAGACGCCCTTGATATGATCATCCTGGGTGGTGATCAAAATGATGTCACTGGCGTCGGTGAGTCGCGCCGTATCGCTAAAAGTGGTGCTGTTAGAGAGGGTGGCGGCACTAGCGGCCCTAGTATGGTGACGGTCAAAGTACCCGCAAATCGTCACGTTGCGCTCATTCAGGTAGTGACCGAAAGCCGTGGCTACCTTGCCGGCACCTATAAAGCCTATGCTGATGTTTGACATTCGGACCCGTCTACTTTTTTAAAGGTGTACAGCAAGCTTTTTGTACCCGCTGATTTTTTTATGCTTTCTTTAGTACACTCAAAATATCTTTTACAAGATAAAAGGGGTGACCTCCCATAGTGGTATTGCAGAGTATAGTGACAATAACCGGTCGGTTATGAAAGTCAGGATAAAAAACAGACCATGTGTTGAATCCTGGCCCATCGCTCCCCATGTCCGTATGCTCCTCCATCGTCGGCTTCAGGATCAATCATCAACCCAAACCCATAAATTGGGTTTCTAAAATGAGGCCCTGCTGGCTGCATTATCGGTACCGCCGCGGTCATTTTACCTATAGATTCCGAATTGAGTGACCTTCCGGCGAAAAGTGATTCATAGAGCATCGTTACATCAATGGAAGTAGATACAACCGATCCAGTCTAGGCTTCGCCGTCCAGAGTCAGCAGGGAGCCGTACTTTTCCGGGCGCCGATCCCCGAAAAGTCCCCACGCAGCGCGTTCGGCGGCGTAGGCGTCCAGGTCGACCTCGGCCACAAGGGGGGTCTCAGTCTCCCGGTCGGCGACGGTGACCATCTGGCCTTTGTTGTCGGTGATGAAGGAGGAGTCGTAGAAGGTGAACGTCGAACCATAAATAGTCTCGGTTCCGATGCGGTTGGAGGCGACCACGGGCATGAGATTGGCGGCGCTATGACCCCGCATGACGGTCAGCGTGTGGTCTTTGGAGTCATAGGAGGGGTCCGGCGGCTCTGAGCCGATGGCCGTGGGGTAGAAGAGGACATCGGCCCCCATGAGCGCGAGGCATCGGGCCGTTTCTGGAAACCACTGATCCTAGCAGATGCCGACGCCCATCCTGGCATAGCGGGTCTGCCATACCTTGAAACCGGTGTCTCCGGGGTTGAAATAGTACTTCTCTTCATAGCCGGGCCCATCCCGGATATGGGTCTTGCGGTAGGTCTCCAGAACACTGCCGTCCGCATCGATAACGGCCAGGCTGTTGAAATGCGACTGGTTTCTCTTCTCGAAGAAGCTGATGGGCAGCACAACACTCAGCTCCTTGGCCAATTGCGAAAAAACGGCGATGGCCGTATTGGCCTCCCGTTCGGTGGCCAGCCGGAAGAACTCCGGCTTCGGACGGCAGATTCAAAGCTAGTCTATCCTGCCAAGTTTTTTGCGAATCTGCCGCCCGCCGAAACGCCGATTTTCCCCCCTGATTATACCACGCCCTGGTCGATCATGGCGTCCACCACCTTGACGAAACCG